>CAYWMR010000352.1:0-5659 GCA_964458965.1 uncultured Occallatibacter sp. | reverse complement strand
ACGGGCGTGGTGTTCGGGCTGGCTCCGGCGTGGCTGGCGGCGCGCAGCGAGGTGAGCAGCAGTTTGAAGGAGAGCGCGCAGACAACGACACGGCGGCGCAAGGGACTGGGCGGGAAGGCGGTTGTGGCTTTCCAGATTGCGCTTTCGACGCTGCTGGTGGTGGGTGCGGGGCTGTTTTTGCGGACCCTGATTGCGTTGAACCGGATTGATGTTGGATTCAGGACCGATCACCTGGTGCTGTTCGAGATTGCTCCGCCTTCGAAGCGGTATGAGAAGGGCATGGATGTGAAGCTTCACCAGAAGCTGGAGCAGGAGTTTGCGGCATTGCCGGGCGTGCAAGGCGTGACGCCGGCCGGGACGCCTTATTTAGCGGGCAACATGGAGAACAACGATTTTGTTGCGGAGGGCGAAGCGGATAATGGCCACCACGGCGGCGCGGAGTTCTTTAACCTGGTGGGCAATACCTTTTTTGAGACGATGGGGATTCCGATGGTGAGCGGGCGGAGCTTTGGGCCGCAGGATACGGCCGCATCGCAGAAGGTGGCGATTATTAACCAGGCGCTGGCGAAGAAGCGATTTCCGAATGCGAATCCTGTTGGAAGGCAGTTCAAAGACGGCGACCCCGCGGATGGATGGGTGCGGATTGTGGGGGTATGCGCGGACACGCGGTATGCAAATCTGCGCGACGATGCTCCGCCGCAATTCTTTATGCCGTATGTACAACAGGCGCGGGTGGGCGGGATGACGTATGCGGTTCGGACGAAGCTGCCTGTCGCCGAGCTGGTTCCGGCGTTGCGAAAGGTGGTGCAGGGGGCGGATCGCGATTTGCCGATTATCGACATCCGCACGCAGCAGGAACAAATTGACGCGAATATGCAGATGGAACGGCTGTTTGCCGGGCTGACGGTGGGATTTGGCGTGCTGGCATTGGCCTTGGCTTGTGTGGGGATTTACGGGGTGATGGCGTATTCGGTGGCTAATCGGACGAACGAGATTGGGATACGGCTGGCGCTGGGGGCGCAGCCGGGCCAGGTGCGCGGCATGGTTCTGCGCGAGAGCACAGGTCTGGCGATTGCGGGGGCGGTTGTGGGCGTGGCTGCGGCGCTCGTGCTGACGCGGCTGGTGAAGACGATGCTGTACGGGATTGAGCCGTGGGATCCGCTGACCATGATAGGTGGCGTGGTAATTCTGCAGGCGGTTGCGCTGGCGGCAAGCTGGATTCCTGCGCGCCGTGCCGCGGGGGTGCAGCCGATGGAAGCGTTGAGGCACGAATAACAAAGCAAGTTGTAAGTTTTCAGTTGTAGGTTGTAAGTTTCGGAAATCAGCGGGGGAGTTCAATCGGCGTTTGCAGAGCCTTTCGCAACTGACAACTTACAACTGACAACTCGTCTTTTACGCTATCACCGGCAGCGTCGGCATCGCGCCCAACTCTTTAGCCTCGGCCACGACGGCGTCGAGTTGCGTCAGCACTTCGTCCACCGTCATGGTGTAAATTTCGCGGCGCGAGTCGTAGCCTTCCTCGACCAACTGCTTAAGGTAGCGGCCGGCGATCTGCGCGGCTAGCTGGTCGGTAATCACCTTCCCGGTGCGGAGTTTCTGCTCCTTCCAGGCGGTAAGCGGCAAGGCGATCCACATGGGGCGGCCGTTTACGTCGAAGCGGATGTCGACGGCGTCGGCGTGGCGGGTGGCGATGGCCACAAGGGTGCCCTTCCAGCGGCAATGCAGGTCTTCGCCGGTCCAGCGGTCGGCTACGTGGAAATCTTCGTACATGGTGATAGCCTATCGTTCCAGGGCGCGAAGGGCAATAGCCTGCGTCACTGTTCAACCTGCGCCGACTGCCGATGAACTTGGGCAGGGGTTATCCAAACATGCAAATCTCTGTAACTGTCTCCGACGCAATCGTCCGCGAAGCTGCGGCTCACAACCTTCCGGTCATCGACTTTGTTGAATCTCTAATTGACAGGGGCAGGTCAGCGGCCTCGGAACCAGTGGCCATGGAGAGCGCCATCGAGCGCATCCGCGCGCTGCGCTCGCGGGGCCCTGGATCGGGGAAGTAAAGCGGCGGGGGTTCCGGCATTCTGCATCTGCGGCCTTTGCTTGCAGGGGCTCGTCGAAGGGCCCTCGAAGAGCCGGTCTCGGCGAACATCTCGATCGACGCGCCTGGGGTCCCGGTGGACGCTGCTCTTGGCGCGCTGATAGACTGATAGGGTTGCAGTCGCGAGTGTCTCCATCTGTATGGACCCGCCTGCAAGTCGTTCGACGAAGGACAAGAAAAGACCCCGTGGATACCAGAACCCGTCACGCACTCAAGAAAGACAAGTTTGCCCAGGCCACTGCCAGCAGCATGAGCTGGGTCAGCGGTCACCGCTCAGGTGTTTTGCGTTGGACCATTGTTGTAGTTGCGGTCCTTGTGGCGGGCATAGGCGCGCTGATTTATGTGAACAACCGCGCCGAGGCGGCCGACAGCGCGCTGGGCGCTGCGCTCGACATTTACAACGCTCCCCTCACCCAGCCCGGCGCACCGCCGGAGACCGGCGAGTATGCGACGGCCGCCCAGCGCTCACAGGCTGCCAACAAGATGTTTTCGGCGGTTACGCAGCAGTTTGGCTGGCTGCCGCAGGGCGCCAAAGCCCACTATTTCGCAGGCGTTACCGACCGGGAACTGGGCCAGAACGGCCCTGCCGAGACGGAACTGAAGATCGCCGCAGGGTCATGGGACAGGAATCTTTCCAACCTGGCGAAGCTGGCTTTGGCTGGACTTTATCACCAGACAGGCCGGGACTCCCAGGCTATCGACCTCTACACCGCGTTGGCAGCCAAGCCTTCGGAGACCGTTTCAGCCGGCTCTGCACAGCTTGATCTGGCCGATTTGTACGCCTCGTCCGGGAAGCAGGACCAGGCACGCACGCTATGGGCCAAGGTGAAGGACGCTGACAAGGATGGCGGCCAGGGCTCAGCAGCGTCCATCGCCACACAGAAGCTGGCCGGCAAGCAGTAGTCCGCTTTTTGAAGGCCTGTTTTGAAGGCCCAGGCAGGCAGCCGGAAGGTTCTCCTCGTCCGCGCCGGTTTCCTGCTCGCTGAAAATTTGGCGTCTGAGCATTTTCCTCAACGCCTGCGTCTGGTGAACTATGAGCACCAGCCAGGCAGTATTCGCAGGTTGGATGGAGATTCCAAACAGCGCTGTGAACCAAGACGCCCGCAGTCAAACAGAACAAACTGCGGCGGAAGAAGCCACGCTTGTGGCGCTGGTGAGCCAGTACGCCGGCACCCTTTACCGCGTCGCTTTCTCTGTCCTGCGCAATCCCGCCGATGCTGAAGACGCCGTGCAGGAGGCTTTCCTGCGTGTGCTGCGCCATCGCGACACGCTGGACGAGGTGCGCGATCGCCGCGTATGGCTCATCCGAATTGTTTGGAATATTGTGCTGGACCGGAAGCGGCGCGCCAAAACCAGGCCGGAGACCGACGATGTTACCGAACTGGCGCGCGTACTGCCCCACAGCGGACTGTCGGCAGAGGAGATTGCCTCCGCCGCTCAGCACCACGCACATGTGCTTGCCTGTGTGGACCAACTGCCGGCCAAAGAGCGCCAGGTGCTGATGCTGTCCGCGTTTGAAGAACTTTCCAGCGTGGAGATTGCCACGGTTCTCGATATCTCAGAATCCAGCGTTCGCTCGCGGTTGTTTCGGGCGCGCAACCTGATGGCAGGACTGCTGAAGCATGAAAGACAGTGATTAGTGGTTAGTGGTTAGTAAACAGTTGTAAATTGTCAGTTGTCAGTTGCTGGATGATGCAGGGAGTTTGGTATGAAGCCTTCCGAAGAAAACACGATGATTAACTTGGCAGCCCGCCGCGCGGATCGCGACACCGGACGCGAAACCGGAGAGGATACGCTGCGGTTGATCGCCCAGCTTCCCGCGCCTGTGGGGATTGAGGATCGCGTGCGGGCCGAATTGCGCGCAGCTCCGCGCCGGGCCCGGGTACTTTCGTGGCCCGCGGCGCTCAAGTCAGACAGCCCATGGATGCGGAGTGCGGCCGCGGCGGCGATTGTGTTTGTGGTTGCCGGCGGCGGATGGGGCGTCTACTCGCGGGTTCAGCCGGCGCCGCCGGCCAGGGTCATCGTAATGCCGCCTCGGGTAGCTGCGCCGGGAAGTTTTTCAAGTGCGGCAGCCATGCGGACGCCGAATACGCTGAATGGGCCGGTGGTGGCCAATCCCGTAACGGTGAAGCCGGTGCAAGAAAGAACTCTCGCACCGGTAGTGCAGAAGCCAGTGAAGCGCGTGCATCCGGGCGCGGCTGGCGCCCAGCCGGTTACGGCTGCGACGAAGTAGCCGTGCTCAGACGCATTTAAGCATTCATGCGGAGAGGGCGCCTATACCCTCTTTGAGCCGGCGTGGACGGCGATGCCTACCAATGCTAGCGCCACAGCGCCCCACAGGGCGGGAATCCATCCGGTCACGTGGAAACCTTGGACCAGGCGGGACGCCAGCAGGATCATCAATGCGTTGATGACAAGCAGAAACAAGCCTAGTGTGATGATGGTGATGGGGAAAGTTACGATCTTCAGCACCAGGCCCAAAGTCGCGTTGAGCAGGCCGATGACCAGCGCCGCGATGAGCGCCGCCTGCAGGCCGCGCACCTGAAAGCCCGCCAGGAAATGGGAAATAACCAGCAAAGTGAGCGCACTCAACAGCCAGTGAACCAAGAGCTTGAGCATTCCGTATCTCTCCTTGTGTTGGGGCTGCGCCGGCAGAGGCTCGGCAGCCCGGACCCGATTGCCGCCTGAACCGTTGGATGCGGCTTTTTGCGCGCCGGGCGGCATGGGTCTCAGACGATACTGGATGGAACGGGCCTGCACAGACTGGTCAAAAGGACACAACATGCGCGGGGCGCGACCTTTCCCGGCACTTTGGGTCCAATCCTATACGCCGGGGCGGCGCTCTGGCCCGAACGATCTCTCCATTCAAAGGAAAATCTCTCATGCATCCCCAATGCATTCTTTGTATCGCAGGTTTTCTGCTCGCTCTGTCGACGGCACCTCTGGCAGACGCGCAGCAGGCCATCGATCGCCCTTTGCCCGACATCCGCGAGCTGATGCGCGAAGTTCACGACCACCAGCAGCAGCTTGAGAAGGTGCGCGAGAACTACACCTACACCTCTCTGCAAACGACGCAGGACATCGACTCCAAAGGACAAGTGAAGAAGACTGAGACCGAGGAATTCGAACAGTTCTACGCCAATGGCCACCCGATTGCCCGCAAGGTCAAGAAGAATGGCCAGCCGCTCACTGACAGCGAGGCGCAGAAGGAGACCGAGCGCGTAACAAAGGAAGTGGAGAAGGCGGAAAAGACCCCGCCCGATAAGGAACTGAATGGAGAAACCATCACCATAGGCCAGGTGTTGGAGATGATGGATGTGCGCAACCCCCGCCGCCAATCGTTTCGCGGACGACCCACAATAGTCTTCGACTTCGTTGGCCGCAAAGACGCCAAGACACACGGCTTGGCCCAGGACCTGTCGAAGACGCTGCAAGGCACCATGTGGGTGGATGAGGCCGACCGCCAGATTGCGCACCTTGAGGCTGGATTCATCGACAACTTCAATGTAGGAGGGGGAATCGTGGCGCGCATCGAAAAAGGCTCCAGCTTTAACTTCGACCAGG
>CAYWMR010000351.1:0-5672 GCA_964458965.1 uncultured Occallatibacter sp. | reverse complement strand
TGAGCAGCTTGGAAAGAAAACTTCCGTCCAGACGGCCGTAATCCTGAAGAGCGTTGACGGTGGAATACTCGGCTACGATGCCGAGGTTCAGCGCCGCATCTCCCAATGGCAAATCGAGATCGATCAGCAGAGTGCTCTGGCCGGAATCCTGGGCCAGTGCGACCGCAAAATTGCATGCCAAAGTGGTGACTCCGGAGCCGCCCTTGGCGCCCAGAAACACCAGCAACTTGCCACCGGCTTTCCTGGCGGGCTTAACAGCCGGCCTTCGTGCCGAAGCCCTCACCAGTGCCTCGGCCATGGTGGCCTTCGAGAAGGGCATCGTGAGAAACTCGCGCGCTCCGGCCCTCATACAGCGCACCAGCAGGTCCGGATCGGCCTTTGACGAATACACCATCACGGTTGCCTGGCTTTTGGCACAGATGCTCTCCACCAGTTCCAGCGCGTATTCCGGGTTGCTGTCCAGGTCGATGATGAACACATCGTAATGCTGCTCGAGGAGCCGGGGAACATCGTCGAGACCTGGCGGGTAGAACGAAAACTCCCTCACATCGGTTCCGCGCGTTCCGGCCAGGGCAATCACAGCCGCACTGCGCCGATCCTCGTCTGGTCCGATCAGCGCAATGACCATTGCGTCAGCGCCGAACGATTCGGGGTATTGAGTATCGAGGTTCGGGGAAAAGTCTGACATTGCGTCTCTGTTGCTCCCTTTTGCCTTCAGTCTTCCCGGTGGATCAACTTCTTCAAACCGAAAATTGGTGCTCTCCATTGCGTACTTCCCAGCTTTCAACGTGGAATTGCAAAAAACGATAGCAGCGTTCCAACGGCGATGGCGGGGGCATAAGGCATTTTACGCTTCAGCGGATCCATTTCAACCGGTTCGGAATTCCCACTCACTGGGCCTTCTCCGGCGACGCCACGTTTGCGCATCGCCTTGATGGCCTTTTTCAAGTAAACAAAAAACACCAGCCAGACAAGGACCATAACTCCCCCTGCCATGGCTGTGAATACCAGCGAAAGCAGCAACTGGTGCGGCCAAATCCACGCCCCGAGTGCCGCGCAAAGTTTCACATCGCCTGCGCCCATCCCGCCCATAAAGAAAAGTACGCCGTAAATCAGCAGGCCGAGTCCCAGCCCGGCGAAGCTTAGCCCGATTCCGTGCCACCCATGAAGCCATCCAGAGGCCGCGATTCCCGCCACTAGAAAAGGCAGAACCAGCCAGTTCGGAATCCGCCGGCTGCGCAGATCCGTGAATGTCGCCACGGCCAGTACCATCAGTGTCGGCCACCAAGCGAACGAATGGACCCCCATGCCCTTCCCCCTCCGGATTTCCATGCGCTTCCCTCAAAACTTCTCACCGCCAATTCTCTTGAGGCAAACCAACGTGAATTCAGTTGCTTAACGACGCTCATCCTATTCCCGTGTACACGAATGTTTACGAGCCCCTTTGTTCAGTGAAGCGGAGTGTATACACCGTCTCAGACTACACCCTCCGTCAATCAAGCGGGACTGCCAGGATTGCGAAGCCGGATAATGTACGAGATTACAAGTTCCAGGCCGTCGATGAAAAGCGCACAATCGATCGATTGGCATTGGCTGAACCGAGTCCGTTACCATCGCGGCTTGATCGCTCACCCTCCCCGCCGGATCCCCTCCAACTGCTCGAGACGCCTCCTGTCCGTGACCGACACTGCCCCAACAATTGCTGCAATTGTAGTGCCACTCGAGGAGAAAACGATGCAACAGGAGCGCCACCCCCTCCAAATTTGCAGAAAATCAATGGTACCTATCGTAACGTTACTACAGTACCCCATGAGGGAGCAATTCTGTTCTTGCAATACTCACTTTCGCCCCTCTTTTGCCCCCTCGCCGGCACTATTGTTTTTCGATCTCTGCCGCGCATCTTGCTCAAGCTAAATGCGTTAACAAGAGTGTTGACCAGTGCCGGAACGTCCAGGCGATGGCCGGAGTCCGGCAATCCCCGCTCGCCATTTCCTTTTAGACCCTGTTCTAGTGTTTACAGTAATGGCACTATGTAGGCCATATTACAAAGGTGGCATTGACGTGGCACAGTTGAGGCACTAACCTCGTTCATACGAACCGCTCAAAGCTCTGGCGCGCCTTTCCCCCAAAGGTACTCACTGGCTTTTCCCAATTGCGCGGGATTCGGTTGGCTGTGTGTCGGCACGCCATGGTAGCCCGCCACGCAATCTCTGCTTTGTTGTCACACCTGACATATAACGCCAAGGTGGCATTGCCATAGTCGGCCGGAATCAGGATCATGATGACAACCGATCGTTTCGCCCGGGACGGCGCCTGGCGGAAAGCCATGAAAGAGTTCTCCCAGATATGATCAAAATCGGGCTCTATTCGGAAGACCGTACTCTTCACCCGCTGCTTTCCTCCACGCTCGGGAAGGAATTCCAGGTCGCACTGGAGTCCGATGAAGCTGGAATGAGCATGTTGCTTTCCTCCGGCGCATGCGATGTCTTGATTCTCGATCTGAACTCGCATCGAGAGTCGTTTCAGGACAGAATCGAATTCTCCCGGCGTCTGATCGCAACCAATATTCCCTCTGTGGTGCTGGCCGACGACTCGCTTCGTTTGACCGCGCAGGAGTTGGTCGATCTGGGAGCTCTCGGCTACTGTCGCAAGCCGCCCTCGATTCGCGATATCAAGACCTTGCTCGGCCGGGCGTTCGAACCCTCCTCCTTGATCAAGCAGCCAGTGCAGCCCGTTCAGCGTCCCCTCGAGAAAGCAGCCGCTTGCGACCAGTTGCTCGGGAACAGTGCGCAAATGCAGCGCGTTTTTCAGCTTGTGCGCCGGGTAACCAACCTGAATGCCTCGGTGCTGGTAACTGGCGAAAGCGGCACCGGCAAGGAACTCATAGCCCGCGCCATTCACAATCTCGGATCCCGTTCCAACCGTCCCTTTGTTGCTGTTTCGTGTGGCGCAATCCCTGAAACGCTGATTGAGGCGGAACTGTTCGGACATGAAAAGGGCGCCTTTACCGGAACCGTGGGATCGCGCGAAGGTTACTTCGAACAGGCCGGTGACGGAACGCTCTTCCTCGATGAAATCGGGGACCTGAGTCTGTTTACGCAGGTCAAGCTGCTGCGAGTGCTGCAACAGATGGAGTTCAGCCGCCTCGGCAGCAGCCGGCTCATCCCCTTGCGGGCGCGGCTGATCTTCGCCACGCACCAGGATCTTGACAAGCTGGTAGCCGAGGGCAAATTCCGCCAGGATCTTTTCTACCGCATTAACGTCATGCGCATCGAAGCGCCTCCGCTCCAGGATCATCCGGAAGATATTCCCACCATTGCACGGCATTTTCTCCGCCGCTACTCCGAGATGTTTCAAAAGCCAATGGAGGATATCGATCCGGAAGCCCTCACCATGCTCCAGGACTATCCGTGGCCCGGAAACGTGCGCGAACTGGAAAACGTGATTCAGAGGGCCATCATTCTGGCTACTGAAACGAACATTCGCCCCGAAGACCTGACCCTGCACATCCAGGAGGACGACGGCGCCGATCTTGACGATGTTGTAAATATTGCAGACTATCAGCCCGTCAATTCTTTTGAACGGCAGCTTCGCGACTACAAGGTCAAACTGGCGGTTTCGGCTGTCCGCGAAAACAACGGCAACAAGACGCTGGCCGCCCGAAGCCTTTGCATCTCCAGGGCCTACCTGCACCGGTTGATCCGGCTTGCCGAGCCGGAGCCGCTCTTCGAGAGTGATCTGGGCAAGCGGGTCACCGCCTGAGCACCGAATCCGCGATCGCCCCGGAAAAGGCCGCAACCATGCCTGTGAGGATTCTGCATCGGGTGTTCTCGTTCCCTTCGATGCTCTGTTGCCTCCTCTGTGCCCTTGCCGTGTTCACCGTAAGGTCGCGCTTCGACGACCCCGATATGTGGTGGCACCTCAAGAATGGCGAGATTATCTTCACCACCCACACGATTCCGCTTGCCGATATCTTCTCCTACACCAGCAACCATCAGGCTCTTGTGCCACAGGAGTGGCTTTCACAGTTGGCCATTTACAGCGCCTACAGATGGGGTGGTTTTTCCGGCCTCATGCTGCTGCTGTGCCTTCTGGCCTCGGCTCTCCTTGTCTCCGGTTATCTGCTTTGCCGGCTTTACTCGCGAAACGCCAAAGTGGCCTTTGCCGGCGCAATGGCCATCTGGTTCTTCGGGACCATCGGCTTTGCCATTCGCCCGCAATCCTTCGCCTACCTCCTTCTGATCGCCGAACTGGCCCTGATTCACCTTGGACAAACGCGCAATCCGCGCTGGTTTCTCTTATTGCCGGTGCTGTTCGCGGTATGGATCAACTGCCATGGATCCTTCATGCTCGGAATCGCGGTGGCGTGTGTCTTCCTCTTCAGTTCCTTTTTGCGCGTCGAGACCGGTCCTCTGGTATCCCGGCCATTGAGCCCGCGCTGCCGCGGCTTCTTTGCACTGGCGCTGCTACTCTCCGTTGCCGCGCTGTTCCTCAATCCCGTTGGCATCAAGCAAATCCTGTATCCCTTCGACACCATGCTGAATATGCCCATACTCTTCAGCCAGGTTGCAGAGTGGGCGCCGCTCGAAATGACCGATGTTCGCGGCGTTGGGTTGCTGGGAGTACTTCTGATCTGTTTTTTGCCCGCGGCCGCCCGCCGCACAGAGCTCTACTGGGATGAGCTGATTCTGCTGGCGATCGGCGCATGGCTGGCCTTCGGCCATATACGCATGCTGTCAATCTTCGGCATTCTGGCCGCTCCCATTCTCTCCCGTCAGCTTTCAACGTCATGGGAAAACTACGATCCCAGCGAAGATAGCATTTGGCCCAATGCGGTAGTGATGGGAATGGCGCTGGGGGCCCTGTGCCTCGCGTTTCCCAGCGCCGGCAACCTGGCCAGGCAGGTGGAAGAAAGCAGCCCCGTCAAAGCCGTCGAGTTCCTTAGGGCGAATCACCTGTCCGGGCCCATGTTGAACGATTACGGTTTCGGAGGGTATCTCATCTGGGCAGCGCCGGAGTATCCGGTGGCGATGGACGGCCGAACAGATATGTACGAGTGGTCACGCTTCCTCGCCGAGTATGGGAACTGGGCATTGATGCATACCGACCCGAATCTATTGCCGGATAAATACAAGGTGAACTTCTGCGTCCTGAGCCGGAACTCTTCCATGGTTCTGATTCTGCCCCTGATGCATGAGTGGAAGGTCGCCTACACCGACAACAATTCTGCAATTCTGGTGCGTGCGTCCTCCGCTGTCCCGGCAAAGTAGCTCCATCAGCATTAAGTTCTTTATTAATACCTGGCATCCTGAGCATCTTGACCTGCCTTCAGCGGGTTACGCCTGAAATGAACATTCCGCACTGTAAAAAAACGCCCCGGAGGGGCCGAAGGATAATAGCCCAGGACAAGCGAAGCGCAGTCCTGGGTACAAGCCCAAAATCAGCCTAGCGCCCTGTAGGGGTGCGGTGAAATGGCCCGTGTTCATAGGGAGCACCTTGACCCGCCTTCAGCGGGTTACGCCTGAAATGAACATTCCGCATTGTAAAAAAACGCCCCGGAGGGGCCGAAGGATAATAGCCCAGGACAAGCGAAGCGCAGTCCTGGGTACAAGCCCAAAATCAGCCTCGCGCCCTGTAGGGGCGCGGTGAAATTGCCCGTGTTCATCAGGAGC
>CAYWMR010000350.1:0-5675 GCA_964458965.1 uncultured Occallatibacter sp. | reverse complement strand
GCGGAGGTGGAGCAGGTGGGGATTGGTAAGGCAGGGATTAGGGAATAGGGCATAGCGGATGGAGTTTTGTTGTTGGAGTCTCAGATTTTGGGAAGGGGTTCGCCGCGGCGGACCGGAGGAGAAAAGGACTGTATGGGCAAGGGAATGATGATTTTTCTGGGCGTTGTCGGCGTTTTCGTGCTTGCGGCGCTATTTGTCTATGGCAGCTTTAAGAGCACGCAAAATCAGTTGGTGGCCAAGGACGAGGCGGTGAAGAATGCCTGGTCGAATGTGGACGCGGATTTGCAGCGGCGCGCAGACCTGATTCCCAACCTGGTGGAGACGGTGAAGGGTTTCACCAAGGAAGAAAGTACTGTCTTCGGCGACATTGCCAATGCGCGCGCGGGCATGTTGAATGCACAGGGAACTTCGGCGAAGATCCAGGCAAACGGGCAATTGGACTCAGCGCTGGGCCGTTTGCTGCTGCTCACTGAGAACTATCCTCAATTGAAATCGAACGAGGAATTCATACGCCTGCAAGACGAGTTGGCGGGCACGGAGAATCGCATCAAGGTCTCGCGCCGCACGTACAACGACACGCTGCGCGATTACAACACGTATGTTCGCCAGTTTCCGACCAGCTTGTGGGCGGGAGTGCTGGGGTTCCATCCGAACGAGGCTTATTTCGAGGCTAGCGCAGGTGCGCGGAATGCACCAACGGTGAAGTTCTAGGGATCTCCGCCGCACCGATGGCAAGCTTTGCACCCTGTTGCGGAAAGCCGCATGGAGTGCATATCGTCTGAGTATGCTTGTTATCCTCAGCGGTCTTCCTGGAACCGGAAAGACAACGATTGCACGGGAACTAGCCCGGCAACTCAAAGCCGTGCATGTGCGGATCGATTCCATCGAGCAGGCCCTGAGAAACTCTGGATTATTGCCAGGGCCGATGAACGATGCTGGTTACCGGATAGGATATGCCGTTGCTGAAGACAATCTCCTCGTTGGACGGACTGTCATCGCCGATTCAGTCAATCCAATTCCGCTTACACGCGACCTTTGGCTTTCCATCGCGAAGGCAGCTCACCATGAAGCAATCGAAGTTGAGATCAAATGCTCCGATATTGCTGAACACCAACGCAGGGTTGAAACGAGAGCGCCAGATATTCCAGGCCATCGCGTACCGACATGGCAGGAAGTTATAACGAGAGATTACCAACATTGGGACCGGCAACACCTCGTGATCGACACTGCAACCCAGACCCTTATGCAGGCGGTCGCTTTGATTGTTGCTGAGATAGATGCGACTCTTCGTGGCAGCAGAAAACCGTCAGATCCTATTCATGCGCCGGAATGAAGCTCTTTTGAGATTCTCAAAGGTGGTCGTTTGTGCATTTTTGAAAGGCCACGGCTCAGGTCGTGCCAAACACGCCCAACCTGCTCAATTCGCCTTTTCCCAAAGCAGTGCCTTCAACTGATCTGCTCCCATGGGCCGGCCGAAATACCACCCCTGGCCGAGGATGCCTGCGCCGGCGTTGCGGAAATACGCCTCCTGTGCGCTGTTCTCAATTCCTTCCACCACTACCATCAATCCAAGCTGCCGGGCCATATTCAAAATCAGCGGCACAACCGATGCTGTCACCGCCTCTGTGCCCACCGTTTGCGTAAAGCTGCGGTCCAT
Source organism: uncultured Occallatibacter sp. (assembly GCA_964458965.1). Taxonomy (GTDB): domain Bacteria; phylum Acidobacteriota; class Terriglobia; order Terriglobales; family Acidobacteriaceae; genus Telmatobacter. The sequence goes on along the minus strand of CAYWMR010000350.1, from coordinate 4,018 downwards.
CTTGATGGCGTCTGCGGCCAGGCGATGAAGGTAAGAGAGACTCGAGTAGCCGGTGCCGAAGTCGTCGATGTAGACCATGTGTCCGGCCTGGCGCAGCTCGCCGATGGCCTGGATGGCGACCAACTGGTCGGCTGTGGAGCGCTCGGTCAACTCCAGGCCGACCGCCGCTGGATGCACGCCTGACGATTGCATGCAGTGCTGAAGGAGATCGAAGAATTTGCGGTCGCGCAGATCTTCCGGCGTGATGTTCAGCGTGATCCGGAAACCGCCCGCCGCCAGCACATCGCACATCTCTTCAATTGCCTTCTTCAGAACCAGTCGGGTGATTTTGCTGACATAGCCGCCGTCCTCCGCGAGGGTGACAAAGATTTCGGGCCTGACCAGTTTTCCGGATTCATCGACCCACCGCGCCAGAGCCTCGGCGCCGACAATACGGCCTGTTTGCAAATTGACTATGGGCTGGTATGCAACCGTCAGTGCGGACTTGCGAATGGCACGGTGCAACTGTGCCTCAAGCGAGCGCTGGCGATGGAGAAACAGGATCAGGATCAAGGCCAACGCAATGCCCAGCAGCGCGCCGCCAATGAGGAATCCCACGAGGAGAAATCCTTTGCGGGCCAGCACATCGACGCGGGACTCGGCGGCAACCTGGCACACCAGAGAGGTTTCCGAGCACAGCGGCTGATAGAACACGCCGTCGCGTTCGACCAGTTTGCCCGCAACCAGCTCCTCCGTGCTCAGCGGGACGGGCGGGCCGAAGGTCTGTTTCAGGTTGTTGGCCTGCCTGTCGTAGAGGAAGCCGGAGAAGAACTTCGGAGGCTCCTCGAAGTTCTGGATGGCGTCGGGATTCAGGACCAGCGCCACATTGTTCTTTTCAACCACGAAGCCTATTGTTTTCGATGAGATGCTCAACGGAGCGCTAAGGTTGAGCTTCAATCCGCCGGTTGAAATATCAGGCGCAAGCGCGGGCGCAGGCACGGCGAGCCTGCCCACACCCGCCGAGCAGTAGAGCTTTCCGTCTTTGGTGTGGCCCAGATCGCGAATATGGGCGGAGTGGAAGACGTAGTTGCGCAGGAACTCGATTTCCTGATCGGAGCAAAAAGGCAAATGGTCGTTTGACACGGCGACAATGGCTTGCGTGTCTTCTTCGCCGAGCAGATCTCCGGCCGTGACCAGACGCTGCGCATAGTCCATGAGCTCGGCCCGGCCCTCCTGCAGGCGGATCACATGAGCAATGGAGTCAGCCAGAACGACGCCCAGTGCAATTCCGCACAGCAGCAGGCCAACTTCGGGCAACAAGCGGCGGGCGGTCGAAGAGAACTTCATGCGGAACTCCGGCGCGAGACTGGCGACAAGTGACACTCAGTTGCTGGCGCTGTGCGGCAAATGGGCCGACCCGCTTGCGCAGCGCGGGGGTATGGGGCAACGGGAAAACGATAAGCTGTCTCGGCTCCGCGCCAGTATACGCCCGCCTGCCGCGATTTGGCGCGACAAGTTTTTCTCACCCTATTGAGTGGCCCGCGCAGATTCATTGTGACGCATGGTACTCAACTCGTGTCGATCGTCGCTCGATGGATAGCCTGCCTCGTCAGGCAAGTGCGATGCGACAGCGTAGCGGCAATCTTAGCCGGTACATCCGGCGCTGTTGCCGGCGGGCCGAACCTTTTACTGGACAAAATTGAGAATGCGAGACTCCGACTGTAGACGTATGTAAATCAATAAATTACGCCGTAAATTCCCTATAGAATGACCCAGAACTGGCTGGGAACGGACGGAAACATTTCCCGCCTGCCGGGGTTTCTGCTAATGTCGTTCACGATTCTGGATTGACACCGATCTGTTCCCATTTAGTGGGACTCAAAGGGGTAACACTTTGGTGTGGTTTCGGGACGCTGAGACTTCAAAGTGACTATAATCACATCTGAAGAATGATCGACTCTGTCCAGAGGACGTCGAAAGGAATCCGCCAAATGGCGACTGGTGACCTGGCCCTTGGTCAATTAGAGGGCGCAATTGGCGTGCGAGAGCGCGTCGTAAACGACTTCAGCATCAACGTGGCGACCGTGAACGGCTCCGGATCGCAATCTGCCAACAGTGTTCTGTTGAAGAGCATTTTCGGAATGGGCGTACCCGTCAGCGGCAAAAACCTCTTTCCGTCGAACATCGCGGGCCTGCCCACCTGGTACACCATCCGCGCCAGCAAGGATGAATACGTAGCTCGCAAGCGCGCGGCTGAGGTGCTGGTGTCGCTGAATCCAGAAACCGCCAGGCAAGACGTGCTGGGGCTGGCCTCGGGCGGCGTTGCCATCTACGAAGAGAGCCTGAATCTGAAGCAGTATCGCGACGATGTGGTTTTTTACCCGGTGCCGTTCGACAAGATTACGGCCGCCGTTTGCGCTGAGGCCAAGCTGCGCAAGCTGGTAAGGAACATGGTGTACGTAGGCGCTGTGGCGCAGATACTTTCGATCGACCTTGGCGTGGTGGAGAGCGGCCTGCGCAAGCAGTTTGCCAAGAAGCAGAAGGTTTTCGATCTGAACTTCGGCGCGGTGAAGGCCGGCTTCGATTACGCCCAGGAGAAGCTCACCAAGCAGGATCCGTACTTTATTGAGCGGATTAATCAAACGGCGGGCAAAATCATTATCGATGGCAACGCGGCGGCCGGAATGGGCGCGGTGTTTGCCGGCGTAACGGTGGTTGCGTGGTATCCCATTACTCCCTCCACATCGGTGGTGGAAGCAACCACCGACCTGCTGAAGAAGCTGCGCGTTACCGCGGAAGGCAAGGCAACCTATGCCGTGGTGCAGGCTGAGGACGAACTGGCTGCCATAGGCATGGTGCTGGGAGCGGGCTGGGCCGGCGCGCGTGCGATGACCGCGACCTCAGGGCCCGGAATCTCGCTGATGGCCGAGTTTTCGGGGCTGGGCTACTATGCCGAGATTCCCGGCGTAATCTTCGATGTGCAGCGGACCGGGCCCTCGACGGGCATGCCCACGCGCACCTCTCAGGCCGACCTTTTGCCGGTGGCGTTTCTTTCCCACGGCGACACCAAGCATGTGATTCTGCTGCCCGGCTCGGTGAAGGAGTGCTTTGAGTTTGGCTACGGCGCCTTTGACCTGGCCGAGAGGCTGCAGACGCCGGTTTTTGTGCTCAGCGATCTCGACCTGGGCATGAATAACTGGATGTCGGAGCCATTCCAATATCCCGACAAGCCGCTGGACCGCGGCAAGGTGCTGACCAAAGAAGATTTGGATAAGCTGGGCGGATTTGCCCGCTACCGCGATGTCGATGGCGACGCGATCGGCTGGCGCACGCTGCCCGGAACGGACCACCCCAAGGCCGCTTATTTTACTCGCGGCTCGGGACACAACGATGCGGCGGGATACACCGAGAAGCCGGACGAATACGTTGTAGTGATGGAACGCCTGTTGCGCAAGTTCGAGTCGGCTCGCACCCTGGTTCCCGGCCCCGTTTCATTCAAGAACGGCGCTTCGAAGATAGGGTTCCTGGCGTACGGAAGCACCGACTTTGCGCTGCGGGAAAGCCTGGACCAGATTGAGCGGGAATATGGCCAGCGTGTGGATTACATGCGCATCCGGGCCTTTCCGTTTGCCCACGAAATTCACGACTTTATCGCCTCGCACGAGCGCGTATACGTGGTGGAACAGGACCGCGACGCGCAGTTGGCAAGCCTGCTGAAGCTGGATATTCCAGCCGACCAGGTGACCAAGCTGCGCAGCATTCTGCACTACAACGGGTTGCCGATCGACGCCCAAACCATCACGGAAGAATTCGTAACCAAGGAGGGCCTGTAAATGGCAACCACAACAGCACCCGGCCCCAAACTAAATCACATCGGCCTTCCGGTAATTGAGTATCGCGGCAACAAGAGCACGCTGTGCGCGGGCTGCGGGCACAACTCCATTTCCGAACGCATTATCGACGCCATGTTCGAGATGGGCGTGCAGCCGGAGCGGGTGATGAAGATGAGCGGCATTGGCTGCTCGTCCAAGAGTCCCGC
>CAYWMR010000349.1:0-5687 GCA_964458965.1 uncultured Occallatibacter sp. | reverse complement strand
AGTGGGTGCGGCTGCCGGTTGAGACGCGGCAGCCTGCGCATTGGCGGTAGGCGCAAGTGCCGGGGCGGCAGCCAGCAAAGGGAGCAGTACGGAGAATTCGCGGCGATTCATGGGACCTCCCATATGCCGGACATCCTACCGATTTCAGGGGACACGCTGCAAGGGAGCGAGATAGAACTGCCGTTGCTAGTATCACAGTTGTGTTGGCTGCACATCCCGGCAAGGGTGAAAAGCCCGGGCCTAAAGGCCGCGCTGTTTTGCTCGGTTTCAGGGGGTTGAAACCCCCTGCTCCCACCGTATTTTCCGATTTGCAACTGCAGTACAGGGTAGTTCGGGTGCAGTCAGCGTCTGCGCGCAACGGTCGCCGAACTGCCCTCAAGAGGGGTTGACCGCAGCAGGATCTTCCTCATTCGGGTGGATCCCGGCCAATGGAGCAACAACCACTCGATTCCGCCCGGAGCGCTTCGCGGCATAGAGCGCCTGATCGGCGGCGGCGATCAACAGTTCCGGGCTAGTCCATCCCTGGGCTGTGACAACTCCCGCGCTGATGGTCAGGTAGGGAAGCACTTTCGAGGCAGGCTGCTGGAGAGCCAGAAACTCGATCGCCAACCGCATTGACTCCGCGATAGCCAGAGCCGCGGTTTCGCTGCTTTCCGGAAGAATCACGGCGAACTCTTCGCCTCCGTAGCGTGCGACCAAATCCGATTTGCGCCTGATATTCGCGGTCAACTGTGCAGCAAGCAACGTCAAGTACTCATCGCCGCGCTGATGCCCTTCCGAATCGTTAAGGGCCTTGAAGCGGTCCACGTCCAGCATCAGCAGCGATAGCGCACAGCCGGTTCTTTTCATCCGTGCGCACTCCTTTTCAAGTGTCTGATCGAAGATTCGCCGGTTTGCCAGCCCGGTCAACGAATCGGTGTAAGACAGCCGCGAAAGCTCATCGTTGGCACGCTGCAGATCCACCGTTTTCTCTTCCACCAGCCGCACCAATTCGAGCTCCCTTTTCCTGGCGCCAACCATTCGAACCCGAATTGTGACCATCACCACCGAAAGCGGAATCAGCGCGCAAAACGAGATAAACCACCAGCTCCAATACCACGGCGTCAGAATTCGGAATGGGAATTCAGCTCTGTAGGCGCTCCACACGCCGAACCCGTCCTGCGCTTCCACCTCCAGCCGATACTCGCCTGGCGCCAGTTTTGCAAACTGTAGTTCTCGTTGAGCAGTTTCGGTCCATGCTGAATTGGCACCCTCCAGACGGTAGCGGAACACGATCTCATTTTCGCGTGGAGCATTGGGCACCGAGTATCGCGCAATCAGGGAGTTCGACGGGGCTCTGAACGATGGATTGCTCAGCCCCGAAACATCCGTCCGCCCCATAAAGAGCCTGGTAAAGACGACTTCAGGAGCCTGCGAAGAGCCGTAGCTTATCGGCTTGAAGCGGGAAAGTCCGCCGCTGGTTCCAATCCAGATTGTTCCGTCGGCTGTTTCTGCGAATGAGTTCAGGTTGCAGTCATCCCAAGCCAGCCCGTCGCTGGTGTCATAGTGGCTCCAGCGGGAGCCGTCCCACATGTCCACGCCTCTTTCGGTCCCCACCCAAAGCCGCCCCGACGCGTCGAAGTCCAGAAAGTAAACCAGCCCGTCGCTTCCTGGCCGCTGCACGCCTTTCTCGATTGTGACGCCTTGCCCATCTGGCTTGGGATGAATGCGGTCGATCCCGCCTCCATATCGATAGCCCACCCACATGGTGCCATTTTCGCCAGCGCCAAGGGACAGCACTTCCTGATTGCTCAAGCCATCGGCACGCGTCCGCGTGGACCAATGCCCGGCTGCGAATTGGAATAGGCCGCCTGCGCCTCCTGCCCAGATGGTTCCGTCCGTCCCCTGTGCCACCGCCCAAATGCGTGTCGCCGGCAATTCGGTAACTCGGGAGAACCTCTGGTACGGCGGCAGGGACATGAACAGTCCTGCCTCTGTGGCGACCCACAACCGGTGTTCCCGATCGAAACGGACGGTATACGCCGCCTTTCCCGCAAGGCCCTGATTCTCCCCAAACCACTCCACACTCCCGGCAAGAACGTCGAGGCGGGCAACGCCTTTTGTTTCCGTCCCGATCCAGACATTCCCGCCCGAATCCATTTGAAGACTGTGCGCCGGCGAGCTGCCCAGGGCGGCAACGCGCTTCCACTGAATACCGGATTGCCGGCGCTCTCCGAGAAATAACCCCGATTCGGTTCCCACCCATAGCGACCCATCGTTTTGAGGCAAGATCTCGTACACAATGTCGCTGCCCAGCCCGCTCGCTGTTGAATAGCTTTCCCACTCGCGGTATCCTCGCCACTGGGCCAGGCCACGGCCGGCCAGCCCAACCCAAAGCGAATGCTGCCGGTCTTCGAAAGCCGCGTACACGGTTCCTCGAAGCCCCATCGAACGGTCGACCTTCTGCCAGCCTTTCTCGTTCAAAATCAGCAATCCATCTGACGATGGGAGCAGAACGCGCCCGTCCGCATCGATGGCCGGGGTGCCTCCGAACGTTCTCCCTGGGACGGGGGGATCTGGGCGTTCAAAGCTAGCGCGACCCATCCGTAACTCAAACACGCCTTCATATCTCGAGCGCACCCAGAGGTTTCCTTCCCGGTCTTTCAAGATGACCTGCGCATCGCGATCCGGCAGTCCGCTCTCTCTCCCATATACCGTGGTACCGGCGGAGTTGACGCGGCACAGTTCATGTCCGCAGCCGTACCAGAGGGTATCCCCATCCACGAAAATGCCTGACGCGGCCGGCCCCGAGGTCCCCGGAGGCTGGGGCAGCAAGCGCGCCGCAAATTCACCTTGCCCTGGCCTTCCGCGTTCGGGGTTGGATGAAAGCTCTTGCAGGCCCGTTTCTGTTCCCAGGTAGGTGTGCCCCTTCCCATCCGACTGGATACCTTGCGCCCAACTGACGATCTTGAATTGGCCTTTAAGCTCCTGAAAACGGTTGCCCGTCAGGTGGAACAAGCCAAAGTCTCCCCCAACCAGCAGAGATCCATCCGGCGCTGTGCCAAACGCCGCGCTGGAATTCGACGGAATCCCCTGGTCCGGCCCAAAGGCCTCAAACCGTTCCCCGTCGTACCTGAAAATGCCATTCTCAGTGCTCACCCAGATGAAGCCAGCGTGGTCCTGGTAGATGCGGCGCACCGCCAGGTTATTCAGGCCCTCTGAGACGCCAAGATAGTGAAAACTATACTCCTGCGCACAGACAATCTCCGGGTGTAGTCCCAGAAGGAAGAGAGCGAGCGCGATTGATTTGCGGATCATTCGATATATAGATCGGCGAAACTGGCTACATCCTTCAAGCAGCACTCTATCCCAAGGTCTGCCCTGGGGAAAAGACGAAGGTTCTCGCACCCCAATTTGGCTTCTGGTCGGGTGGTTGGGTGCGCGCAGGATGCTGAACCTCCCAGCCCAAGAATAGACAAGCCCAGATTCTACGCGCAACGCAGTGCAAAGATGTTGCAATTCGGCTCAGGTTCCAATGGAGCGGCGACTGTGGGTGAGTGCATTTCAATGATTTACGGTTAACTACTTTAGAATGTGGTTGCCGGAGGCGGGATTGAACCGCCGACGCCTACCTTTTCAAGGCGCTAATAAGTTGTGCTTACAACTGCTTAGAAGACTTCATGGGAGCCTGAATACGACGGAATACGTGTAAGACGGGCAAATCACGGGTGGAGATTCTTTGCACCGCGCATGGAATTCCGGAACCCGAATCGAAATGCGAGCCCACATCGTGGCTGTAATGTCCGAGTTGACGGCGACCCCCCAATGAAATCGCTTTGCACCCCTGGCGATTGCGGAATTTGAAGTTTATTTGATAACCGCCGTCACATTCCGAATTGGTTGGCGACAACTTCTACAGATGCTAACGGGCTTCCGAAAACCGATTTTGGCCTTAGCTTAAGGCCAGTCGAATTCCCACAGTTGCCCGGCTCTCTCAGAAGCGTTGACCAGCGCGATTCGATCGATGGAGTTGGCCAGCGACACAGGTCTTCCACACGGTTCGCCACGATGTTGAGCACGGTCTAAGTGGCGTTTTGCGGGCAAAGTAACAACCGGTAGCCCACCATGCGGAAGGAATTGTCGAGAACCAGGGAGCACGGAGAATTGTTGGAGAAACCGATTGCATGCGTTTTCGATTTTAGGGGCCGAAACAGGAGGTCGAGGCTAAGACAATGACACAACGTTCAAGCAGTAGGCGTCTTTCCCTGCTGGGTAGGGGCATCGCATTTTGCGCGATGCTTCTGGTGGCGGGTGTGGCCCACGCGCAGACCGATATATTGAGCGCGGAGGCAAGTTCAAATCTACACACCATCACCATCAAAGGCACAGACCTGGAGAAAGGCGGCGGCGCGCCGAAGGTCTTGTTTGAGGGCGATCAACTGGCTGTCACGAACTTCAGCAACACCGAAGTCGTCGCCACCCTTCCGGCAAACCTGCAACCCGGAACCTATCACCTTCAGGTGGACGCAAAATCCACGGCGAACCTCTCCGTTACAATTGGCGCCGCAGGCCCGGAGGGGCCAGCAGGACCAGCGGGTGCAACAGGCCCACAAGGTCCGATAGGACCTATGGGTCTTACGGGATCTACGGGTCCAAAGGGTGCTACGGGTCCGGCTGGCCCAGCGGGGGCTGTCGGTCCGGCAGGTGCTACGGGTCCGGCTGGCACTCCGGGAGCAGCAGGCCAACAAGGTCCGGCGGGCCCGATAGGTCTTATGGGTCCGGCAGGACCAGTAGGAGCCCCAGGACTGACAGGAAACACGGGAGCGACGGGTCCCGCCGGTGCTACCGGCGCACAGGGTCCGGCGGGCCCTCAGGGTCCAGCAGGCACGTTGACTCTGCCATACGACGCGACTTTGGATTCGGGCAATAGCGTCACCGATTTTTCGGTGATGGACAGCGGATATTACGCAATTGGCATCGCCGGTGGCGGCGGTACGACCGGGGTAACCGGGCAGGGAATGCAGCCGGAGTCCACTGGAATTCAAGGAACTGCCGGTAACGGCGGCCAGGGCGTGGTGGGCAACGGCGGCCAGATCGACTACTACTGGCAGTGGGCCGGTCCGGGTGGCGAATTCAACGGCGGCGGCACCGTGGGTGATGGCTATAGCGGCGGCGACGGTTTGCGGGCCTACCCTGGCGACGGCATAGGTATCCTCGCCTACAACAGTTGCACTGCTTCGCTGGATTATTTCTACGAGGTGGACTGCCCGCCCGCGAAGGGAGGGCTGGCCGGCTATTTTGATGGCTACGTCGAGGTTGTGGGCAATCTGTCCAAGGCGGGTGGGTCATTCAAGATCGATGACCCCGTCGATCCGGCCAACAAGTATCTGTACCATTCGTTTGTGGAGTCGCCTGACATGATGAACATATACAACGGCAATGTCACAACGGATCGCGCCGGGAATGCCGTGGTTACCATGCCGGAATGGTTTGAGTCGCTGAATAGCGACTTCCGCTATCAACTCACTGTGATCGGTCAGTTCGCCCAGGCCATTGTAGCTTCGAAGATGAACCAAAACAGTTTTGCCATCAAGACGGACAAGCCGAATGTCGAAGTCTCCTGGACGGTGACGGGCATCCGGCAGGACGCTTGGGCGAACGCGCATCGCATCCCGGTCGAAGTGGACAAGCCCGAGGCGGATCGGGGT
>CAYWMR010000348.1:0-5701 GCA_964458965.1 uncultured Occallatibacter sp. | reverse complement strand
AGCGGAAAGTGAACGAAGGCTCGAGGAGCAGCTGATCCTGGAACAGGGTTACCGAGGGATCGTGAAGGAATGGGCTTGCTTGCGCCGGCAGGGGCGGGATGAGGTTGGGGTAGAACGTAGCGTCGTCGATGACGGTGAGGGTGTATCGGAAATCGTGGTTGGATTCGGTGGGGGAGGCATCCTGAGCCGGCGCATCAGCCGGCGCAATCTGGGATGCGGCAATCATTGGGATTGCGAGCAGCAGGAGCGCCGGAAGTGGGAGGTAAAGTCTCATGGGAGGGGTGCGACATTTGTTGTGTAACAAGGAAGCACAGTTGTTGATCGTCGCGGATTCTCAGGCCGCCGCATCGTGATGGTTTGATGCAGATCGCAGCGGGGTCTCGACCCCACGGACGAATGGGTGTCCGTGGGGTACAGTCTCTCGAGAGTCACGGAGATTAATTCCAATACACCATCTTGATTTCGAGTGTGACTTGCGATTGATTCACCGGGAATTTCGCCTGTTCGGGAGTGGGCGGACCCTGGGTTGTGTCGGGGTTGTTTGAGATGCCGTAGCCTTCCTGCGGAATTCCCTGTGCGTCGAATTCCATTTTTCCGGTGAGGTTTTCATCGTGCAATATGGATACGGCGTAAGCTCCCTGGGGGAGATTCGCGAACACGCCGGTTACGGTCATGGTTTGCGGGTCAATCTCAAGCCTTTGGGATTCGACGGCGTTTTCAACGTCCATTGGGAAACCCTTCGCATCGCGAAACAGAGCTATCCTCACTTTTCCCTTCGCATTCCGAAGACCGGTGATGTGAATGGTGAGCGTTGACTTGGCGACGACTGGCGCGGTTGTGGCTGGGGCGGGGCCAGGCGTTGCTGGCGCCTGTGCTGCAAGCGATCCGGCGGAGGTGATGGGTAGCGCGCAACAAAGAAGAACGCGGGCGGAAAGCTGTTTGATAGTGAAGCTGTTTTTCATCGTTTTATTTCCCTTTCAAAGTGGTTTCGAAAGCATGTTTGAAGCCTAGAACCGGTCGGTGCGGCCCTGGTAGAAAAGCTTGTCGGGCAACTCACGTGGGGCTATGCCAGAGTACTCCAACACGCTATGGGAGTTATGGCGGATCTCGTCGTAGAGCGTGAAGCGGCGCAGTTGAGTTCTACCGGCAACCGTGATGTAGTCGTCGAATGTTGCGGACTTGATGCGTTTGCCGGAGGTGAGATAGTACTCAGCCCTGACGGGACGCGCATCGAGGGCGCGGACCCAGAAGAGGATGCGCTGGTAGGTGGCGCCTTTTCGCTTGGCGGTCAGTTCGAGGACGTAACAATCCTCGACGCCGACTTTCTCAGTGCGGAGGTAGACAGGGGTGTAATCGACGGCGTAGTTGGTGCGGGCAACGTCGCCGTTGGAAGCATCGCCGGAGAGACGCTCAAGGGGTGTGATGCGAACGGGGCGGCTGGTGTCTGGCAGATAGACCCACATGTCGTCACCCAACATGAGTAAGTGCTGGCCCTTTTCGCGGGGACTCATGAACTCGACATAGGTTTTTTCAGTTCCCTTTTGCGATACCTCGTAGAGTTTTTCTTCGTCTGCTCGATCCGACTCGAAGTTGGTGATTTTGACGTGGAGGACATAAGCGGGCCAGCCATTGCGATACGTGTCGGCGTGCTTGAGGATGGCTTCGGCGTCCGGATTGGTTGCGGGTGTTGCGGCGTGGCACACCAGCGCGCACGTAATGAGGAAGCCGGCGAGAAGGACGAACAGGAACGTTCGCAGTATGCAGTTGATGTTAGACATGAGCCAGTGCCTCCGCAATTTGCAGCCGGGATGCGCGGATCGCCGGGATGATGGATGAAAGCGCCAGAGAAAAGATGACCAGGATTGAAGCCCCAACCATGATGGCGGGCACATGGAGCACCTTGAACGCAATGGCGACGCTGTATCCAGGGGGTGGTGGCATGTGCAAGCCGGCTGAGTTGAGAATCACGCCAAGGAGATTGCCCCCCACCACACCGACTACGGCGCCCATGCCACCAAGCAGCGTGGCTTCAAGCATGAACAGCGCGACGATCCAGGTGCGCGGCGTGCCCATGGCCAGCATGGTGCCGATTTCACGGGTGCGCTCGAGCATGGCCATCAACAGCGTGTTGACGCTGGACATGAGCACCATGAAGAAGACAATGATACCCATAAAGAGAAAGATGCCGTTGAACAGAGTGTTGACCTGCTTGTAGTAGGTGGCCAGGTCAATCCATTTCTTGAGGGTCATCTGCTGGGACAAGCCGTTTAGACGGGGAATAAGTTCGGTATAGGCCAGATCGGTGTTGCTGGTGGAATCGAGGCCAACCACCAGGTTGGTAACGCGATCGCTCTGCAACAGGCGCTGGGCGGCGGGCAGTGTGATGCGCAGATAACGCGCATCCAGTTCAGAGATGCCGGAGTTGACGATTCCCACAATCTCAACATCCACGCCGTTGAGCGCGCCGTCTGAGGTCATGGCGAGGAGGGTCAATCCGTCGCCCACCTTCACGTTCATTGACTTGGCCAAGCCGGCGCCGAGAATGGCTTCGACCTCACCGCCTGACTTTGGATCGAGATCGCGGCCCACCAAGCCGCGCGAACGGAAGCCGAGGCTTCTTTCGGCGTTGGGATCGACGGCGCTGCCCATGAATCCGACAGCTTTGGTGCCGTTCGAGGCCATGCCGTAGAAGTCGATGCGCGGGGCTACGCCACGGACGTGCGGCGCAGAGGAGACGGTTGCGGCCACCTGCCGCCAGTTCTCGATGCCGGTATCGAGAACGCGGACTTCGTCGCGCTTGAAGTGATCGGCGGTAAAGATCTGCAGGTGCCCCAGGCCTGCATTGATGGTGTCTTCGCGGAGGCCGCGGGTCATGAACGCGAAGTATCCGCCGGCGAGCAGGAGTCCTGTAACGCCTCCGCCGACCATGATCAAGGTCATGACGGTGCGGCGACGGTTGCGGAAGACGTTTCTAAAGGCTAACAGCAAGAACTTGGCCATGGCTGGCTCCTTGATTCGAGTCGTGGGGATTAAATACCTGGGGATTGAGGACATTGGGGTTCAGGGACTCGGCTGTGTGTGTGTCAGACACAATCTGACCGTCTGTCAGGCGGACTATGCGGTCGGTGTGCTCGAGCAGCCGCTGGTCGTGCGTGGAGAACAGGAAAGTGAGGCCGAGGGTGCGGTTGAGATCGTGCATCAGGTCGATAAGTTGCGTGGCGTTGTGCGTGTCGAGGTTGGCGGTTGGCTCGTCTGCCAGCACCAGGGCGGGACGATGAACGATGGCGCGGGCAACGGCAACGCGCTGGCGCTCGCCGCCTGAGAGCAGGTCAGGGCGATGCTTTGCGCGTGCGGAGAGGCCGACACTGTCAAGGGCGGCGGCTACGCGGGTGCGCCGCTCCTGGCTACTGAATCCCTGCACCAGCAGGGGGAACTCGACGTTTTCAGCCGCGGTGAATACGGGAATCAGGTTGAAGGTTTGAAAGACAAAGCCTAATTTGACGCGACGCAGGGCGGTGAGGCTGGTGGGGCTCAAGGTGGAGGTATCGACGCCATCGATAAGGATGCGGCCAGTGGTTGGCTTATCGATGCAGCCGATGAGGTTGAGGAGGGTGGACTTGCCGCTTCCGCTGGGGCCGGCGATGGCGAGGAACTCTCCGGGGGCGATGCGGAGGTTCACGTTGTCGAGGGCTCTGACGTAGTTGTGGTCGAGGGGGAATTGCCGGGAAACTGCTTCGACGGTGACGAGATCATCCATTTGCGGTTCCCTTTCAGGAGCGATTGTTGCTCTGGTTGAAAGGTAGCGGCAGTGGGGTTGTTGGGGCTCGGGGAATCTGACGAGGGGCTGAGAATGCGGATGGAGGGTGGGGATGGAAGGATGAACGGGGAGAGACGCAGGGAATAGGGAACAGGGAATTGGGGAATAGAGCTGAAACCTCTCATCCTTGCGACGGAAAATCAGGACCGATGTTGAATAGCGCTAATCGTTATTAAAGTAAAGCGACATATGTTTTAATAGAAGGCGGACGAATGAAAATATGCCTAAACGCCGCAATACCGCCTCCTGAAGCCATTATGTGACTTCTACTGTCTCCGGTGAGAAAGTCCGGGCCTTCGTCCCACCGCCCCTGCCTCCCGATTCACGGTCCCTCGATCTGGCATCGCTTCAAGGCATCCTTGCCGAAGCGAACCAGGCCATCGGCCGGCTGGATGGCACGACGTCCTCTCTGCCTGACCTCAAGCTGTTCCTCTACTCCTACGTTCGAAAGGAGGCCGTCCTCTCGTCTCAGATCGAGGGGACGCAATCTTCGCTCTCCGACCTGTTGCTTTACGAAAACGCAGAGACGCCTGGCGTACCGCTGGACGATGTGCAAGAAGTCTCCAACTACGTGGCGGCCCTGAATCATGGTCTGAAGCGCATGAGGGATGGATTTCCACTCTCCCTTCGCCTCATCCGGGAAATTCATGAAGTTCTGCTGGCGAAGGGGCGTGGCAGCCACGCACAACCGGGGCAGTTCAGAAAAAGCCAGAGCTGGATCGGCGGCAGCCGGCCCGGTAACGCGGCCTATGTTCCGCCTCCCCCCGAATATGTGGCTGACTGCATGGGCCAATTGGAGACTTTCATCCATCAAGAGGGCACAGCATTACCTTTGCTGATAAAGGCCGGCCTTGTACACGCGCAGTTCGAATCGATCCATCCTTTCCTCGACGGCAATGGCAGGGTTGGGAGGCTACTCATCACCTTCATGCTTTGTGCCGAAGAGGTTCTGCGTGAACCTGTTCTTTATCTCAGCCTCTTCTTCAAAACCCATCGGCGGCTGTACTACGACCGGCTCAATGAAACCCGAGAAAGCGAAGGATGGACGGCTTGGCTGGACTTCTTCCTGCAGGGTGTGCGGGACACCGCAAACCAGGCGGCCCGGACTGCCGGCAACATCGACAGGCTCTTCAACGCAGACAAGGAAAAGATTGAGCGCGTCGGCCGCGGCGCGGCTTCCGCGCTCCTGGTCTACCGCTACGCCCAGGCCAATCCACTCTTCTCGATCAAGAACGCAGCACGCGAGATGAAGGTGAGCTTTCCAACCGCGTCCGCCGCCATCGATCGCATGATCGAAGCCGGCATCCTGCGGGAGTCCAGTGGAAAACGAAGAGGCCGCCTGTTTCTCTACGAAAGCTATCTCGACATTCTGAATCGAGATTCGTGAAATGTTGGACCGAACACCGGCCTACCTGGGTGCGTCGATGCGGACCAGGAGGACGTTGTGGCTGGGCAGCTCAATGGGCTGGTTGTTGGTCAGTGTTATGGGCTTGCCGGTCCATAGGTCCTTGCCGGTTTGCGGGCCGTGAAGTCCTAGCTTGGTTAGATTCAAATGGAACGGATGGGTGCTGTAGCGGTCGCTGCCTACGTTGAAGACAGCTACGGCCAGGGCTCCGCCCTTGAGATGACGGGTCCAGACTTCTACTTCGCCGTTGGCGTACGCCTTGTGGCCCTGCTTGCCAAGCGGATCCTGATCGATGGCGATTACGTCGCGGTTGGTGAGGATGTCGTGGATGGCAGGCTTCATGTTGGGCAGGTCGTTGCCGGCCAGCAGAGGCGCGGCGAGCATGGCCCACCAGGTGAAGTGGCTGCGGTTTTCTTCCACCGAGAGCCTGCCGTTGCCCACTTCGAGCATGTCGGGATCGTTCCAGTGGCCGGGGCCGG
>CAYWMR010000347.1:0-5708 GCA_964458965.1 uncultured Occallatibacter sp. | reverse complement strand
TAACGCAGGTTGTGCTGGGCGTCGATGGGCTTTTGTAGAGCTTGGCGAGGAGGATGTGGGCGATGGCGCGGACTACCGACTCTGGCGCGCCTTCGAGCAGGTCGGAAAGGCTGACGTGGATTTGGCCCTCGCGCAGGCGGATGGTGGTGTTGAGCGACGTAAAGCGGCGGAAGCGCACCGCTATGGGCGGCATGGGAGCGCGGGGGCGTAAGGCGCGGTATTCCTGCTCAAAGATCTGGGCGAAATCGGGGGACACGGAATACAGTTTACAGTTTTCAGTTGTAAGTTTTCAGTTGGAAGTTGTCAGTTGTTGGCGATCAGCCTTAGATGGGAGCCAGGATTAACAGCGGAAATGCCTCGACCTGCAAATTTGGTGGATCGCTATCCCCGGCCGCGCGATACAAAGCTTTCAACTGAAAACTTACAACTTGAAACTGACAACTGCTTTTCCTCACTTTGGTTCGGCGCGCTCCTGGCCTTGCTCGTCCTTGTGCTGCTTGAAGTACTCGGTCTGCTCGGTGAGGAGGCGTTTGGCCTGGTCGGCCAGGTCCTCGCCGCTCTCGATGGCTTCTTTGCGGGAAAGATTGAAGCTGGTCTCGCCGGCCAGGGCGCGCAGAATGAGCAGCCAGCGGGGGCTGTCGTCGGCAAGCGACTTGAGGGCCTTGCGGATGTCGGCGTGGCGATCGGAGTATTGGTCGAGGTTGTCGCCGAGCTCGTCCATGAGGGCGGTAAAGTCGAGCAGCTCGTCGTCGATGCGGTGGGAGCGGGCGGCGGATTTTGGGCGGTTGGTGAGGCCCTTGATGGTGTCGGCATGCTCGTTGAGGAATTTGGTGTAGAGGGCGATGCGTGCTCCGGGATCGATGCCGGCCTCGCGAATCTGCTCGACCTCCGCCTCGGTGAGGGGCTGGCGCTGGTTGGTTTGGGCTGCCAGGGGCGCGGCAAGAACGAGGCTCACCAGAACCGCGGACAGGCAACGAATGAGACGCATGGGCTTTCACACTCCAGCGTTTCCATTGAAGCACAGGGGGCGATGGGGGGAGAAGTGCGGATCAAGTTTCGGAGAAGGGCGAAAGGCGGGGCGTGGAGATTCGTGGTATCCCATGTCCCCAAAGGCGAGGGACATGGGGCACCCATTTTTGGTGTCTGGTAGAGATGTTTGGCACCCGCCGGGAAAGGACTTAGTATTTTCGGAAGACCTGCATCATGGCTTCGCTCTGAGCCTGGTTGACCTGGGCCAGGGTGTTCTGCACCAATGGGCGGTCTTCAAAGCTGCTGTTGCGCAGCATTTCGCTGAGGCGGAACGCGCTGTGGCGGAGCAGGATCTCGATATCCTTGAGGCGCTTGTTGTCGTCGGCGACCGAGATGTGGATGCGGTTGGTAGTCTTCTGCACCTGGCGGAGCAGGTCGGCGGCCTTTTCCCCGTCGCCGGCGGCGTATTTTTGCAGGCTGAACTCGGTCATCTGGTGAACCAGTTGCGCGTAGAGAAAGCACTGGTCGCGGGGCTGGGCCTGGCTGGCCTTGACCGCAAGCGCATCGATGGATTGCTGATCGAAGGGCTTGTCGTCGAGCCCCGAGGCGAACGCTGGAAGCGTTGTCACAGTGACAAGCACGAGGACTGCGAACGGCACCCTGGTTGGCATGAGGAACCTCCCGCGATTGCGGTAAAACCCCATGCCGTGACTATATGAGCATTTCAGGAAATTGCGCAAGCAGAAAGATTTGCGTTCTCTCCGGCTCAAATGCCGCGGCCTTCAAAAAAGAAGGTTCACCGCCTGTGTGTCTTGGATATTCGGCTAGTTCACGGTTTTTTTTCGAGCAAAATGAGACGTTGTCGAGCCTGCCACTCCTGATTTGGGAATTTTCCGCCAGCTGCATCGAGGAAATGGTGGTAGTAGGCGATTGCTTCGGCTTTCTTGTGCAGCGAATCGTAGGATGTGGCCCAGAGAAAGTAGGTTGATGGGAGCTCGGGAAGGTATTTTGACCGCATGACAAGGGCGTGCAGTGTGATGGAAGGCTGATTGGTCTTAGACGCGGCAAAAGCCAGTCCGTTCCAGCCGTCGGGGTTGGCCGGGTCAAGCTGGGTGGCCTTGTTAAAGACGGCAAAGGCTTCAGGATATTTGAGCAGATGAACCAGGTTCTGGCCATGGCCGATGAGCAGATCGGGATCGCTGGGACTGGCGGAAAGCAGGGCGGCGTAAAGCTGGTCGGAGCCGGCGGGGTCTCCGGCGTCGGCAAGAACCTGGGCCAGCATATGAGTGATGGCTGGGTCATTGGGGTGAGCCTGGTGGAGTTTCTGCAGCAGGGGCAGAGCCTCGGCCTTGTCCTGGGCGGCAAGCACCAGGGCAAGCTGGGCGGAGAGCGCGGGATCGTTGGGGGCCTGTTCAAGGGCCGCGCGCAGTAGCGTCTCAGCTTCGGGGTACTGCTTGCGAACGATGAGGATATGGGCGAGGCCGGCATTTGCGTTTGCGGATTTGGGATCCGTTGCGAGGACGCGGCGGTAGGCGGTCTCAGCGGCGTCGTACTCGCCGGAATGGTCGGCCAGGTTGGCGGCGAGGAGAGTGTCGGCCGGGGTCTCGGGGGAGAGCTTCAAGGCCTGAAGCAAGTCATTGGAGGCTTCCGTTGTGTCGCCGGGGTGTTGTGACGTTGGCTGGTTGAGACGGGCGAGAGCTCGCCAGGCGCGTGCTTTGATGGCGGGGCCCGCGTCTCCGGGGTCGAGGGTGGTGGCGAGGACGAGTTCCTGGCGGGCTTCGGTCAGCTTGTCTTGATCGTTTTGGCGAGCGGGGTCGCTTTGGCGTGCGAGGAGCAGGCCGAGGGAGAGATGAGCTTCAAAGGATTTGGGATCTGCCTCAATGGCGCGGCGGTAGAGTGCGGCGGCATCGTCGAGGCGATTTTGGGCGTCGGCAACGTAGCCGGCATCGAACAGGGCGCGGGAATCGGCGGGATGGGCGGCCAGCCAGGGGGTGAGCAGCGCTTCCGCGGCCTTCCAATCGGATTTGACCATGGCCGCTTCGGCGTCGGCTACTGGCTGGGGGATTTGCTCGTGGGCGGTGATCGAGGGCGGTTGCGCCTGGGGATTCTGGCTGAAGCCGGAAACTGCGGCTAAGAGCAGGACTAAGATGGCAAAACGAAACACGGAATACCTCGCCTTTTAGTTTAATGGCGTATGGGGATTGGACGCGGGTGGGATGTAATCTGCGTTTTTTCGGTGCCCTGGTGGGCTGGCCCGATCTCACTTGGAGCGAGCATATCGCCAAGTACTCGCTGGGCCATTACGATGATCAATTTGATAGAGGAGATTCTTCCCGGCTTCGCTCCATTCTTGAATTAGGTTTCTTTACCTCGCCAAACACGCCCCCACGGGTTGGTATTGCAATGCTTGACCGACTCGAGCCTGCCGTTAATCTCAATTTGGAAGAAGGCACCATCTTCGTGCTGGACATCATAGTGAAACCAGCCCGGGACTTCGAAACAGAAACGGAAGGATTTAAGCCCCCCACGATTAGCTTCGGATCGCCCATGCATCGACGGGTCAAACCGAAAACGTCTACCTCGGCTATCTCGCCATGACCGCTTACCGCTCCCGTCAGGCCGCCTGTGCAGTCTCTCTACTTCCGCCAGTAGTCTCTCGGCACGTTCAAAGCGGTCGGCGCTGTAAACGTCACACTCGTTCCAATAGGCCGCAGTCGTCTTCTCCGTTTCAAAGATGGAAGGAGGAAGCAGCAGGGCATGTCTGAGGTCCTTCGGGGAGAAGTTGTCTAGCCAAGCCTCGTCCATGCGGACGATTCTGTGGAGATTCTCCTGCAGTATAGGCCAGGTCAGATCTTTCAATGGTTCGCGCAGTCTCGCAATATGAATGCGGCAATCGAACCGAAAAAGGTTTTTGACTTGAGCCCAGCTTCGATTGGCCGGAATAACGATGTGAGTGAATCCCTCATCGACTCCACCCTGAATTTCCCGAAGTTCAGCTTCCGAAAGTGGTGCAAACTCATTGGAGTACACGGGTGACGCTCGGAAGGCGTGACCATCCGGCACCGCATCTCGCCACTCGGTTGATTCATGTTTCAGCCTTCTGTAAAGGCTGATTGGCAACCCAAACAGGTGAATTCTCACGTCTTGTTTCGCGTCACTTTCAGGACCCAATCCAACGGCACCCGGAGTTGCAGCAAATCGTCAATTGGTAGGTTGTCCAAGAAATTGTAGAGTTCAGCGCGTTGGCCAAGGTTCTGCACCGTGAATGTGCGACGATCCATTGCGCTGACCTCGCTGATGTTGGATATCCCGCCGCACCACCGATCTTCCGCAACGCCGTTTGTCTTACCCCATTCGCTGACCCGATCAGTGATTTTCTTTTGTAAGAAGCGGTTCCATGCGTGCATTATGACTGGGTTCTCGCGAAGTCTGCGTGCAAATTCGGTGAAAACCGATGGGCCGCTATGGCCTATCGAAGTCAAAAGGTCCGAGCGCGTAGGTTCTGGCTGTTCTTCCGAGAAAGTCTTTCTCCAAGCAACGTGTTCCTCCCGTGAGACCGGATCGATCACCACACCCTTCCTACTCGTCGATGCACTTTCGTAGAAGACTTTGTCCTCGTCTGGTTCGTATATGCGAACGGTATTCGCGACCGGAAATGCTATGAACGCTCGCCAAAAGTCGCGTCTGATCCTCGGAAGGGGAACTGAGTATGCAGAGAGCGTGTCAGTAGCAGAGGATGGCACTAAGAGCATGTCGCTGCCTGGCCGAATTTGGATCGCAATTCCCGGCGCCGTTTTTACGTAGTCCAGGAAGTTCGCAAAACCGAGTTCGCGCTCGCTGAAAACCGAGCCCGCTGATTGGGCTGCAGTCAGCAATTGCGCCTTTACCAAGGCCCCCGGAAGAGGACTGTGACGCCTGGAATATAGTTCCTGGACGACCTTATCGAGGAGTTCGTAAGAGCTTTCGAGTCCTATCGTTGGCACGATCAAATCCTAAATCAAAAAGGCCACCAGATGGTGGCCTTTTTGAGGCAATTGATTCTCCTTTTAACTTCTCCATTCAATTTGCCTAGAACTTAAGTACCCGCCACGATCTTTGCAGGCTTTTCAAATTCGCGAGATCGAAGATTCGCTAGCGAGTCACGAATCCCAACCCCGCGCCCACTCGATCCCTTCCGCGCAGAAACAGATTAGCCTCCGCCGGAATCATCACTATTGTTTCTCCGATTCGAGGACTTGTCAAGAAGAGTTCGGTTGACGCATGTAGCAACCCATCCGATTCCGACCCACATCGCAATCCAGGAAGGAGCCCGGTACAGGGATTTCCCTTCCTTTCCATCTCCTGGACATTCTATTATGCAATTGATAACACGCCAGTTACTCTGACAGGTGGCCCGGGCGCCAAGGGAAACGCGAGTTGTCCCGCTCAGCTAGGGCGCCATGCCCTCGCTTTTGGGGCCTGGGAAGGCTAAGGCCTCAACCGTCCTTTTCCGCGTATAGCAGATGATCTGGTAATTAATTGCCTCGCCGGGGCGCGGTCCATTCCGCTTCGATCACCCTTCCCGATTGATGAGTAAGGCAATAAAGCCTATAATGTAAGGAGGGTGAAGCATGAGCACAGCCACTCAAAAGACCGCTACAGCCGTGGAAGCGACAGTCACCTCAAAAGGGCAGGTAACGTTGCCCAAGGAATTGCGGACGCGCCTCGGAATCCAAAGAGGCAGCCGTATCCGCTTCACC
>CAYWMR010000346.1:0-5734 GCA_964458965.1 uncultured Occallatibacter sp. | reverse complement strand
AAGGTGGTTGGACGGGCGGCGCAGGCGCGCCAGGCCGTCGGCGCAGGCCAGGACAACGCGATGGGCAGACTCAAGAGTCGCGTTCACTTGAAAGCTGCCGAAAATGCGGCCGTCAGCGAGGTGCTCGCCCCAGACTCTCTTGAAGACCGCTTTCAGGCCCTCGAGAGCGAGGACAAAGTCGAGCTTCTGCTCAACGAGATCAAGAGCCGGCAAGCTGTCCAATAGGCTCGCGAAGCCCGGTCCCCGTCGCTCGGGGCCGGGCCTTGTCTGGGGCGAAATGTTTGTGTCCAAGGTGGGCTCAGTTGCGTCTAACAGGGGTAGGCGTGTGTATACGCGATGAAACCTTGCCCCCCTGAGCCTGCTTGACCGCATCTTGCGAGCTGGGGTGATTTACCCTTAAGGTAGCCCTCCCCGGCACAATTCACCTGTTACAGGTGGAACGCGCGGGGCCGGCGCCCACTCCACGATTGGTGAATGATGCGTTTAGGTTCTTGTACTATTTGTGCCATACTTCTTACCGGCATTGCCCTGGCGGCGGCGCCATCCTACCTTCATTCGCAACAGCCCGCCTCTTTCCAGGTGTTGACCGTCTCGCAATCGCTTCCGGATGCTCCGCAACCGCAATTCGAGGTGGCTTCGGCGGATGCCCAGCAGACTCCGCCACCGCAAAACCAAAACACTCCACAGCCGGCCCCTAACTCCCCGACGCCTCCAACCCCGGCCCCACAGGATAGCTCCAGTTCCCAAACGCCTGCTCAGCAGGCCGACGCGGAAAAGACCCAGCATGAGAAGGCCGAGCAGCAGATCAAGGAACAGGAAAGCCAACGCGTGTTGGGCATATTACCCTCGTTCAACATCTCCTATCGCGCCGACGCTGTTGCACTTACTGCGGGCGAGAAGATGAAACTTGCCTTTCGCACCTCGGTCGATCCGGTGGCCTTCGCCGCCGCGTTCGTTGTAGCCGGGTACCATGAGGTCCTCGACGACGATCAAGGATTCGGCTGGGGCATCGAGGGATACGGAAAGAGGTCCGGGGCCGCTTATCTTGACGCATTCGACGGCACCATCATCGGCAACGGCATCCTGCCCGCCCTTTTCCGCCAGGATCCGCGTTACTTCCGGCTCGGCCATGGAACCCCAACCCACCGCATCCTCTATGCGCTTTTCACCAACGTTGCGTGCAAGGGCGACAAGAGCCGGAAGTGGCAACCCAACATCTCCAACGTGGGCGGCAATATTATTTCCGGCTACATTTCCAATTATTACTACCCTTCCCAAAACTCCGGAATCGGAGAAACTTTGACCAACGGATTAACCGTGACCGCCGAAGGCGGCTTCGGCTCGCTCTTCCAGGAGTTCTGGCCGGACATCTCGCGCAAGTTCCTGCACAAGGACCCAACCCAGGGCCGCGACGCACAAGCCCGCGCGCAAGTTGCGGCGGAAAGACAAGCTCGTAAAGAAGCAAAGGCAAAGCAGGTTCAGATCCCGAGCCAACCGGAGACTCCTGCCCCCAAATAGCGCTCAGCAATTCAGAGCCGCCATCGACTCTATCGCTTTTTCAGATTCGTTCGCTTCGCGGCTTTGCCGGCGATTCGTTTGCCCCCAGGTAGCTTGAGCGCCTTCAACGCAGTCAGATTCTTCTTGATCAGCGCATATCGCTGCTCCACACAGGCGTAACTGCGCAGCGGATCGGCAGGGGTGTTCTTCACGTAATCCAGCAGCTTGTTCACGGTGCTGGTTGCCACATGCAGCCTTGTGTCCGACGATGCGTAGTAAATCAGCACATCGCCGTTCTTGCGCTCAATCCAGCCATTGCTGAAAACAACATTCGACACATCGCCTACGCGCTCGGCGCCCTCGGGAGCGATGAAGTAGCCCGCCGGTTTGTGGGTAATGACCCAGGGCCGCGCAAGTTCAGCCAGGAAAACGTACAGCACATAGCGCAGGCCGGCAGCCGTGTTGCGCACCCCATGCGCCAGGTGCAGCCAGCCTTCCGGCGTCTTGATCGGCGCGGGCCCCAGACCGTTCTTCACTTCCTGAATGGTGTGGTACTCGCGGTTGTCCATGATCGACTCCTCGTCGATCGCGGCATTTTCGATGCTTGCTGAAAGCCCCCATCCAATGCCGCCGCCCTTGCCCGCCTGAATGAAGTCGTCCTGCGGCCGCGTATAAAAGGCATACTTGCCATCCACAAACTCAGGATGCAGCACCACATTTCGCTGTTGCGGAGACTTCGACTTCAAGTCCGCCAGCCGCTCCCATGTCTTGAGATCTTTGGTGCGGACAATTCCGCACTGCGCCACAGCCGACGACGTATCCCACTGCGGCGCCTTCGGGTCTTTCCGCTCCGTGCAAAACAAACCGTAGATCCATCCATCCTCGTGCTTCACCAGCCGCATATCGTAGACATTGGTGTCCGGCTCGGCGGTCTCCGGAAGGAGAATTGGATAGTCCCAGAAGCGAAAGTTGTCTGTGCCATTAGCGCTTTCAGCAACAGCAAAAAACGATTTGCGGTCCGTGCCTTCAACCCGCGCCACCACCAGGAACTTGCCACCGTGCAGAATCGCACCCGCATTGAACGTGGCATTCACGCCGATTCGCTCCAATAGATTCGGATTCGTCTTCCGGTCCAGATCGTAACGCCACGCGATGGGCGCGTGGGCCGCGGTCAGCACCGGATACTCGAAGCGGTCATAGATTCCATTGCCGCCTGTTGCTTTTCGATTCCGCCGCGCCAACAGCTTTTCCTGCTGCTTGAATAATTCCTGAACACTCTTCCTGAATGCTGCCTGATTCATCTGCTTTCACCGGTCCTTTATGTTTGCTTGCCTTGCGCCTCGGCAGCGCCGTTCATCCTGTCCAACCGCTCCATCGTTTCAAAGCACGCGCGGCTGTTGTGGTAAGGGCACTTCCATGCACCCACCTTGTCCTCGTCGTTCGCGGGCACACCCGCCTTCGACACACGCCAGAACCATTCGCCGTGCTCATGATCGACGATGCGCTTCTCGATGAAGTCCCAGCTCCTTTTCGCTGCATCCAAAAAGTGCTGTCTGCCCGATAGCTGATAAGCGTTCAGGAAACCCACCACGGCCTCAGCCTGCGGCCACCAATGCTTGTCGGTATCGATGATACCCGTCGGGTCCGCCTCGTACAGCAGCCCTCCATCCGCGTCGAGCGCCTGCTCGTAGACCGCCTGCGCCATCTTCACCGATATCTCCCGCACCCTTGCGAGCAGCGCGGGATCGCCGAGAATCTCAGCCGCCTCAAGCAGCAGCCAGCTCCCCTCAATATCGTGCCCAAACGAGAAAACGTCACTCCGCCGCCGCCACACCTCATCGAAGAAGAGAATGAAGTGACTGTTCTTGGGATCGATAATGTGTTCGAGAAACATCTCGATCAACTCACGCAGTCGCAGGCGCACGGTTGCATCTTCGTGAAAGTGCAGCAGCGTCGCGTAGGCCTCAAGCAAATGAAGGTGCGTGTTCATGGACTTTTTCTCGTCCAGGTCCACATCGCTCAGCCGCTGATCCGTAGCCAGGGTCCACTCGCGTTCATAAGTCTCAAAGTAGCCCCCATGCTCATCATCGTGGCCCGCGGATTCAATTTGGCTCACAAGTCTCAGCGCCTTTTGAAACGCCGCGCCGTCGCCGCTCGCGTGGCCATACTCCGCGAGCGCATAAACGGTAAACGCCTGCCCATAGATTCGCTTCTTGCTATCGAGCGGCTGGCCCGCGTGGTCGAGCATCCAATAGACGCCGCCAAACTCTGCGTCCCAGAAGTATTTAAGTATGTACTCATATGCGCGCCGAGCGGTTTCAAGATAAACCGGATTCTGATAAACGCTGAAGGCCTTCGAGAAGGTCCAAAGAATGCGCGCATTCAGAATCAGGCCTTTGGCAGCGTGCGGATCGATGGTCAGGTCGTTCAAAACCTGGCCGCGAAACCCTCCGTACTCATCGTCGATGGTGTACTTCAGCCAGAACGGAAGTATGTTGAACAGTAACTCCGCTTCTACCTGGCGCCGTAAGTCGCTCACCAACATCACCCTCTTCCAGGAGCCTTTGGTTCAGTTCACCGAGATGCCTCGGACCATGTTTTGTTTCTGCTAAATTCACCCAGCCTGGTTAAGAATCGCGTCAATCCGCCCCAGCTCCTCTTCAGAAAACTTCAAGTTAGCCAGCGCCGCCACGTTCTGCTCGATCTGCTCCACGCGGCTGGCCCCAATCAGCGCAGAAGTGATGCGCCCGTCGCGCAGCACCCACGCCAACGCCATCTGCGCCAGACTTTGTCCGCGCTCTGCCGCAATGTCGTTCAATGCGCGCGCTTCGGCTACGTGGTGCTCGTCCACATCCTGCTTCTTGAGGAAAGTATTTGGTTTCGATGCCCGCGAACCGCTCGGAATCCCATGCAGGTAACGGTCCGTCAACAGCCCCTGCGCCAGCGGGCAAAACGCAATGCCGCCAATGCCTTCGCTGCCTAGCACGTCGAGCAATCCATCCTCAACCCAGCGTTCGAACATGGAGTACTTCGGCTGATGGATGAGGCACGGCGTGCCCAGCCTGCGCAGAATCGCGGCGGCCTCGGCTGTCTGCTTCGCACTGTAGCTTGAAATGCCTGCGTAGAGCGCCTTCCCCGACCGCACCGCCTGATCCAGCGCGCCCATGGTCTCTTCCACCGGCGTAGCCGGGTCGGGCCGATGCGAATAGAAGATGTCCACATACTCCAGGCCCATCCGCTTCAGGCTCTGATCGAGACTGGCAATCAAGTATTTGCGCGATCCCCAGTCGCCGTATGGACCCGGCCACATGCCCCAGCCGGCCTTGCTGCTGACGATCAATTCATCGCGATAGGGCTTCAGGTCGAGCCGCAGAATCTCTCCAAAGCTGCTCTCCGCGCTTCCCGGCGGTGGGCCGTAGTTGTTGGCCAGATCGAAGTGCGTAATGCCCAGGTCGAAGGCGCGGCGCACCATTGCCCGACCATTTTCAAATGTGTCAACCCCGCCGAAGTTGTGCCACAGCCCAAGCGAGATGGCAGGCAGTTGGATGCCGCTCTTGCCGCAGCGGCGGTAGATCATTGTGTCGTAGCGCTGCTCATTTGCGATATACAAAGTAAACATCTCCTTGGTGCAGGAAGTGACTGCAACCTGCGAAGGCTTTGTGTCAGGGCACGACTTCAGTCGTGCCGTAAATGCCACATAAAAGAGCTGGGCTTTAGCCCCTGCGGGTCGCTCTCGGCCGATCCAAACTGAGGCCTCGAGTTTTTCCGCAACAAGTCCAGTCGTGCCCTCTCAAAGCATCGACATGTCCCTAACTAAGAATTCCCTTCACCACAACTTCCGTTCGCCCATCGGTCGGCGCGGCCACCACATTTCCCTCTATCGCCACGCCGTCAACCGTCAGCGCAATCGCATTTCCCTCGCCCGCGCGCTCGATCGATATCTTGTAGACCACCCCGCGGAAAGTCCGCGTGGCCGTAAATCCCGGCCAGCCTTTCGGAATCACGGGGGCAATCTCGAGGCCGTCGAGCGAAGTTCGCACGCCCAGTATCCATTGGACGATTGCGTAATAGTTCCACGCCGCCGTGCCGGTGAGCCACGAATTCTTGGCCTCGCCGAATGTGGGCGCATCCTTGCCCGCAATCATCTGCGCATAAACATAGGGCTCGCAGCGGTGCAGGTCGCCGATCTCCTCGCGCGCCGAGGGATTGATGCGGCTGTAGTAGTCGTGCGCCAGGT
>CAYWMR010000345.1:0-5769 GCA_964458965.1 uncultured Occallatibacter sp. | reverse complement strand
GGGATTGGCCTGTTGACGAAGCTGGCCGAGGAAGGCTCGGGGCTGAACGCAAACCTGGCCGTGGTGGTGCTTACCGCGCTGGGGTCGATCCAACTGGCTGTGGAAGCGATGAAGCTGGGGGCTTACGACTTTCTGCAAAAGCCGGTGGACGCAACGCGGCTGAGAACGATTCTGGCCAACGCGACACGGCAGCGGGATACGGAAATCGAGCTGGAAGTGGCGCGGCGGCGGTTGCGGGAGACCGGGGTTCTGGGCGCGCTGGTGGGCAACTCGCGGAGCATGCGGGAGATTTTCGGGCTGATTGAGCAGATTGCTTCTTCGAATGTGTCGGTGCTGATTACCGGAGAGAGCGGGACGGGGAAGGAGTTGGTGGCGCGTACGCTGCACGACCTGAGCCCACGCAAGCCGCGGCCGTTTGTCGCGGTCAATTGCGCGGCGATTCCGGAGACGCTGATCGAGAGCGAGATTTTTGGGCACGAGAAGGGCGCATTTACCGGCGCGGCGGAGCGGCGGGCGGGGTGTTTTGAACTGGCCTCGGGAGGCACTTTGTTGCTGGACGAGATCGGCGAGATGCCTGTGGCCACGCAAGCCAAGCTGCTGCGGGTGCTGGAGGAGCGGAAGTTCCGGCGGCTGGGCGCGCGCACGGAGCAGGACGCGGATGTGCGGGTGCTGGCCGCAACCAATCGTGACCCCAGCAAGGCCGTGGCGGAGGGGCATCTGCGAGCCGACCTCTACTACCGGCTGAATGTCTTTAACATTGCCATGCCGCCGCTCCGGGATCACATGGACGATTTGCCGGCGATGGCCGAAGCCATGTTGGGAGAGATGAACCGGAAACACGGCAAAAAGGTCTCCGGCATCGCGCCTTCGATTCTGGACCGGATGATGAACTACGATTGGCCTGGCAACGCGCGCGAGCTGCGAAATACGGTGGAGCGCGCAGTGATTCTTTGCCAGGACGGGGCACCGCTGGATGCCGGCCACCTGAGTCCGGGGTTTGGGAAATCGCAGGCAGCTTCAGCGCAAATCACGGACGCAAGCCTGGTGCCGGTGTACGTGGGATCGACCGTGGACGAGGCGGAGCGGCTGTTGATTCTGCATACCCTGGAAGCTACCGGGCAAAACAAGACGCGCGCCGCTGAGATTCTTGGGGTGAGCCTGAAGACACTGCACAACAAACTCAAGGAGTATTTTCGCAGCGGCGAGGAGTAATCTGGCAACAACCCAACGATGCGCCTGAAGACCAAACTCGTTTTGGCCATTGCGACCCTGGTGTTGCTCATCTCCGGGACGCTTTCGCTGGTGTATGTAAGCCAGTTGCTGCAACTTGCCGTCCGGCAATCGTTTGAAAACAACCGCATGGTTGCGAACCAGATTCGATTTGCGCTGCAAAATGCACTGGAGACCGGGCTGAAGGACCAGACGGTGAATCCTTACAATCCGGCCCAGTTGCGCGCATTGACAGCGAAGGCCGTGCGCGACGATGCGGCGCTGCAGTCAGTGGTCGACTCGGTCAACCGGTATTCGCTCACGGTGTACGACATCAACATAGGCGACCGGCAATCGAGCACGCTGCTGAGCACCGATCCGGACAACGAAGACAAGCCCGTTCCGATTCGGCCCAACCTGAGCCAGCTACTTGACGCCAATCCCATTCAATTGATGACCATCGTTTTTGGTCCGCCACGAGTGTTTGACGTGGTGGTGCCGCTGGACCGAAACGGCGAGCTTTTTGCCACTGTCCATGTGGGTGTGCGCACTACACTGCTGCGCGCCGTTTACAAACCCTGGCTTGAGGAGGCGCTCACGCTGATGGGCATTGCGCTGATTGCGGCGTTGGTTACGGCCTTTGTGCTTGGCGATCGCGCTCTGCGGCCCATGGAAGAGATCAGCATGCAGCTCGACTACTGGACTGCGGCGAGTACGGAAGCGGAAGAGGTGGAACACGCTCCCAAGCAGGAATTGTCGACATTGGTCTCAAACAAGATCGAGATCATCGGCCAGCGCATGCGAAATGTGGAAGAGGTCTTCAGTGCCTTGAAGGAAAACCTCGACCAGATTCTTGGCAATCTGCAGGACGGAATCCTGCTTTTTACCGGCGATGGACGCCTGGTGCTGGTTTCTGAATCGGCGCGGCGATTTCTGACGGTTGACCGGGACAGCATCCTGGGCATGCATGCGCGGGATATCTTCGATCGTTCCACGGTGCTGGGCCAGGCGCTGCGCGAGGCTTTCGACGCGGGCGTGACCCTGGTTCAGGAGGAGATTCTGACGGAGACCGGGAGACGGATACAGGCTTCGCTGGACTTCATCCACGACGACAATACACACCAGGGGCTAGGTGCATTGGTAACGTTGCACGATCTGGAATCGGCCGAAGAGATTGAGTCGGAGCTTGAGCTCTCACGGCGCATGGCGGCCATCGGCAGGCTCACATCCGGCGTTGCCCACGAGGTCAAGAATCCGATCAACGCCATCGTGGTGCACATTGAGCTGCTGAAGACCAAGCTGGGCGGCGCGAGCGCGCCTGCGGTTCGGCACCTTGAGATTATCGACGCGGAGATTCACCGCCTCGATCGTGTGGTGCAAATGCTGGTGGACTTCTCCCGCCCAGTGGAACTGCAGCTACGCGAGCAGGACCTGCGGTCGATTATCGGCGAAGTTCTGGCGTTGGCCGCCGATGAACTGTCAACTCGCAAAATCAAACTGATCAGCCACATGCCGGAAAAGCCGCTGGTGGCAAACGTGGATGCCGACCTGCTGAAACAGGCTGCGCTGAACGTGATTCTAAACGGGGCCCAGGCCATGCCCGGAGGCGGAACGTTAGAGGTGGTGCTTGAAGAAGACCTGCAATCTTTGCGGGTGACGGGCAACCACAGGATTGTTCGCGAGGGCGCGCCAAGACTGCCAGTTTCGTCTCTTGGGGCGAAATTTGCCATTCTGCGTGTCACCGATCAGGGTGTCGGCATACCCGACGATATCCGCGAAAAAATCTTCGATCTCTATTTCACAACCAAAATCGGCGGCAGCGGCATCGGATTAGCGATGACGTATCGAATTCTTCAGTTGCACCACGGCAGCATAGAAGTACAATCTAAAGTAGGCCGTGGCACGGAATTCCGGCTACGAATTCCACTAGCCGCCACGGATTGGGGACGCCGGCTTCTTCAGCCGGCGAGTGTACAAGAAGAGAAAGGGATTGCGGGATGAAAATGCCTGCCAGAATCGTTGTGTGGCTACTGCCGCTCTTGCTGGCGGGGTGCGTCCACAAAACCGATACTTCGCAGACTCAGCCACTTGCTCCGCCGATCGAAGACGCACCGCTGCAGAAGCCTTCGAAGGCGCCCGCCAACCTGCCTCCTCCGGTTATCACAGATCCTCAGACGCCACAGCCTGAGGCCGCCGCTCCGCCTGAGGAGACGCCAAAGCCGCCTGTCAAGCACAAAAAGCCTCCCAAGAAAGACGCCGAGCAGGCTGCCAACACCGTAAACCCCGAAGTCAGCGCAATCGGCCAGCTTTCTTCCGGCGCGGCATCGGACCTGAAGCGTCAGACGATGAGTTCAATTGATGCCACAGAGCACGGACTGAGCGGCATCAACCGCACGCTCAGCGACCCGGAGCAAAAGACTGCGGCGCTGATCCGGGAAGACCTGAAGCAGGCCCGCGCGGCGCTCGACTCCGGCGACGTGGATGGGGCGCGCACGCTGGTGGCGAAGGCCCGGGTGCTGCTGGCGGAGCTTAGTCAGTAGGGAGTCGGGAATAGTTTTAAGTTGTCAGTTGTCAGTTGTAAGTTGTCAGTTGTCAGTTGTCAGTTGTAAGTTGTCCCGGGTCGGGCGAATCGCATTCCGCACATATTTGTAAAGAACTATAGTGACGCAGGTCCTTCGGCTCCGCTCAGGATGACAGATATTTATAAAAAACTATACGAGACAGGGCTCTAATCCCGATTCCTGATTGCCTAATCCCTATTCCCTATTCCCTATTCCCTGTTCCCTGTTCCCTTGCTCTTCTACCTTTCTCCCCAGCTCAGCTTGTTGCGGAGGGCTTCAAAGAAGCTGCTCTCGCTCATCCTGACCAGCTTTACGGTGTGGTGAGAGCGGCGGCAGCGGACCTCGTCGCCTCGATTCAGTTCTACAGCTTGCTGGCCATCGACGGTAAGCAGCGCCTGGTTGGGAATGCCCTCGACGCGCACCGTGAGCGAGGCGTCGCCGCGCACCACAATGGGGCGAAGGGTAAGAAGGTGCGGGCAGATCGGAGTGACCACCATGGCGTCCACATCGGGCGTGAGGATGGGGCCATTGGCGGCCAGCGTGTACGCCGTGGAGCCTGTGGGGGTGGAGACGATGACGCCGTCGGCGCGGAACCGGGCCACCAGCTTGCCGTCCAGTTCCACGGCAAAGTCGCCCATGCGGGCGATGTCGCCCTTTGAAACCACTACATCGTTGAGCGCGTCGTAGCGGGACATGGGCGCGGCATCCCGCCACAATTCGGCGTTCAGCATGGCGCGCTCGTCGAGAGCGTGGCAGCCGCTGCACCAGCCGTCGAGGGTGGAGTAGAGGTCGGCCAGGCGCACCTCGGTCAGGAAACCCAGGTATCCGAGATTCACGCTGAGGATGGGCGTGCCGGTCGCGGCAAATATCCGAGCCACTGAGAGCAGGGTCCCGTCGCCGCCCAGCACAATCACCAGGCCCGGCGCCAATACGGGCAGGTCGGCCCGATCGACAGCGGGCGCGGCCGCGGTGTACTTGCCGCCTTCGAGGTCGAGCAGCGGCTCGTAGCCACGCTGGCGCAACCATCCGATCAAGTCCGGCAGCAACCGGGTTAGTTCTTCTTTCTGCGGCTTGCAAACAATCCCGACACGAACCATGCAGTACAGTGTACCGGAGCGGCTGCGCTAAGCCCCCGCTAGCCGCGCATAGAGCAAAAACTCCCGATTCCCTTCCATGCCGGTAATGGGCGATGGAATTGTCTCTACTACTTCCCAGTTCAGGGAGCGGATGCAATCAGCCACTCGGTCGATGGCTAGTTGGTGCGCTTCGGGATCGCGGACGATTCCGCCCTTGCCCACATTCCCGCGTCCGGCTTCGAACTGCGGCTTTACCAGGATCACCGCTTCTGTCAACCCGGGAGCCGCGGCCAATACCGGGCCGAGTAGAAGCGTGGCCGAGATGAATGATACGTCCATTACCAGCAGAGTTAGTTCGGGAGTGCCCGCAGGGGCTAAAGCCCGTGACGTTCCTATGGCGTGTTCGGCACGACTGAAGTCGTGCCCTGATATAGAGCCAGGCTTCTCCGCAGCGTGCCCTGATACAAAGCCAGGCTTTTCCGCAGCGTGCCCTCTCACAAAGCAAGGCTTTTCCGCAGACTGTATGGCCAGAGAGCCGGGGGCTAGATTGCGGGCGTTGGTGCGCTCCAGCAGGCGGACGCGCGGATCGTTGCGCAGCTTCATGGCTATCTGGCCGAAGCCGGTGTCGACTGCCGTTACATGCACTGCGCCATGCTGAAGGAGGCAATCGGTAAAGCCCCCTGTCGACGCACCTACATCAAGGCAGGCGCGGCCGGCAACCGTTATGGGCCAGTGCTCGAGTGCGCCCGCGAGCTTGAGGCCGCCGCGGCTTACGTAGGGCGGATCGTCGCCAAGCAGCCTTATGGGCGAGTCCTCTTGCACCAGCGTGCCCGGCTTATCGACCTTCTGCTCGCGGACCAGAACGCGGCCGGCAAGGATCATGGCGCGCGCGCGTTCGCGGCTGGGGACCAGGCCGTGCTCGA
>CAYWMR010000344.1:0-5782 GCA_964458965.1 uncultured Occallatibacter sp. | reverse complement strand
TCCGGCTGCACCAACCCCGCATCGCTGGCCGGCGGCAGCGGCGCACTGCATCCCTACTTCAGCGTGCAGGGTGGCATGGTATGGGCCGATGAGGTGAATCCGCAGCATTGGGTCAAGGCCGACGCCCTGCAGCCCGAACCGGCGATCGCAACTCCATTTGTCAGCCTGCCGGGACTGCTTACCGCTTCCTGCGTTGACGACGAGCACGGCTCCTACCTGGCCATCACCATCAAGGCACAGCCCGGTGATGCGCGAACGGGTGAGATTCCCGGCGACTTCGTGTACGAAGGCGGGACCCACTACGAGTGGGGTCTGCATGCCATTGACATCGACGTTGCGCAGGGCAACCTCATCGACATCGTCAGCCGGCAAGCGAAAGCATGGAAGGCAGCGCACTGAGGATGAAGCGCCGTCTGCGGATTCGGCAGCTGAAATAGAAAAACCTCGTCAGAAGCCGATGGCGCGTGCCCCTGGCCTCATACCGCGCATTATCAAGTTGACTGTGCCCCCGGTCCCTTGCCTTTGGGGACCGGGGAGGGAGAATCGAACTGCCTGCAGCCCGGCGGGAACCCGCAAAGCCCAATCGCCCCGTTCACAAGGAGCGAACAGAAAACCACGAGGACGCCGTCGCCCAGGCCTGCGTCCTCGCGACCCCAATATCGCCGGCCGAAGATCAGGAGCTGCGTGCAAACACCGGAATACCGGACACATGCCGACTCTCAATACTTATTCGCGTCCGATCTGAGCGGCGACGCTTGGCCCCGAACCGTTGGAAGGCCGCCAAGAAGCGCAGGGATTGCAATCAAAATCGATTCGTGGTTACCATTGAGGCAGATCACAACGCCTTGAAAGGAGGCCAGCACGATGATTCAGAACAGCCCCGTCGTCATGCTCGACACCAGTGCCCATAACCGATTGCTAAAGGATGGCCTCGAATCCGAGGCGATCTTCGCAGCGCTCAAAACCGGCTACCACGTTCGCCTTGCAGGCCTCAGCATCGAAGAGCTAATGTCCACCACTAAGAGACAGACGCGTATTGCCCTAATCCAGTCAACTGCCCGACTACTCTTGGGTCCGAGCGACTGTCTTCATGCACACAATGAAATGCTGCGCCTTTTGATCGCTGCCTATGAAGCGGACCCGCAAGGTTTTCGCTGGCAGTCGGTCAACGTGAGCGCACCTCAGTACGAAACAGAGCTGAATCAGCGCAGATTCAGTTCTGATGACGCCCTCGCCGCCGAGCAATGGAAACACATGGCGGAAGTTGACGCACAGTACGAGACGGTGTGGGCGAGAATTCGCCCAAAGCTAGAGGAGATTTATCAGCGCCACTGCGAGCAGCGCCCCCTCAGCCTTGAGGAAGTGCTTCCACACGCGACCAGCGAAACTGGTCTGATGTGGGGGATTGCGATGGGCCTGTACAACAAGGTTGCGCGCGTGCCTGCATCGGACAATTCGATCCGACATTTTCTGAATGCGTGTCCGCCGTTTCGTTGTGTTGTGCACGCGTTCATCATGACTTGGTACGACCGATCACTTCGCGCATTGCCTATCGGGCAGAAGTTTCACGCCGGTCGCAACGATCAATTTATGGCGATTTATCTTCCATATACGGACGTGTTCCTAACCGCCGAGGTCCACGGCGAGCAAGAGCGGTGCTTAGCGGAGATTGCCCGCCTGACGTACCCGCAGACGAAGGTGCAATCCTATGACGATTTCTGTGCTGGCTTGCTAATACCCGCTGCAGTCTGAACACCAGCGTCTGGTCCTGGCAAGAGAAGAAAACATCCTGCCCGAACCCTGTCGGACCAGTACCATGGTGAATCGGGGCAGGCAAATTGCATCTAGGAGATAACCCACGTGGCAGATCAGGACTACGCATTCCTCAAAGCCCCAGTTTCACACTATATCGACCGAGTTCCGTATTGGCCCAAAGACAGAATCAACCTTGCATCACTTTTCATCATTCAATTGAGAAATCCCGATTATTGGCTCATCCTGGTCTGCACGACTAAGTATTCGGAAACAAGGCTTCTTTTTGACGGGAACTGGAATGACGCAATAGATTTCTTTTCCAAGCCGCCGGACAGCTTCCCCGATCCACAATTCATAAGCTTCCGAACACATCAACGAGAATCTACCCTCCTTTTGCTGGCGCGGGACACTTTGAGGAATGCGATCAAGAGTCTGACGGACTATTTGCTGACAGGGAACGACACAATGAGCATCTTCACAGATGGCGTTGAAGTCTTTCAACACCCTGGAGCGCTAAAGGAATCACAGATACTATATTTTGAACACTACTTCGACGAAAAGACCCCCGACGAAAAGGCTGGGAAGACTACGTTGCCTCCGACGATCTTTCAGCCCAATAGCCATGAGCGAAAAGCGTTCCTGTGTCGTTTTCCATTCATTCAAGGCTCAGAATCTCCGGCAGACGAATTCCGCATAAGAATTCGCCGTGAGTTGCATCGCGACTCATTTTCGACGGAAGTGGCCGTCAAACGCGAATTCATGTCGAAAGACGTGAAACTGTTCGTTTTCAGCAACGGCTTTCTGATTGGAGATTCTCGGCACCAGCCCAAAGCACTGGAGGCGATGAATACATTTTTGGCTTATTGCTTCCTTCGCGGCACTGATACCGCCCCAGTGAGCGTCCAAGATATTGGCTCGCTAACGATCAAGCCGGATGGCACCACAAGCCAATGGAGCTGGGGCCCAAGCAGGCCGCAGAATAAGAGCCTTCTTCATAAATCAATTGAAATCGAGGCTTTGGATAAGATAATCGCTGATTTTACCCAAGGTCTCACAGAAGAACTGGCACTTGATTTGCGCCTCCTTCACCAATCTGCCTTCCATTATGTCGCCGGGGAGCACTTGCAGGCATTCACCTTGGCGTGGATCGTGGTCGAGAGGAGAGTTTCGTCCCTGTGGCATACAAACCTTGCAGCGAAAGGGTACTCGGATTCCAGACTTGAGGAGCTGTGTAGTTCTGACCGCTACACCATGTCGGTCATGATCGACATGCTCGAATTCACCTCAGTACTGGACAAGGATTCCGCGGAGATATTGCATTCGACCAGAAAGATCCGCAATAAGGCGAGCCACGAGGGCAGAATCCCCTCAGCTAAAGACGTCGAAAGGGCCCTGATGCTTGCGGTGAACCATGTCAAGGCCTCCGCGACTGGGCTCGACATAGATGCCGAGAACCTACTCGAGAGAGTAGGCGCAACCGTCTAGCCAAAAAACCTTTCCGAAACTCTCACTCGAATCTGCCGATCAGAGCACGCTCCATGCGGGCAACCAAACTCCTACCGGAAAACGCCGATCTTGCCGGCCTAGGAAACCCGCCGCTTCGCCCCCGAAGAACCCCAAATCACCATGGCATATTTCCAGGAACCTTTCCAGAACCCGCGACTCCCAGGACTGTCTTGACACGGCCGGGCGCGCGCCGCAAGATGCCAGCACTGCTAGCACTTTGTCCAAAATGTAAACGCTTACACGTGCAATTGGGTGTGCGAAAAAACATCGATAACGCCCTTATGCGCCCTTAGAACGGCCTTAAAACATGCCATTTTGCTTCGTTTGTCACGCGTTTGAATACGCGTATACGCGTACCCTGCGATGCCCGCATTCACATCCCAGCATACGCAAATCACCGCACTCGCGCCGCCGCCCCAGACCCCGATTTCCCTTGAGTGCCGAGCATCACACCCAACCATCCTTTGTTGTGTCCTATAATGGGCCACGCTTCCATTCCCGGAAATTGCGTGCTTCGCACTGCGTATTCGAATGGATTTCGACTCAACTCCCTCAGACCATAGGAGAGGAGAGGCCGGAGTCGGATTCCGGACGTGCGAAATAATGGGAAATCTTGAAAATATAGGGGATACGCCTCAATCAGGGGGCTTGCTTGGCCTGCGCTCGTTTCCAGCGCACCGCCTCGGTCGGCTCGCAGGGTTGGCCCTCGGAATCGTGGCCCTGGCAAGTCTTGCCGCTGCGAATTCCTCGGCAGGTCAATCGCACCCTCTGTTGCCGGGCCCGGAATCAAGCCCGCCATTAAGCCACGGCAGGAATTCGAAAGCTGCACCGGAACCGACGCACCCCTCCGCGCCGATTCCGCCTCAAGTCCTTCAGGCGCAACGGTTTCTCGCTCAGCGTGGATTCACGCGGGAGCGTAAATGGAACCGGGCAGCCGCCGGCCTGCGGCACAACACCGCCAGGCCCGAAGTTCAGCCGCCCTCGACCGCAACCTGGCAGCCCCTCGGACCCACAGCGGTTCTCACGCCGAACTACGGGCTGATCACCGGCAGGGTCACAGCCGTGGCGCTCGACCCCTCCGACTCAACCGGCAATCGTGTCTACGTGGGAACTACCGGCGGCGGCGTCTGGGTGGCGCAGAATGCCGCCACATCCATTGCGTCCGATGTGGTTTTCACTCCCCTCACAGACACGCTGGCCGCTCTGTCCGACGTGCGGGATGCATCCATCAGCATCGGCGCTTTGACGGTGCAACCGGGCGCAACAGGCGTAATTCTGGCCGGAACCGGCGACCCAAACGACGCACTCGACTCCTATTATGGCGCTGGAATCCTGCGCTCGCCCGACGGGGGAAACACCTGGACCCTGATTCAAACCACGGCGAATTTTGAACTGAGCTTCATCGGTGAGGGCTTCGCGGGATTTGCCTGGAGCACGGTCACTCCGCAGACCGTGGTGGCAGCGGTTTCGCAAGCCTACGAAGGCACACTGGTGAATGCAACGCAGCCGAAAACCAGCTATGAGGGGCTGTACTACTCTCAGGACAGTGGAGTTACGTGGAGCCTGGCGACCATCTCCGATGGCAGCGGGGACGTGCAGGGACCGTCCGATCCATTTGCGAGTCCCGATGGAAACGCGGCCACTTCGGTAGTGTGGAATCCGGTTCGGCAACTCTTTGTGGCCGCAATCCGGTTTCACGGCTATTACCAATCGACCGACGGAATTCACTTCACGCGCATGACGGCGCAGCCCGGAACCGGCATGTCCACGCAACTTTGCCCTACCAACTCCGGCTCAACCGGCTCCATCGATTGTCCAATCTTTCGCGGAACCCTCGCCGTAAATCCGCAGACCGGCGACACCTTTTCCTGGACCGTAAATCTCAATAACCAGGACCAGGGACTCTGGCAAGACCAATGCGCGCTTAGCAGCGGCGTCTGCGGCAACGCAACCATCGCGTTTTCAAAGCAATGGAACACTTCGGCGCTGGACACGAACACCTCCGAAGGGCTCACGACGATCGCCAACGGCGACTACACCCTCGCTCTAGCCGCCATGCCCGCCGGTCCGGCGCTGGCAGAGGACACCATCCTCCTGGCTGGCGATGGCGACCTTTTCAGGTGCAGCCTGGCCATGGGCTGCGCCTGGCGAAACACCACCAACGCAGCAACATGTATGAGTGCGCAAGTAGCCGCATACCAGCACGCCCTAGCCTGGAACCCAACCAATCCCCTGGAACTATTTGCCGGAAACGACGGTGGCCTCTGGCGCTCGATGGACGGAATTGCCGAGACCGGGCAAGTTTGCGCCTCTGCCGACGCTAGCCACTTTCAGAACCTGAACGGGAGCCTGGGGTCGTTGGCGGAGATTGTGAGCATTTCGCAGGCCGGCGCCACACCCTATACCCTGATGACCGGCCTGGGTGTCAACGGCACAGCCGGAGTTAAGGCCACCACTGGCCCCACGCTGGATTGGCCGCAGATTCTGGGTGGTGAAGGAGGCCCCGTAGCGATCGATCCAG
>CAYWMR010000343.1:0-5795 GCA_964458965.1 uncultured Occallatibacter sp. | reverse complement strand
AACCGCCGTAACTCATTAACGGTAAAGGAATTCCGGTGACGGGCATAAACCCGATTACCATGCCTACGTTGACCGCTATCTGAAAGGTCAACACAGCCACTATCCCCATGATAATCAGTGAGCCGGACAGGTCCGCGGCTGTTTGAGCGTTCTGAATCAAACGCATCAATATGGAAAAGTATAGCAGCAGCACAAAAAGCGCGCCCAGAAAGCCGTGTTCCTCGCTAAAAGCGGCAAAAATGAAGTCAGCATGGGGGATCGGCAAAAAGTCTCCCTGTGTCTGGCTTCCCTGCTCCGCCCCTTTGCCCCAGATTCCTCCCGAGCCGACCGCGATCTTCGATTGCAGAAGCTGGTAGCCGGTGCCGCGGGGATCGTTGTCGGGGTGTATAAAGCTGGTAAGCCGCGCCTTTTGATAGGGTTTCAGAAGCTTTCCGCTGCTCCAGACGCCGGCCACCAGAACCAGGCCGCAAGTGGAGAGAATCACCGCCTGGCGAATATTGATGCCGCCGAGAAAGAGCCCGGCGATCAGAATTGGCGTGTAGGTCAGCGAGGTTCCCAAATCGGGCTGCTTCAGCACCAGCAGCAGCGGCACGCCCACCAGCGCGAACGCCTTGAAAATATCTTTCCATGTAAGGCTGCGCCCGCCCAGGTTGGCAAAGTACCGGGCCACAATAATAATCAGCACCAGCTTGACCCACTCAGAGGGCTGAAATTGCATGTGGCCGACCTTGATCCAGCGCCTGGCGCCCAGAACCTTCTGTCCCACCGCCATCACGGCCAACAGGGATACCAGGCAGATGCCGTAGGCCCATGGAACGTAATCGATCAGCTTGTGATAGTCGATTTTCGAAAAAATGAGCATCGCCACCAGCCCGCCGCCGATATAGAGCATCTGCTTGCTGTGGAACCCGGCGTACTTGGTGTGCAGCGTGGCGGAGTAGATCTCAAAAACGGAAAGGGCGCACAGCACCAGAACCAACCCCAGCAGCACCCAATCGAAATCTCGAAAGCTCATTGCGCGGCGCATGGCGGTCACTGTCCCTTCCCTGAGCTTGTGGGCAGTGCGACCGATGGGGGCGCGGAGGCGGATTGTTGTACACGCTTCGGCTGGACGACGGGCTGCGCCTTTGGAGTCGATGGCGGCACGATCTCGCCATTCTTAACCAAAAACTTGCCCCCCATCAGCTTGTCCGGCTGGCTGCTTTGTCCGGCAGGGGCGGCCGCGCGACCCGTCGTGGAGCCCGGCACGGTCCACAAAGCAGACATCTCCACCGCAGGCGCCGTCTTGGCCGGCACCAGGTTATGCGCCAGCAGGCGCTGCTTCTCCACATAGGCTGAAACCACTCGGGCGCCGATGCGCGCCGCGAACCAGCTCTTGTTTCCATTCTGAAAGAGCACAGCAACCACCAGTTCCGGGTTGCGCGTTGGAGTGAGACCGACGAACCAGACGTTGGGCTCAGTGGCGCGTCCCTTGTTGGTTTTGTCCAAAGCCTCGTGGCTCATCACCTGGGCGGTGCCGGTTTTGCCGCCGAAGTCGATGCCCTCCAGGTGCTCCCCGCCGGCGGTGTGGAAGGCGCCGGGCTGCGTTACCTGGTACATGCCGTCGGTGATGATTTGCCAATTCTCAGGATCGATGGGGAGATTTGCCTCGCCCGACCCCGGAAACCGCTCGGCCAGCGACTTGGTGAAGTCAGCCGGTAGCTGGTCGGCAGCTACCACATGGGGCCTGACCATGTGCCCGCCCGATGCGATACCGCCGATGATGCGGGCCAGTTGGATCGGCGTCGCTTCCACAGCGCCCTGCCCGATGGCGACCGAGATGGTTTCGCCTGCGTACCACTTGCGGTGATAGTCCTTGAGCATCCACTGCTCTGAGGGCATGAGGCCTGACTGTTCGCCGGGCAGATCGATGCCGGTCTTTTGCCCATACCCGAATTCAATTGCGTACTTCGAAATGCGGTTGATGCCCAGTCTGTCGCCCAGCGTGTAGTAGTAGGTGTCGCAGGACATGGGAATAGCGTTGTGAATGTCCACCGCTCCGTGGCGCTCGTCGCAATGGTAAAAGTGGCCGTAGAAGTTGGCTCCGCCGTTGCAGCTGACCTTTAGGTTCTGCGCGATGCCCTCCTGAAGCCCGGCAACGGACATGAGGATCTTGAACGTGGATCCCGGCGCAAGCTGCGCTTGAATGGCCTTATTCATCAGCGGGTGGTCTGGGTCGTTCATCAGCTTGTTCCAGTCAGTCCGGTTGATGCGCACCGCGAATTCATTTGGATCGAAGCTGGGCCGGGAGACCATGGCCAGAATCTCGCCGTTGCGCGGGTCCATGGCCACAATTGCTCCGTTGCGATCGCCAAGCGCCAGTTCGGCCGCTCGCTGCAGGTCGTTGTCGATGGTCAACTTGAGATCCTGGCCGGGGATGGTGTGCTGGAAACCAAGCAGGCCCACTTCGCGGCCATGGCTGTCCACAATCACATCCTTCGATCCGTCCGTGCCCCTGAGCAGCGCGTCGTAGGTCTCTTCAACGCCGGCTTTGCCCACCACGTCGCCGGGCTGGTTATAGGCAAAGGCGGGGTTGTTCAGGTCCTCTTCGCTCACCTCGCCCACATATCCGATGAGGTGCGAAGCAAAGCCGTCGCGGGGATAGAGACGCCGCTCCTCGTCCCTTGTTTCCAGTTCGGGAAGTTCGTTGCGCCGCGCTTCGATAAATGCCTGCTCGTCGGCGGAAATGTCCTGTTTGATGGGGATGGGCTGATATCCCGGCGCCGCACGGTAGCGGCGAAGCGTGGCGCGCAACTGATCGAGATCCAGGTTCAGCCCCTTGGCAATCAGC
The DNA here is from genome assembly GCA_964458965.1 of uncultured Occallatibacter sp. Lineage (GTDB taxonomy): Bacteria > Acidobacteriota > Terriglobia > Terriglobales > Acidobacteriaceae > Telmatobacter. The sequence continues at coordinate 2,965 of CAYWMR010000343.1, read as the reverse complement.
GGCAGGTCGGCATCCACGTTGTAGTTCATCTCGCGAATCAGAAAACACGAGACCGACGGATAGTTGTCCACAATGATCCGGTTTTCGCGATCGAAGAGCTTGCCGCGGGGAGCCATAACAGGAACCTTGCGGATGCGGTTCTGTTCGGCCAGTGCGCGGAAGTTGTCTGCGCCCAGCACCTGCAAGCGCCAAAGACCGGCGGCCAGAGCCAGCAACATAAAGATAATTCCGCCGCGCACCACATTCAATTTCAGGGCGGGGAGTTTCTGGTCGCGATAGGGCCGGTTCAAATACATGGGTCTCCGCTTTAGGATACAGCTACTGTGCCTCGGTCTGCCGCGGGCCGAACCGGTATATAGGCTCCACAACTCCGGTTGGCGGATAAAGCTGCATTCCCACGTAAACAAAGCCCAGCTTCAGCAGGACTTTGCGCGACGCCCGGTTGGATGGGTGATGTCCGGCCATCAAGGCCTCCGCGCTCAAGGCGCCAAATGCATATTCCGTGACGGCCTGTGCCGCCTCCGTGGCCAATCCCTGTCCCCAGAAATCACGGCGCAGATGGAAGCCCAACTCGTACACACGGGGCTCATCTCCCCATGGCCGCAGCCCTGCGCAACCCGCAAAGCAATCGCCGTCCAGCAGGAATAGGGGCCAATACTGGATGCCATGATTCTCCATCCGCTCGATCTCCAGTTGCAGGCGTTCGCGCACCTGGTCCGGGGTAAATGGACCGCCGAGCAAAGCAGACACTTTGCGATCGCCCCACAGCTTCATTGCCAGAGGAAGATCGTCGCTATGCCAGCAGCGAAAGCCGAGACGTTGCGATTTGAGAAAGTAGTCCATTGCTGAGGATAGGCCGATTGCGTCTGAAAGCCCGACCCACAAATTGGAGAGCGTCACGCAAACGCAATCTCCCTTGACGGCTCAACCTTAACTTGAGTGCGGAGCTTCACGTTAAGCGCGTCGAGGATCTTGATGGCCCTCTCTAATGTGATGCCGAAATACTCGTTTCGCTCATCGCGCGAGATTTGGGATTCATGGACGCTGAGACGTCTCGCCAACTCTCGCTGCGAAACTCCCTGGGCAATGCGCACGGAGATCAGCAAATGACCAAGTCCTCGAAGGTTCTCAAGCTCCTCGAATTCGCCGCGTTTCAGGCGCTCGTAGCTCTCAAGCTCTTCCTGGAGCTGAAGGTGAAACGACTCCATCGGATCGATGACTCGCTTGATTTCTTCATCGTTGAGGCCGACTTCTTGCAGTCTCCTGCGATGGTCGGCGAGCCGGTTCCGCTCGTCCGCAAGACGGGCCGACGCTTCCTGGTATTCGGATTCATTGCGAATCATGGCTAACCTCCATACCTGATTTTGACGATGCCCCTTGGCTTACCGTTTCTGCGGCACTGGCGAAATGCCGAGGGAAATTCCAATTCGTTGCCGAACTTATCGAAGATGCCGGCGCCGATTCCCAGACCGGGTACATGCGGATAGAGTTCGACGCGATATTGATGCCACATCGGCAGCTGCTTCTTCGGATAGCCTCGATATGGTCTTCGCAACGCTGGGTCCCAGGTCCACGTCTTTGACGGATCGAGCAGGTTAAGCTGGCGCGCCAAATCTCCGGTGATCAAAGATCGCAGGCCGCACACGAAGTATCCGTCGATGTCGTTGGGATGGGCCTTGTCCTCGACAAACGAACCATCGGCGAAGATCTCGCGGATGCCAGCCTGCCAGAGCTGGCGCGTGAGAACTTCAAAGTTCTCAACCAGACTTTCTCGCCACTCCTGGTCCCAGGATGGATTCCCGTTCGTCTGAGGCAAACCCTTGACCAGGATCGACTGCCGAAGCTCGTCAAGAGAAACCTCGTAGTCGCCGGGCGGAAGGAGTCCATCCTCATCGAATGGTGGAATGATTTCCATATTTACCTTTTGCCATATAGGACATAATAAGCAAACTTTACATAAATGTCAAGCAATCTCCCTTGTCGGAGACACTGGATATCCAATTTCTGGAAATTCGCTCGGAGTTCGCTGGCCGAATTCCCAATCCCCTACTCCCTGATCTGCAACCGGTCCAGCGCCGGAAACAGCGCCGCGGCAATGATCGTGCTGCCCACTGCCTTGAATATGTCCACAAACCACGTCCACTGCTGATTGATCCCCAGCAGGCCCCGGTAGACAAAGACATAGGTCGCGCTCGACAGCAGCGAGAGCAGAAATGTGAGCGCCAGCCGGATCGTGTGATTCTCCACGTCGATGCGCGTACCCAGCGAGGACGCCAGAAAGCCCACCACAGTCTTGGCTATGCCGTTTACCCCGATGGCGTGGCTGGTAAGCGCATCCTGAAACAGCCCCATTCCCGCGCCCATCAGCGTTCCCTGAATCGGTATGCGCTGCACCAGGGCGAAGTACACCGTGACTACCAGCGGCAGGTCGAACCATGCAAAGCCCCCGAGGAAACGCGGCAGCCAGGCCTGCAAGACCAGGGCCGCCAGCGGCGTCATGGCGTAGACCAGAATCGGGTAGCGCCGAACCTCAAGATCGCGGCGAAGGTTGCCGCTGAATGTGTTCATGGCTGCGGCTCCTTCCGTGGCGTTTCCGGATTCTGCGTTGAGGTCGGATTGGCTGGCATTGGCTTCGTAGCCGGTGTGGCGGCCTTCTTATCGGCGTCGGTTACGGGATTCTTGCATCCAGGCGGAACGGGCTGCGCTGCGCCACCCGGAGTAAACCGGTCCGGGCATACGGCTTGCGGCGGGCGAACCACTGGGTCCGGGTTCGTAGTCTCGAGCCGAGGCTGCTGCTCCGGCGGAAGGTTGGGGTCGATCAATCCAGGCAAGCGCTCGGCCATTATCTCCGACGCCTTCTTCTGTTCCACAATCGCAGCCGCCTCCGCGCCCTTCAGGGCTTCGCTGGTGGCCAGGTCCTGCTGCTGTTCGTCTGAGAAACGCGGCTCGGTGGAAAGAACCACCA
>CAYWMR010000342.1:0-5796 GCA_964458965.1 uncultured Occallatibacter sp. | reverse complement strand
GGAGGGGGAATCGTGGCGCGCATCGAAAAAGGCTCCAGCTTTAACTTCGACCAGGCGCAAGTCAACGGTGAAGTCTGGCTGCCAGTCGGAGGCGAGGGCACCATGGCGGTCCGTGTGCTGCTGGTGAAGGGCATTCGCCAGCACGGCACCGAGCGCGACTACGACTACAAGCGCTTCCATGTGGATGCGCAGCAGTCAAACGACGCACAGGCTGTGGTGGAGAAGAAGCCTTAAGCGCACCTTGGCTGAGCCAGGGGATCGACTCTCCGCCCTCTGTTGGGAGCCGGGAACGCCGGGTGGCCCCGGTCTCGGTGATCGTTCCAAATCAAGATGAGTGTGGCCCCGGTCCCTCGCCTTTGGGGACCGGGGAGGGTAGCCGCACATTCCCCGATTACGCTCCCGGAGGAGGAGGTGGTGGTGGTGGTGGAGGCGCTCCCTCGCCGCCGCCGCCGCCGCGACGGCGCTCCATGCGCTGCTGCTGCCAGGCAGCAAACTTGGTCTTCTGGTCGTCGTTCAGCAGTGCAGTGATTTTGCTGTCTGTGTCTTTGCGAATGCCTTCCATCTGCTCGCGGGTTGGTTGCGCTTCGCCCGCGCGCAGGGCTTCCATTTTGCCCCGTCGCTGTTCCAGCAGGGCCTTTACCTGCGTTTGCTGATCCGCGGTGAGTGTCAGCGCCTGGGTCAGTTGCCCCAGTTCCCGCTCGATATTGGGTCCGCGGCGCATCTCGCCTCCGGGCTGTTCAGACTGCGCCCAAACCGCGCAGGAAGAGGTAGCCAGCACGGCGGCCATCAACAGCGTGCGCCGTACAAGCAAAAACTGCTTTGCAAGTTTCATCATGATGCGATGCTCCTGGTTGTTGCGGATTGTTTTCCGAGAGATTCAGGTTGCTGCCCGGGCAGCCAGCCCGATTCTCCCCCTGGCGAGCATCTCCACCGGTAGAAGGTACTCGCAGTGATAGACGCTCATTCAGAGGCCCTCGATGACGAATGCGAAGGATATGTTTGCGCACAGGCTTTCCATCCAGCAAATCGAAGAAGTCGAAGGAGATCTCGGTTTCGCGACGCTGGCGTGCCAGGAATCCTCAAGAATTATGCTGCGAATTTCAGACTCACTGCTCTAGACAACCACCTGCCGCATTGTCTGGTCGTGCCACAGACGAAACTCCGCCTCGCGCCGGGCCTTCAACCCGGCATTTTCCTTCACGCCGGCATGGTCCCAGCGCAGTAGTTGCTCGGCAGCCCGATCATAGCTCCCGGTGTTCAAATCCTGCAGCAGCGTTGAGGCTGCCAGCCTTCTCGCGCCCAGGTTGAAGACAAAATCCACCAGTGCGTCGAACTGGCCTTGCGTCAGAGAGGCTTTCACCAGGCGCTTCACGGCTTGCTCAGCGGCCTGCAGGTCGCGGCTCAGCATCTCCTGGCCCCGCGCCTCATCGATGCCATTGGGGAATGACTCAGCTGTAAGGATCCGATGGCCATAGCCAATGGTCGGAACTCCCGCCACATCCAGATACATTTGACCTCGAAAACCTTCCGATTTCTTCAGCAACTCCAGCCCTGCCGCGCTCATTGCCATCGATTCTCCCGCTCACGGCCGTAGTTGGCCCGACTTCGACCGTAGCAGGATGCGGGAATTAATCTGCAATTCGGCGAATTCTATTTCTATTACGGGTTTAATGGGCTGGGGCGGCGGTTTTCCCGCTGAGCGCTTCAAACTCCAGCATAAGAAAATTGAGCGCGTCGTCGAAGTTGCGATCGTGCGTCTTTTGAAGCAGCGCAACCTCGATCGACTCCGTCAATGCCCAAAGAACGAAGTGAGTTTTAGCGTCGTAAACCACCAGCCGGAACATGGGAACGGGGTCGGATGCGCCGTTCACCTTGCTGCCGCTGGTTGGACCATTTGGCGCAGTCAACTGCAACTCCAGCACCAGGTCCGCATTCGCCGGATCGGCAACCAATTGGTACTGGCCCGCCGCCTTGAGACCTGCGTAGAGCTGATTGTAGCCGCGGCTCGGGTCGCCGCTGAAGGGCGATGGAAACAGGCCGCTGTCTGCGCCGGCATTGGAAACAAATATCTTCTTCGCCGCGAGAATAGCTGGCGGCACCGGGCCCGTGGCGGCAGAGACTGCCTGTTGGGCCATCGCGGAGGCGCCAATCAGTGCGATGCAAACCGCCAATCCAAATCCTGATCTCAAGCTCTTCATCCCCATATCCTCATAATCCATCAATCTCAACTGCGCGGATTTGACACCGGATTGCGGTCGTACGTCTCTACCATTTTCCGAGCTGTTCCGGGGTGGAATTGGGCCTCGGCGGCCTTGCAATCAGCTTTGCACCAAAACAAGTGCAATCTTTAAAGGCAATAATATACTTGACTAACGACGAAGCAAAGGCGAAAATAGAGTAGCCGTGACAGGGTAGGGTCGTTAGTTGAGTATGGGGAGTGAGAATTCCTTGTCTACCGCAGTAGTGCCGCCTCAATCCGACCTTACTTCCGACTTCTCCAATGATCTAATGGAAATGATGAGTCTCATCCGAGACGGTGAGAAGCAAGGGGATAGCACTGTGTTCCATTGTTCGATGGATGACTTCGGAACCTGCGAAAACGACGGCATAAGGGGATTTGCGGGGTATGTAGCAACTGATGACTGTTGGCGGCAGTTTAATCGCAGATGGGACGAAGTTTTGAACGCATTGGGCCTAGAATCTCTCCATACCGCGCGGCACCTACACGACTTTCCTTTAATTGGCGATCAACTTCTTTCAGATGAGGATGTGTACCGAATTCTTGAGCCGTTTTTGCGGGTTGTGAGAGGCGAGATACTTGAGCGCGGAGGATTTGGCGTAATCGTCCTCACTGAATGTGCTGGATACGAGTCCCTGAGTAATGAAGAAAAAATATGGATTCGTCCTCCAGCCCGTAATAGTTTAGAAATGCTCATCGGGGCAGTGTGCAAGCAGGTTAGTCCTGTGTTAGGGCGGCACAATCCAATTGCATTTCAGATTGACGAAACTGATTCCCCAGACAACGCGATGGAGGTTCTTGAGAGTTATACCATTCTTAAAAAGCAAAACGATCATTACCGTCGCAGTCTGGGTGGAATTTGTTTTGCAGACGACACAATGCTTCGTCCTCTCCAAGCCGCTGACATGCTCGGGAATCTTGCACTCAAGGGATGGCGTAGGCACAAAATAGATAAGGATTGGCCTATTGCTCTTGTGCAGGCGATTACCAAGGACGAAAAAAAACCTCCGTTCGCCCGCGCCTATGATGAATCCGTTTTGCGCGGACTCGTAAATGTAAGAAGGATGCGGCATCAGAAAGCAATGCAGCAATCGGACATAGAAATTCAATAGCAAAGCCCCCGACTCGCGATCAGGGGCTTTAGCGAACTCAACACATCCAAGAAAATCTTCGCATGGAGTGTGCTTAAATGCAAACCCAGAACGCTAAAACAACTCTCCAGACTCAATTGAGCGAAGCAGCTCATCGTATTGAGCAGTCTGTTCGTTTCTCAATGGAGTTAACGCATCCTCTACGATCGCCTCTTTTTGTTTCCAAACGTCGTCAAACGTCGGGTCAAGTCCCCGGACCGCCTCTGCCAATGTCGCGATCTGTCCAGAAAGATGGGAAATCTGGCCTTGCTGAGACTTGAGGAGTCTCACAAGTAACATCAACCAAGCACGTGTTTTTTCCTTCGTTATGTCGTCCACGTTTCCTCCATTTTTCAAGATTGCGCTATGATAACGCCATGAAGCCGAAACCGCAGTCTCCCGAATACAAAGCCTTTGAGAACCTGCTAGGCGCTGTTCTGAGCGTTTCAAAGACGGAACTAAACACGCGGATCGCCGAAGAGAAGCATGGAAAGCGAACACCTAGAGGCCGCGCTTCCCGCGTTTCTGCCGTCCCATCCAAGCCAGCCTAGACCGTCGTTTCTCCCACCTTGCCGGTCAGTTCTGCATAGGTCAGTCTCTTCCCTGAAATCTGCGATAAAGCCAGCATGAAGCGATCCTGGTCGGTCAATGGTTTGTCTTTGGTTGCGCGATTGTTAAATCGGAAAGCCTGTTCATCGGCATACCGCTCCAGATGGAAAGGCTCTACCGCAACATAGGTGCCATGCAAACTCCTCTTGAATAGCGACCAGAAATTTTCTATCCCCTGAGTGTGGACCTCGCCGCGCACATATTCGTTCAGGCGGTTCACAGCCTCATGGACGAATGCCGGGGCCTTGAGATTGTCGTACCCAACATGCCCATCGGTGTAGATGGTTCCCGTCCCGACGATCTGCTTTAGAATCTCGTACTGCAAAGTCTCCCGTTTCACATCAGGAATCACTTTGGTACGGACCTCGCGAGTATCCCGGTCAAGCATTCCCATGACTGCGATTTTTCCCTTTCCCATGCCTCCGACAAACCGTTTGTTGCGCTTATCCATGTGCATGTTTTTAGGATTGCCGCCGACAAAGGTTTCATCGACTTCTACGGGACCGCCAGTCGAGCCGAGTTTGAGAACAGACTTGTTCTTCATTGCCAAGCGAATCCGTTGCAGCATGAACCATGCCGACTTTTGGGTTACCCCGATGTCGCGGGCGATTTCATAGCTCGAAATGCCATTCTTGCAGTTCGCCAGCAGCCACATTGCGGTGAGCCACTTTTCGAGTTTGATAGGCGAATCCTCGAAGATGGTATTCACCTTGACGGAGTACTGTTTGCCGCAATCCCGGCACTGCCAGCGCCGCTGAGTCTTTAGCCAATGCTGGCGCATATCAGGCATGAGGCAAGCGGGGCACTGAGGGCCCTTGGGCCAGCGCATCGAGGCAACGGTATCAATGCAGACTTGTTCATCTGCGAAGTATCTGATTGCATCTGAAAGAGTCTTGAGTTCGTTTGTCATGGCATAGACACAATATCGAAGAACCGATCATTAGTCAAGTATATTATTGCCTCTTTAAATCACTGATAATAAGATTGTTAGCTGAATAAGCCCGCGATCCACCCAGATTTTTCTCGAAAATTCCCCGTGTACTTCTTGATAATAGTTAGGCAAAAAGGTGTCGAACTAGTAAAATGGGCAGATGGTGATAACAAGGAAAACACGCAACACGAATCTGAAAACTCCGCTCAGGGTAGTTCTGCTCGCGGGTGCTTCATCGGTTGCGCTGACCGCTTTGGTGGTCACGCTTTCCACACCGGCCGTTCATGCCGATGCGCCGCTTGCCAGACCCGCCTCAACCATGGCTCCCGCAGTTCCGGCGGAGAATGCAACTCCGGCTTTTGAAACCCCGCAAGTAGCCATGCATCTGACCGCAAAGGAACGGCGGGCGCATATTCTCCGGGGAATCGCTTCCTGGTATGGCAAGGTTTTCAACGGACGCCGCACCGCCAGCGGGGAGCGCTACGATATGAATGCGATGACCGCCTGCCATCCAACCCTGCCGTTTGGCTCCGTTGTGCGGGTGATCAACGAGACTAACAAGCGCTCAGTCGTGGTCCGGATCACCGATCGCGGGGATCTCGGCGACCAGGGGCGCATCATCGACCTTTCCTACGCGGCAGCCCAGAAGCTGGCGATGACCAAGTCCGGGCTCGCCCATGTCGACCTGGAAGTGCTTTCGCTGGGTGGGAAACGCAGAAACAATTAAGAAGACCAAAACTGCAAAGCGTGCAACGACCAGCTCGTGGGTTGGCCGTTGCGCGTTTTGCATCCAGTCTTACTGATCGGTGTCAGGCAGTTTGTACGGCTTCGTCAGCCACTGGCGGCCTTCGTTGACGCAGCCCTGGGTGTTGTCGTTGGTCTGCACC
>CAYWMR010000341.1:0-5797 GCA_964458965.1 uncultured Occallatibacter sp. | reverse complement strand
CGGCGAGCACCTCCGCAATGGTGGCGGGATGCGCCTCCGGCGTGGATGCGAGCACTTTTTCAATTGTACGCGGGATTCCCGTAAACGGAATTCGGCGGTCGAGGAATGCTTCGACGGCAACCTCGTCGGCCGCGTTGAGGGCAATGGAGTGCGCGCCGCCCTTCTCAGCCGCCTCGAACGCCAGGCGAAGGCAGGGGAAACGCTCGAAATCGGGCTCTTCGAAGTCGAGATGACGCAGGGCGGCCAGGTCGAAGGTGAGCGTGGAAGCCGGCCGCTCAGGGTAAGCCAAAGCGTACAGGATGGGCAGGCGCATATCCGTGACAGAAATCTGAGCGAGAATGGAGCCGTCAACGTACTCCACCAGCGAGTGCACGGTGGACTGCGGATGGACGATGACGCGGACCTTTGACGGCGGCACATCGAACAGGCGGCAGGCCTCGATGACCTCGAGGCCCTTGTTGAGCATGGTGGCCGAATCGACGGTGATTCGGCGGCCCATGACCCAGGTGGGATGCTTGAGCGCCTGCTCGGGCGTAATGGAGGCGAAGTCGGCGAGGGGGGTATGGCGGAACGGGCCGCCGGAGGCCGTGAGCCAGATGGTTTTAACTTCGCGGTGTGTGCCGACACGCAGGCATTGGTGGACGGCGTTGTGTTCGCTGTCAATGGGAAGGATGGGCACGCTGTGTTCACGCGCGGCGGCGGTGAGGATTTCGCCGGCGGCAACCATGCACTCCTTGTTGGCCAGGCCGACGGGCTTACCGGCGAGGATGGCAGCGTGCGTGGCTTCGAGGCCGGCCACTCCTACGATGGCGGAAACTACAAAATCCGCGCTGGGGAGAGTGGCGCAGGCCACCGTGCCGGCGGTGCCGTGAACCACTTCTATGCCGGAGATGCCGGCGGCTTTGAGACGGGAGGCGAGGTTGTCGGCCAGTTCCTCGGTGGCCAGCGAAACCAGTTGCGGATGCCAGCGGACGGCTTGGGCGTAGGCCTGGTCGACGTTGCGGCCGGCGGCGAGCGAGGCTACCTGATAGCGGTCAGGAAACTGCTCAACGATAGAGAGGGTACTTTGCCCGATGGAGCCGGTGGAACCGAGGATGGCTAGTCGCTTCAAGATATCTTCGAGATTTCGCGGTTCCTAGATGAACCCATTTAAAGAAGTGCGTTCCAATCAAATTGTCCGAAGGACGATGTAGCTCCATTAAACCTTAACAGCCCGCTCCCATCTCTCCAAGAGGTCAAGATGGATTTCGGTTTTTAGAGGAGCGGTAGAGAAATACTTGTTTTCTCCAAACGGCACTCCCTCTCGTCTTTGCACCGTAAAGGCAGCCGGCCCAAGCTTGGTTGCCAGTTGGTCAAAGGTAATACTCACCGCTGCAGGTTCGTAGTCGAGGCTCAGTTTGAAACTGCTCTCGACTTGGGCAGCCACTACTTTCCCGATCTCCGACATGATCGGGTTCACGGCTAGAATTGGGGCATCTGAATGGAAAGTGACGTTGCTTACATATGCGCAACGCGTGACCATTTCGGGACTAAATGTCACGCCAAATTCGTTGACGGCCCATTCCATCATTTCAAACCAAAGTGCTTCAGAAGTCGTAGTGTCAATTGGGGTATCCAGGTAGACGCCGCTGCTTAGGATCATCAACTTGTCGATTACCTGCTTTCCAGCTCGCCCCGCATTGAATTCAATGCCCTTTGTCTCATCGAATGCGTCGGCTCCAGTCGGGTACTTCATGAACCCATAACGTTCCACCAGCTTGGCGGTCACCTCCGGATAGTAAACTGTTCCGTTGAGGTTCAAATCCTCGATTTGAACTAGGCCATAGTATCTAGCTAGAAGCACCGAGGCTAAACGCATTTGCCATCCCTCCTTCTTGTCTTGGGGAGTACCCATTCTGAATTTCGTTCGCAGCATTCGTGCCCGTGAGCCGAGACGGGGTCTTGTCGAGGAATTCGACAGTGTCCGCCCTACGCTGCGTTTGTCCAATTGCGCCTTGCATCGCAATACGGTCAGCTTCTTCCGAGCCGACCCTCTTGTGAAAGTATCTATGGGTACTGACCTTTGGCGAGCGAAATCTGGGATCGTCCTCAAAGGATGGGCGTGCTAAGGACTCCGCGCTCAATTGCTCGAAGTCCAAAACGACATTGGAAAAAGATTCAAATTTCACCGCCAAGGCCAAGTCGAACGCTCTGGCAAGTCTCTTGAGCGTGCTTACGCTCCAGCTGGAGTAGTTCGCATCCTCCATCACAGAAAGGCGCGGCTGGAGCATGCCTGCCTTCTCCGCTAGCGCAGATTGGGTCATCCCTCTCTGCTCCCGCAGTACCTTGATCTGAGCCGCGATCATCGTATTCAGGCATTCTTCCGCGTAGGCTTGCCGATACTCCGAATCTTGGAACTCAGAACGGAGCCTATCAACCAACTCGCTCATGAAGGCACCTCCGCCTTGGATTTCCGATTAAGAGTTCACGCAATTTAGAGGCCGTTTCGGGGGCATTCTTAGGAACATATTCAAAGGAAACCTCCTTCGCTCCGAGAAGAAAGGTGAATGCCGATTCTCCCGGCAGCGGACCTTCGCAAAACAGCGGCCTCAACTGCACACTGCCACGTACTCTCAACTTGAAGATCGCAGCGACTCCAGTGGGGGCGACAACACCTGGAATAAGAGACAGCCCGTGCATGGAGAGCGCGTCGATCTTTTGGTTCAGCCTGGCGCGTTGTTCCTTTTGAAGAGCCAGCGACCACGAACGCATGAAATTGCCGTTTGCCGGGTCCACGTAGTCGTAAATTGGCCACACGGGTAGAATATCATGAAATTATTATGTTGGCGTCGATTCAATAGACTACTCGATTCCGTCGAGCTTCTCTTCGAAAAGGGACGCTCGGTGAACCCGTTAAAACCGCTGGTGAATGACCTGGGCGTACCATAGCACGGGGGCCGCCAGCAGCAGCGCGTCGATGCGGTCCAGGACCCCGCCGTGGCCGGGAAGCAGCGTGCCGGAGTCCTTGACGCCCGCCGAGCGTTTCAGCGCGGATTCGGCCAAGTCTCCAACCTGCGCCGCCGTGTTGACCACTACGGCGAGAAGGAGCCAATACCAGATGTCTTCGGGGTACGAGAGCTTTGCGGAGTCCCACTGCGCGAGCAACCTAGCCAGCGCCAGCAGACTGCCGGCGGCGATCAGGCTCCCCGCTAACGAGCCCAGCGTCCCCTCCCAGGTCTTGTTGGGGCTTAGCGCCGGCGCAAGTTTATGGCGGCCCCACAATTGGCCGATGTAAAGGGCGGCAATGTCTCCTGCCCAAACCACGCACATCAAAAAGACGAGCAGCGATGGACCGTTGCCCTGCTCGCGCAACGCGGGGATAGCGGACAGGGTAAATCCCACGTAGAGGAGGCAGAAGATGGATGCCGAAGCGTCGGCCATGACGCGCTCAACGGGGGAACTGAACGTGCAGTAGATCAGAAGGGCGAGGCTGAGGAACCCGAGAGTGGCTGTAAGCTGATCGGGCCACTGGAAGCCGCCGGCAAATAGCAGAAGAATGGCAGCCAGCGTGGCAATGCGCGGCGGCTTGGCTCCGCATCGCTCCGCCAGCCCGAGAAACTCCCAGCCTGCCAGCGCCGCAACACCAGCGGCAGCCAGCGTAATCACCCATGGCGGTCCCACAAAGAGCAGGACCAGCACCAGCGGAATGATCAGGGCTGCGGTAAGGACGCGTTTCATGCCAAGGCTGAGGATACACCGCCGGGGTGGGGTGAGTACCAACCGGTGGACGGTGAGCGTATGAATCGAAGCGTCCTCGAATCAAAGTCGGAGGGGTCACGCGTTCCTATTGAAGTCGGCTCGCAGCCAATGCAGGAAGGCGTCGGACCCTCCGCGCTGGGCCAATGCTTCCTTCAGCCGGAAGCGCATCTGCTCTGCAATCCACTTCATTCTGGCCTCGGAATCCTTTACGGGCGGTGCTGTTTTTTCGCTAATCATGAGACTGGTTCCTCCACACGGCCTCATCGGCAGGATGGAGGCGCGAGTCTATGCGGGAATCTGAAGAAAGGGAGAGCGGGAAAAACGAAGGTACCTAGCTAGCGGCGATTCGGATGTGCTCTGTCTCTTCGTCCACTTCGCCGGAGCCTTCGGTGAGGCCGCCGTAGCGGCGCTCGCGGCGCTGGAAGTCGGCAATCGCTTCGAGCAGATGGATGCCGCGAAAGTCCGGCCAGAGACGCTCGGTTACATAGATCTCGGTGTAGGCGATTTGCCACAGAAGATAGTTGGAAATCCGCATCTCTCCCGAGGTTCGGATGAGCAGGTCCGGATCGGGCATTTGCGCCGTATAGAGGTGGCGGTGAATATCCTCTTCGGTAACGCGCTGGGGGTCAAGATGCTTGAATTTCACCTCGGACGCCAGGGCCCGGAAAGCGTCGACGATTTCGGAGCGTCCGCCGTAGTTGAGGGCCAGGGTGAGGGTGGTGCCGGTGTTGCGCGCGGTTGCCTCCGCGGCCCAGATCATCTTCTCCTGGACCTCGGTGGGCAGCTCGTGGGTGCGCCCGATATACCGGATGCGGACGTTGTTGTCCATCATGCGCTGCAGGTTGCTCTCCAGATAACTTTTGAGCAGGCGCATGAGGAAGTTGACTTCGGCACGGGGGCGGCGCAGATTGTTTTCGAGCGAGAATGCATAGAGGGTCAACCAGGGCAGCCCGATGCGCGAGGCCGTTTCTGTGACCAGTTGAACGCTCTTGGCGCCCTGCTGGTGGCCCAGGAACCGCTTGAGCGAGCGGTGGCCGGCCCAGCGCCCATTGCCGTCCATGATGATGGCAACATGGTCGGGAAGACTCTCAGGCTTGAGCGTTGCATAGACGGCGCGCTCGTCTGCCGTGAGTTCATGGATACGCAGCGTGCCGGATAGATACAAAGGACTCGCCTCTAGGTTGCTGTTGCGGCTTGAGTTTCCGGCCGCATCCGGATTGGGCCCGGGCCAGCCTGCAAAACAGGGGACGCCACGAAAGGAGACGCCTGATCCGAAACCGGGGGCAATCGCCCCCCGTCAGGGTCCCGCGCGATGGAGAATCCTCGCTCAGCCAGCCTAACTTGTTGCACCATCGACCCTAGCACAAGCGCCTACGCGAGGCAATGCGCTTTGAGTTGTACAGTGCGGGAGACCGTGCCGAAAGAGAACTCGCTGCTTGTTCACGCCGTTCCGAAGCGGAAGGGACGGGCCTGAAGGCCATGTTGATTTGCTGCGGTTTCAGGGGGTTGAAACAGGCTGGGGGAAACCCGGGACTTCGGATGAAATTGGCGGAAGACATCCCTCCGGGGCTGAAGCCCGCTTTGATTCCATTGGCTTTATGCGGGGGTTAAAACCCCCGCCTCCCTCCGAAAAGGGTTTTTCACCAAGCTGTGAAGTCGTGCCCTTTCAAAGCAATGAGTTTTCAGCATCCTGTATCCCCCGGCTGCCCCCAGAGTCTTCGAGCTGCTGCTCGCTTGGGAATCTTCGATCGACAGCTCGGGTGGGAGCGGCAACTATGCGCTGCGGCGACGGCCCATTGAAGCGTCGCGCGCGGCGCCCGAGACGATGATCCGCTGCATCTGATCCAGATAGGGCAGCAGCGCGGCGATCTCGGCCAGAAACGGATCGGCCAGAATGGCTGCCACCTCCTCGTCGCGGATGCTGCGGGTGTCGCGCACTAGCTGGCACACGTCTACTTCCAGGGCGTCGGCCAGGCGCTGCAGCGAACCGAGCGTAGGGATCGCCTTGCCGTTTTCAATCTTCGAGATGTAGGTACGCGGCACCTGCATGCGGCCAGCG
>CAYWMR010000340.1:0-5819 GCA_964458965.1 uncultured Occallatibacter sp. | reverse complement strand
GCACCGGCCCTCCCGGCGTAGGACGAAACTCGCCCGCATTCCAGTCTGCCGCCACCGCCAGCACCGGGCAAGGCGCCATCCGTACCAATTGTTCCGCCACCGCGCCCACCAGCACCGGCCCCGCGCCCTTCATTCCCTGCGTCCCAATTACAATCAATCCCGCCTGGTATTGCCGCGCCACATCCACCAGCATCTGCGCCACCGCGCCCTGGCGAATCTCAGAATGGCTGTGAATCCCGCACTGCTGCAGCTCGCCGGCCATCTTGTCCAACGCCGCGCGCGCCTCTTCCGGAAGCCCCTTCAGCACCCGGCCCGGAACCGACGCAACCGCCGCATAATCCCTCGGGTCAACTCCGTGTGCCAGCACAATCCGCGCGCCATACCCCGCGGCAAGCTTGCGCGCATACTCCAGAGCGGCCTCCGACTGGCCAGTCAAATCCGTCGCAACGACAATCGTCTTCATGCCCGATGCAAAACTCATCGATACCTCCACGCCCGTCGGCGTCCCAATCGTTCTTCCCCATTGGATTCCGAGTCTGCGCTATCAATCGTGAGGCAATCTGTGACACCATTCACCCCGCCCAGTGACACGGGTCACAAATTTGACCGGAATTCGCTGCCTAACTGATTAAGAAGCATCGCCAGGTGGCGATGGCACCCAGAAAACCAACGCAAATCAAGAACGTCAGTTGTAAGTTCTCGGTTGTAAGTTCTCAGTTTTCAGTTGTCAGTTACCAGTCCGGATTGACAGCGCACATTCTTCGCCCCACCGTTTGCCTGGATCGTTGCCTCTGCCCGGCGCAGAAAACTTACAACTGAAAACTGAAAGCTGAAAGCTGAGAGCTGAAAGCTGAAAACCTCAGCCGACTATACATCCCCAAGCCAAATGCGTTAGCCTTCTCCGGGTCATGAAAAACTCAATGAAATCCGCTACGAAATCGTTTCTATTCATTGCCGGTGCATGCCTGTTGTCTGTCCTGCCTGGCTTCGTTCTCACCTCGGCAATCCAGGCTCATGCGCAGGCGCCCGCGCCCGACTCGCCCGCCATCGAAGCCAAAGCCCAGGCATTGATCGCCCGCCTCACCCTCGACCAGAAAATCCAGCTCCTCGGCGGTGTCGAAGGCATGTATACCCAGGCCATACCCGATATCGGCCTGCACCGCTTCAAAATGTCCGACGCCTCGGTTGGCGTCCGCACCTGGGGACCAACAACCGCCTATGCCGGCGGCGTCTCGCTGGCCGCAACCTGGGACCGGAAATTCGCTCGCAGGCTCGGCGAGTCGCTCGGCAAAGACGCCCGCGCGCGCAACGTCAACTTCCTGCTCGGCCCCGGCGTCAACATTGCCCGCTCTCCATTGGCCGGCCGCAACTTCGAATATCTCTCTGAAGACCCGTTCCTGAACGGCGATATCGTTGTGCCATACATCCAGGGCGTCCAGTCCCAGGGCGTCATCGCCACCGTCAAGCACTACGCCGTCAACAGCCAGGAATACAACCGCCATAACGTAAGCGCCGACCTGGACGAGCGCACCCTGCGCGAAATCTACCTGCCGTCCTTTGAAGCAGCCGTAACCAAAGGCCATGTGGATGCAGTCATGAATTCTTACAACCTGATCAACGGCGTTCACGCCACCCAAAACGAGTACCTTAACCTCAAGGTGCTCAAGGGCGAGTGGGGATTCCAGGGCATCCTCATGTCCGACTGGGACGCAACCTACGACTCCATCGGCGCGGCCAACAACGGCCTCGATCTCGAGATGCCCAGCGCTCGCTTCATGAATGCCAAGGGTCTCACTGACGCCGTCAAGAATGGAACAGTAACCGAGGCCACCCTCAACGACAAGCTCCTGCGTCTTTTCCGAACCAGCTTGCGCTACGGCTTCCTCGACCGCCCCCAGTTTGATCCGTCCGATTCCACCTACTCCGTTGCCGCTCGCGCCGTCGCCCTCGATGGCGCTCTGGAAAGCATCACGCTGCTCAAGAATGACGGCAGCCTGCTCCCCCTCGACGCCGCCAAAATCAAGACCATCGCCATCATCGGTCCCAACGCCTGGCCCGCGGTCACCGGCGGCGGCGGCTCGTCTACCGCGCAAGCCTTCGAGCCCGTCAGCACCCTCACCGGAATCGCCAACCTGGCCGGTCCCAATGTCCACGTCCTTTACAGCCGCGGCCTGCCTGACTCAACCACTGTTTTCCGCAATACTCATTGGGAAGGCCCCGTCACCGCCGCCACATATCCAAGCAAAGACTTCACCGGTACGCCGGACTCCGCCACGCAGCCGTTCTTCGGCGACACCGGCGGAGGCAGGCGCGCACCTGCGCAGGCAGGCAATCCGGGTAGCAGCATCCGCTACACCGCAACCTACAAGCCAGCCAAAGACGGCAAGTACCTCGTGCTCACCTCATCGCAAGGCTGGGGAACCAGCGTCAAAGTGCTCGCCGACGGCAAAGAGCTTTGGACGCCGCCCCACGCCGAGGGCATGGTCCCACCGTTCTGGACGCTCGATCTGAAAGCCGGCCAGACGGTGGCCATACAGGCCGACTACGTGCCCGGTTACGGCTCGCGCTTTGGCCTGGGCATCGCCTATGAGCCCGAACTGGTGATGAGCGAAGCCACGGATCTGGCCAAAATCGCGGATGTAGTCGTCGTTGCCGTCGGCTTCAGCCCCGAAACCGAGGGCGAGGGCGCCGACCGCTCCTTCAACCTGCCCTGGGGTCAGGAGGCGCTGATCGAGGCCGTTTCCGCGGCCAACAAGCACACCATCGTCACCCTCACCGGTGGCGGCAGCACGGACACTCGCGCCTGGCTCGACAAGGTTCCCGCGCTGCTTCACCTCTACTATCCCGGCCAGGAAGGCGGTACAGCCGTCGCCGAGGTTCTCTTCGGCAAGCACGACCCCGAAGGCAAGCTGCCCTTCAGCTTCGACCGCAGTTGGGAAGAGAATCCTTCCTACAACTTCTATTACCCCATCCAGGGCGCAGACACTTCGCTCCACGTAACCGAGCCAGGCCGTCCGCCCGTCGATTACGTCATTCCCCACGTCAAGTACGACGACGGCCTGATGGTCGGCTATCGCTACTGGACCACCACCGGCAAGCACCCGCTCTACCCATTCGGTTACGGCCTTAGCTACACCACGTTCAGCTTCTCCAAGCTTCAGGTTCCCGCCAGCGCAGCCTCCGGCTCAACCGTTCCGGTCAGCTTCGACGTAACCAACACCGGCAAGGTCGCAGGCGCTGAAGTGGCCCAACTCTACGTCTCCGACCCCTCCGCCAAAGTCACCCGTCCCGAGCGCGAATTGAAGGGCTTCGATAAGGTGCACCTGGCTCCCGGCGAAACCAAACACGTAACCATCAACCTAGATGCGCGCTCCTTCAGCTACTGGGACACGCCCAACCACAAGTGGACCATCGACCCCGGCAAGTTCGTAATCCACGTAGGCGACTCCAGCGAAAGCACCCCACTGCATGCGGATCTGACGCTGAAATAACCCGAAGATCGCAACCAGCAAAACCGGCCTGCCGCATCCAAGCGGCAGGCCGTTCATTTTTGAGGCTCAAACTGACTCCCCACCTTCATCGCAAACGCCAGCCGCGGCTCTTTGCCGGCCACCGTGATCCCTCGCGAAAATGAAGCAAGCAATGGCCGTGCGCGTTCCACCGCTGAGTCCGCGCCAGCCACCACGACCCACAGCCGACCATCCTCAGCTTCGCTAACCCCGCCAATCACCCGCGCCACCACAAAATCGATGCCCCGGTTCGCGTGCTCCAAACTAAGCCGCTCAGCCAGTGCCACGCTGATCGTGCCGCACAAAACGTGAAGCACGCCCGGTGAGAGCGCATCGATCAGCCTGTGAATGCCAAAGAACACCTCTTCATACGCCGCATCGTCCAGCAGCATGGTAATGACAGCGTCGGAGCCAAGTTCAGCTTCAGCAGGAGTCGCGGCGGCAATCGCGCCTTCATGGATCAGCGGCTTGGTTCGCTCTTCGCTCCGGTTCCACACCGACAATTCGTATCCTGCGGCCAGCAACCGCAGGCCCATCGGCGTCCCTATGTTGCCCGTTCCCAAAAACCCGATCCTCATCCCATCTCCTGTAACAAAAGGCTACTCCAGGCGCGAGCCCCACCTGGGCTCTGACCCACGGGGGATGATACGCGTAGGTAGAAGTAGCGCCGGTCTCCTGACCGGCTGTAGCGGGGGCCTCCGGCCCGCGCCGTTTCTCATCAGTTGCATCCCAGGACTTGCTGCTCGAATCCCCGACAATTACATTGAGTCTTGCAGAACCTAACCGTGCCGCCACTCTCACTGTCGAATGCAGCACACAGCCTTGATCGCCTCCTAACAGGTTCGAGGCCAGTTTCCCGCGTCGAACATCTGCACGGGCCATGGAGAGAGGAACGTCTTGCGTAGATCGTTGCGCGTACTATCGGCCATCCTCCTTTGCCTGCCCGCAGTTCGATCCGCGCCCCAAACCACCGCGCCGCAGCCGCAAGCGACCCCCGACGATATCCCCGCATCGCAGGCAAGTCCGCAAATCCCATCCGACACGGACGCAGCCGCAGGCACCCGCATCTTTCTCGATGTGGTGGTGACCGACAAGTCCGGCAAGCCCCTAACCGGACTCGAAGCCAAAGACTTTACCTTGCTCGACAATGGCAAGCCAGGCAAGATTCTCTCGTTCCAGGCATTCGACGCGGCTACAGCCATGCCGGACCCGCCTGTCGAAGTCATTTTGTTTGTCGACACCATCAATATGGGCCCCAACCAGGTGTCTCTTGCACAGGAGCAAGTAAGCAAGTTCCTCCTCCAAAACGGCGGCCAGCTAGCCCAGCCCGTTTCCATCTATCGGTTTGACAAGGATGGTTTGTCTGTCACTCCTCAGCCTTCCAGCGACGGCAATGCGTTGGCTGCGGAGCTTACCCAGAAGAGCCAACTCCGGCTGATTTGGCACGATCCCGCCCAGAACGAACTGAACAGCAATTCACCACTCGCCGTTGATTCAGCCGTCCGATTTCCGACAACTTCCCCTGCGCAGAGCGGCACGGTCAGCGACCCGGAGTTCCGCTCCCTGGGCAACCCGTCTTTCAATGTTCGTAGCAAAAATCCATCCATCCAGAACACGCTATCGCTGGATGTGCTCGGCACTATAGCCATCGAAGAGAGGTGGAATCCGGGCGGGAAGTTGCTGCTCTGGATCGGCAAAGGCTGGCCTGTTACACAGAACGGGGACTCTTTCGATTCGATCACCGAGTTCTCTACCCGGCTGCGCGAGGCTCGCATTCAGCTATCGAACGTGACCTTCGGGGCGAATGATAATCAGGAACCCGACCATCGGGATTCCGGGAAGCGGGTGGGGTCGGCCAGGCAAGCGAAGTCTGCCAACCTGTCTCTGCAGGTGCTTGCAACACAAAGCGGAGGCCGCGTAATCGACACAGATCGTGATTTGGTGAGCCAGATCGAAAGTTGCATCGCGGATGCAAGCGCCTTCTACACAATTTCGTTTGACCCTCCGAAGGCGAAACAACCGGATGAGTATCACGATCTAAAGATTCAGGTGAACCCGGCGGAGTCGTTGGCCCGCACCAATACCGGGTACTACGATGAGCCTACCTATTACGATCAGCCCAATCTCGCCCCAGAGCGCGTCAGTGTGCAGCAGTTGGAGCAACTCCTTGCAAAGGGAGGCTCGGATGACAAGATGGCGCGGCATCTCTATGCCATGGAGCTCACCGAGCGGATGAGTAGCACGCGGTTGGCCTCCTGGAGAAGATCGGAAGAGCGTCGTGTAGGGAAAGAGTGTAGATCTCGGTGGTCG
>CAYWMR010000339.1:0-5864 GCA_964458965.1 uncultured Occallatibacter sp. | reverse complement strand
GTAGAGCAGGCCCTGGCCCTCGAAGCGCAGAATGTTTTTGGGCAGGTCGTCGATGAGGTAGTCGGCGCGCAGGATGCTCTTGTTGCCGCAGAAGACGTAGTGCTGGGGCGGAATGAAGGGGAAGTGGCGCTGCAGCCAGCGATACTTGGGGCCGAGCGAGTTGGGGACGGTCATGGCCTGGGTGGCGATAAAGATTTCAAAGCGCGCGGAGAGATCTTTGAGTACGTCCTGCGCGTGGGGCATCAGAGCCAGGTCTTCAAAGAAATCTTCCGCGTCGAGGAAGGCGCGGAGCTGCTGCTGCCGGTCGACGGGCGTAATCTCCCAAAGGCCCTTGCCGGCCAGATCCTGCGGGGTAACCTCTTCGTCGAAGGTCTGGTTGTAGCGGCGCAGGTGCTCGGCGAGAGTGTCGGCCATGACCTCGTCCATGTCTACGCAGATGCGGCGCATTGGGTTCCTTGAGGGCAGTGAACTGTGGACTGTGATTAGTGAACAGCGATTAGTGGTTAGTGCGTAATTCAAGAAATGCCGCATTGTGTCAGGGCACGACTTTAGTCGTGCCGAACAGCGCCGGAATAACGAGGGGTTTCAACCCCTGTGTGATGACCTATGAGCTGCGGCGGCCGCCTTTTGAAACGCGCTCTAGTCTCCAGTTGTCAGCTGGATCGGCTTCTTCAGAAAGGTTAGCAGGGCGAGGTTGAGGGCACGGGGGAGCTTGGATTGGGTGCCTAGGCGCTTAAGGCATTCCTGGGACTGCCGAGCGCAAGAATCAGTCGAGAAGTGAGCAATTGAAGGAGGGCTCTCGATGAGGCGGGAGAGGCAACGACGGCAGCGAATCGCATGGCTTCTCCTTTGAGACTGCCGCGTTGGCCTTGCACTTTGCGTCAACGTGCGTTCAATCTCCGGGAATTTGTTTTCAAAATGAAGAATCCGGAAAGTCCGGTTTGACTTTCAGTTTCCGTGGATGGTATGGTTCTGCCATTCCAATGGTAACTCGCATTCAAAGGAGCAAGAAGGATATGGGTCGAATCATGTTTTCCCTGTGCATACTTTCGTTCACGCTAGTGTCCCCCGGCCATCTATGTGCACAAACGCCCCCTTGCGGCATCAATGTTGTGCGGACTGGAGGCCCGAATGTCGATGAACGGTTCCTCCCATCCCCCCCTGACCACGTTAAGTTCTCGCTTCTGAGGGCGTTCCCAGCGGTCACCGCGAAAGTGGACAAGGACCAAGGGCCCCATGTCGAGGCCAAAACCGACGAGGACCTCTACCAGTCTGAGGAGAGAAGGAATAAGGATGAGGGCGTCCACGGTTCGGATGGTGGCCTCGGCGCCGCTGGAACATTCAAAGTCGACATTCAGCCGAAAACTCAAGATGGTGTTGACGGCACGCTTCTCCATATTGAGTTCCACAAGAACGCCATCAAGGGGCACTTTGGCAGCGATGGCTACGCACAGCCTTTGGCAGAGGAAACGGCCTGCCTGGCCAAGGTGCTAAGCGCCAATGATCCCGTTGCCAGCCCGCTGGGGCTGGAAGTGAAAGACGCCGGGCCGGCGCGATCGCTCGCCCTGGCGGATGCGACCCCGCTCAAGGTATTGCTGCGCGATCCGCTGTTTTCGAAGACTCTGGGTAAGAACAGCACAGGGCAGACTTTGGTTCTAGAGGTGGCCGCGGATGTCATGGTGGACGGTACCGTAGTCATTCGCCGTGGGGCGCTTGCCACAGGCCATCTTGCGGATTTTGAGAAGACGAAAAGCTTCGGTCGCCACGCGGAGATTGAGATTGCCTTCGACTCTGTCACTGCCGTTGATGGCCAAAAAATTCCGATTTCCGGAGACACAGCTAAAGCCCAAGGGGGGCGGAAGAACGACACCATGAAGGCATGGGAGAGCGGACCCCTTGGCGGATTGCTGACTAAAGGCGTCGACGTTTTCATCCGCGCGGGGACATCATATGATGTCGCAGTTTCCGGCCAACATACGGTTAAGGGGGGAAGTTGACGTGGCATGTCGGCGGCGGTGGCGTGTTCTTTTCGTGGCGCTGGCGTTAGTGCATACCCGCGCGGCATATTCTGAATGCCAGCTCCAGAAGATTCAGCCCGGTGGAGATGCCGTTGAAACCCGCTTCGTAGCGGCTTCGCTCCCTAGGGTGCGCGAGGCGGTTGCCGATGCGATGCAGGCGGGCGGAGTATTGCTTTTCAAATTCGCTGACCAATCAGTGGAAGGGGAGAGGGCGGAGGAGCGCGTCAAGGCGCTGGGGTTGCCAGCCGGCGACGAGGCGGTCAGAGCCAAGTTGGACTCGTCAAGTCAGGGCGGGGCCGAGGGCACCGTTGTACGCATGGAAACGCTGCGTAATGGAGGCAAGAACGGCGCACCAAAGCACACCTGGTCGGCCGCTGTCCTGGAGCAGGCCGCATGCCTAGTTTCCCTGCTCAGCCCTGACGATCCCCTTCATCGGCCACCAGTCCCGATTGTGGGCGGAGTGGAGGTACAGGTTCCGGGCTCAACGAGATTGGAGGTGCGAAATCGGCGCTTCTTTTTTAATACAGACGTGAAGCCCGGCCATGAGATCGTATTCGAGACTGCTGTCCCGGTGGCCGTTGATGGTGCGACCGTAATTCCAGTCGGTTCGTTGGTGGTGGCATCCATGGATCAATTAAGTGATGTTAAGTCGTTCGGTCGTGGTGCCAAGGGACAACTCGTATTTAAGTATCTTGTTCTGCCGGACGGTACGCACCTGCCCCTTCGTTCGGAGGTTGGGTTTCAGGGAGGGGGGAAGACCGGTCGGGTCGCTGCTGAAGAGACGGCAACAGCGGCAACTTCCCTGCTTTTCGGTGGTCCATTGATGGGTGGACTCGATACCCTAGGTCGGGGTTTCGCTGTCCCCGCCGGGGCAACAATGAGCGTCCAACTCGACGGGGACCAGAAGATCCGTGTAAGCCGGGCGGCTTCGGGCGTTGCAGACCCCAAATGATCGGCGGAGGCATTTTGCGGGCCGGAGCGAGAATGGCCGGAGATGCCGCTTTTATTGATCCCGGAGAGATTCTGCTCGCCGAGTTCATGGGCCCGCTTGGGCTCATGGCGTATCGGCTGGCCAAAGGGATTCGCGTTCACATGGGCTGGGAGTTAGCAAGAGAATCATCTACCCAAGCGCCATTTTTCGCAAGGAGATTCTGCGTAAAACTCCCAAACGTGACGCCTGTCACCCACCTAATTCTGCGTGCATAGGCAGCTCTGACGGTGGGGGGGCGTAGCACTCCGACTGCCGCCGCCGGGCCCGCCGGAAGGATTTTTGTAGGCAGCCTGCCTCCGAATGAATTAAACTCGCCCCGTCGAAGGTACTGGAACTTCCATCCAAGGCGAAATATCCCCCATCCTGCGGAGGAACCCCATGGCATTACAAATCGGAGATCGCGTAGGCGATTACGAGATTCTGGCGAAGATTGGCGCTGGCGGAATGGGCCAGGTTTTCAAGGTCAAGAACATCTTCTCCAACCGGGAAGAAGCCATGAAGGTGCTGCTTCCCGACCTGACAACGGAGCGCGATCTGGCGGCGCGTTTCATGATGGAGATCCGCACGCTGGCCACCATGGATCATCCCAACATTGCGCAACTGCGCACTGCTTTCCAGTTTGAAAACCAACTGGTCATGATCATGGAGTTTGTGGAGGGCGTAACGCTGGAGAAGCTGGCCGGCGCAACGGTTATACCGATCGACCGCGAGCTCGATTTTGCAACGCAAGTGCTTTCGGCGCTGAGTTTCGCTCACGAACACGGCGTGATCCATCGCGACATAAAGCCGGCCAACATCATGATCACCATTCACGGCCAGGTGAAGCTGATGGATTTCGGCATTGCCAAGAACGCCGACGAGATGCACCTTACACGGCCGGGCATGACCATCGGATCGGTTTACTACATGTCGCCGGAGCAGGTGCGCGGCGGCACGGTGGACGCCCGCTCGGACCTCTACTCTTTTGGCATCACGATGTATGAGTCGCTGACCGGGCGCAAGCCTTTCGAGGCCGAGACCTCCTACAGCGTTCTTCATGCGCAGTGCAACACGCCGCCGATACCGCCGATCGAGGTAAACCCGAACCTGACACCGGAGCTGAACGCAGTGGTTCTTCGCGCGCTGGCGAAGGACCCGAACGACCGCTATCAGACCGCGAAGGAGTTCCACGACGCGGTGAAGGCGCTGATTACGGGGCAGGCTGCCGATGCCGCGGCCGTGCCGGTTGCGCCGCAACAGTCTTTCACACCGGTGCCGGTTGCGCCGCAGCAATCGTTTACGCCGGTTCCAGTAGCCCCGGCGCAGGGTTTCACTCCCGTGCCCGCGTCTTCCGGTTCCTATTCGGCTACGGCTGCTGGATACGCGCCCGTTGCCGCCGCGCCTGCCGCAGCCGGTTTTACACCTGTGATGCCGCCCGGCACAGCGCCCGTTGCACAGCAGGCTTATGCGCCGGTTTCCTCTCCGAGCCTTGCTGCGGTTCCCGCGGCACAGCCCAAAGCGGCCAAGAGCCATCGTGGCTTGTGGATAGGCCTTGGGGCGCTGGCGGCCATTCTTGCGCTGGTGGCAGTTGCCTTCGTGGGACCGCGTATGTATGCGACCTTCGCCAAACAGAAGGCTGCGGTTACGCAAACCGATCAGACAATCGCATCTTCAGCGACTCCCGCCGCGCCCCAGCCGAGCACACCGCCGCCCGATGCCACGCCGCAGCCCACGGCCACGCCAGCACCGGCAGAAGCGCCGGGGGGCGCTGCAACTCCGGAGAAGAGCAGACGTGCGCAGGCAGCGGGAGACGGACCTAAACTCAGAGCCGCTTATGCCGGGGGCACGGCAGGTTCGGGGAATCAGGGACCAGGCACTACAGACGGCTCGCTTGCTTCCGCAGCTCCTGCGCCCCCGCCCCCCATGGTTCCGGCCGGACCTTCCAGACAGGAAATTCGCCAGGCCCGCGACCGGCTGATGAACCTGGAGGCCCGCGCCGATGCCGCGCGCGAGGGCGTGCAGAGCTTGCGACGCCAGCAGCAGGCGCAGGGCTTTGACATGCGTGGGGACATACTGGCGACGTTGAGCCGGTTGAATAACGACCTGCGTCAGGCTCACACCTCTCTTGAGGCAAACGATCTGCAATCCGCAAGCGAGTACACGGAACACGCCGACCACGAGACTGCAAGCCTGGAGAAGTTCTTAGGCAGATAGGCTCACCGGCACGCACGGCAAAAAAGAAGAACGCCCTCCGTCATGACCCGGCGGAGGGCGTTCTGGTTGTTGATGGGCTGCGACTACTGGGTGATCGACTTGACGGCGTCGCCGGTCTTGAATCCGGAGCCGGAAACCACGTTACAAACGGCTGAGGAGTCGTCCACGTCGGTGGCCTGCACCACGCCCACGGTGGTGGTTAGCCTGCGAATGACAGCGCCTGTGGCGGGGTCCTTGATCTCCTTAGTGACGCGTACGACATCAAGCTGATCGCCCACATTCACGCCGGCCTTTTTGCCGACGTTGAGAACAACCTGGCCTCCGTCAACTGCGGCCACCAGCCCGTCGACAACGATGGTCCGCACGCTGATTTTGGGAGCGTTGGAAACCATATCGATGGTGAGCTTTCCGACGGCGGCCTTTGTTGCCTCGCCGATGATGGTGTTTTGGAAGTTGCTGGAGCCGAAGTCAACGTTGCCCCCGCCCGAGTCCCAGCCGCGGCCCCCGGCACCCAGCAGCGAGGTGCTGGAACGGGAAGACTCGCCCGTTCCCTCGGCCACACCCATGATTTCGCCGGTGTCCACGTTAATGATGCGGCACGTAATGCTGACGTTGGCCTTGGAGTTGGAGTGGCCGATGCCGCCCAGGCCGAAGCCGCCAAA
>CAYWMR010000338.1:0-5869 GCA_964458965.1 uncultured Occallatibacter sp. | reverse complement strand
TTGCCGCCATCAAGCAGGCAGTCGGAATCCCAGTCATCGGAAACGGCGACATTCGTACCCCGGAAGACGCCGCCGCAATGGTGGCGCAGACCGGCTGCGACGCTGTAATGATCGGGCGCGCCGCTCCAGCCAATCCCTGGATTTTCAGGCAGATTGCCCAGTACACCGCCACCGGCAGCTATAACCAGCCCACGGTTGATGATCGCTACCGCATGATCCGCGCCTACTTCCAGATGCTCCTGGCCGAGCAGGAAGCAACCATAGACCTGCCCCGCGACGCCAGAATCGGTGAAACCGCCGGCAAAATGAAGCAGTTTGCCACGTGGTTTACCCACGGCGTTCCTGGAGGAGCCAAGCTGCGCGCCGCCATTTACCAGGCTCGCACCGGGGCCGATGTGTTGGCCCAGGTCGAGCTGTTTTTTGCCGCGCGCTCAGCTTCTGGCGCGGATCAGGCGCAGGATCCGGCTCTGGAACCCCAGGACAGTCTTCAGGCTTTCCCTGAAGCGGCGCTTGTCTGTGACTAGAAAGTTGCATTCCAGGTGGCATTTCCGTAACCACAAATGACTCTCCATCTCACCTTTCGTGCAATGTTTCTGCATCCAACTCCGTTATATAGTTGACACATCCTCTGTAAGAAGGGTTCGTTCAGCGGATCGTGATGGGGAAACTGAAAGACTTGCTGGTGGCCTTGGCGTGCGGCTTTGCCGTAATCGGCCCTTTTGCGCCCCGGTGCGCAGGCCAGCAATACAGCTTCAGCCAGGCCACCGCCGGGCTCGGAAATCCCAACGTCAACAGCATTGCGCAGGACCGCCAGGGCTACCTGTGGGTGGGAACCGAAAATGGCCTCTACCGCTACGATGGACGGCAATTCCAGAAGTACGGCGCGGCCAACGGGCTCCATGCGCACACCATCCGCAGCGTCTTCGCCGGGCCCGATGGAACCCTGTGGGTCGGCGCTGACACCGGCATCTACTTTCAGGTGGCAGACGGCAAGTTTGTTGAGGTCCACGCACCGCTTCCTTACAACCAGTTCTCACTCAGAATCGGCTCGTCGTTCACGGCAATTGCATCCGACCAGGTGGTGGTGGCCGACCGCAACGGCGCATTTCTGCTGCGTCATCTGGAACCAAACCTGTGGGCCGCCGAACCCATGCACCTGGACGGCGCAACTATCTGGAGCGTCCTCTACGCGCCCGGAAACGTATTGTGGTATGGCTGCGACTCGGACCTGTGCCGCCTGGCGGCAGGCAAAACCACACACCTTGGCGCCTCGCTCAATCTTCCTCAGGAGCAGTGGCTGCATTTGCTGGCTGCCCGTGATGGGCACATTTGGGTACGCGGATTAGCGCATCTTGGCGAGGTTATTCCCAACGAAAACAAGTTCGCACTTCACGACATTCCAGGACGTTCCGACGCTGTGCCTTACGTGACGCTGGCCCAGGATGCTCGGGGCAGCATCGTGGCCACGCAAGGGCCCGATTTCGGGCTATGGGAGAACGGAACCTGGCGCATGGTTACCGCGCGCAACGGGCTTTCCCGCAACGACCTTTCCGAGCTGTTTGTTGACCGCGAAGGCTCCATCTGGATCGGGACGATTGGCCACGGCCTGCGCCGCTGGGTTGGCCAGGGCCGCTGGGAGGGTTACACCAGCGCCGACGGATTAAGCGACGACATTGTCTGGGCAACGCTGCGCGACAAGACTGGGAGGCTGTGGATCGGCACCGAATCGGGCCTCGATTATCTCCCCCTCGGCGAACAAACCGCCAAACCCTGGACCGCCCCCGGTATTCAGACTGCCCGTGCGGTTTCGCTCAGTGCCGGCCTCGACGGGAGCATCTGGATGGGCAGTGCAGCCGGCAACCTGGTGCGCATCGACTCGGGGACGCTGGCCGCAACGCAATGGAAGGTTCCCGAGGTTTACCGCGTGGTCAGTGACCAGCAGCATCGGATCTGGGTGGCCACCGGCGCCGGCCTTTACAGTGTGGATTCTCTCTCTCACGACCGGACGCCGCAACTGGTTCAAGACCCTGCAATTGCCAACCCCACAAAGCGGTTCACCGACCTGTGCATCGACCACACCAACCGCTTGTGGGCCGCGTCCGACGATGGCCTTTTCCGGCTCGACCCGGCCGGTTGGCGTCGCATCGATCCTGGACTCTCCGGGGTCAATCCCTATCAACTGGCAGCCGACCATGAGGGCAACCTGTGGGTCGCAGGATCGTTTCCCGGCATCATGCGGCTGCGCTTCATCGGCGACCGCGTTATGGAGTCGGAACACATCACGCGGCCGCCTCTCATCTCCGAAGAGGTGGTCTCGCTCACTGTAGACAGCCGTGGCTGGCTGTGGGTGGGCCAGGACGACGGCCTTTCCGTCTACGATGGCCGCTCATGGCGCAGTTTTACGCAGGACGACGGCCTGATCTGGAACGACACCGACAGCAATGCGCTCACCGAGGATACCGACGGCAGCCTCTGGATTGGCACATCCGGTGGGCTTTCCCATCTACTCAAACCAGAAGCGAAGCCGGCCGGACCGCCGCCTCCTCCAATCTTCTCCCAGGTCGTTTTCGGAACAACCTCCATCGCCAACGGAGCCAAAGTTCCCTGGAGCGAGAGCCCGCTTGAAGTCTCCATTGCGGCCCTCAGCTTTCGCGATGCTCGCCACATCCGCACCCGCTACCGGCTCTCGGGACTGGAATCGGAGTGGATCGAAACCGCCGGCAACAGCGTGCGCTATGCTCGGCTTTCGCCCGGCGCTTACCGGTTTCAGGCAGTTACGCTCGATGACGCCGGCGGAGTGAGTTCTCCGGTCGCTGAGATATCTTTTCGCATCGTCCCGCTCTGGTGGCAAAGCGAGCCGCTTAAGCTGGGCCTGGCTCTGATTGCCGGCATTGCCGTGGTGCTGCTATGGCGCACGCGTATTCATCTTTTGGTGGCTCAAAAACAGAAGCTCGAAATTGCGGTTCAACGCCGGACCGAGGAACTCGAAAGCGAGAAAGTGGAATTGGTGCGCGCGCAGGAGAGGATGCGACACTATGCCGAGCACGACGATCTCACCGGGCTGTGGAATCACCGCATCATCCTCGAGCGGCTGCGCCAGGAGCTGGATCGCGCCAACCGCTCCGGCTCGCCATTGAGCGTCATTCTTGTAGATCTGGATCACTTCAAAGAAATTAACGACACCTTCGGCCATCCTGCCGGCGACCTGGTGTTGCAGGAGATCAGCACCATCTTCCAGCGTTCGGTGCGCTCCTACGACTGGGTTGGCCGCTATGGGGGCGAGGAATTTCTGCTCATTCTTCCCACCACCAGTTTCGTCAGCGCGCGAATCCGCGCCGAGCAGTTCCGTCTCTCGGTGCAAACGGCAAGCATTGTCGATGGTGAGAGGACGATTCACATCACCGCCAGCTTTGGCGTGGCTTCCGGCTACACCGCCGATTTCGAGGCCATGATCCACACCGCCGACGCAGCGCTCTATCGAGCCAAGAACGCCGGCCGCAACTGCGTAATGGCAACGGAGGTTTCGTCCCTGATGGGCGAAAGCCCGGCGTAATGTTCGGTCATTTCAAGACAAAGCCGTGCGAATTGCGCACCGCCGCGAGTACGGTTATGTGCGTATGCCGCGACGTTAAGAGTCACACATTTACATGCGCACATGTGCACAGTCAAACACGTGACAAAATAAGCAAAACGACACCAAATAAGGCCGCCTAAGAGCGAATAGGGGCGTTATCGATGCGTTTTCGCGCACATAATTGCGCGTGTAAACCCTTAAATAATGAGGAAAGTGCTAGCAGTGCTAGCATCTGGCGGCAGGCGGCGCGCCGTATCAAAACAGTCCTGGCGGTCGCGGGTTGTGGAAAGGATCCAAGGCGTCAATCACTTTTGTTGACCCTTGAGAGTTTGCCGGGACCGATCCTGCCAGGCCGCGGGCTTCTTCCTGCCAATTGAGGTCCGCAGCCTCCCCGGTCCCCAAGTGCGAGGGACAGGGGGCACCCTCAGCGCGGTCTGGAAAAGGCACCGGGACCCGGGGCCACCTGCCAGTAGCTCTCGACAAACGGGTAATCCTCAAGAGCTACGGAGGTGGGTTCGTCAGTCCAGGACAAAATCCCTTGGTTTGTGCTTCCTCACCACGTGATCTATTAGCGGACGAGACATGATCCTACACAGTCGTGCATGCTTTTGGCTGGAAACGCTGATGAATCAACCTTCGTGAAAGGAACCGCTGGGTGGTTGGCCCAGGCCTCCCGGAACGCCCGGGTACCCATTTATTTGTGGATGGTCTGACCTGGGCCGCCCGTGACCCGGCCAGACGTCATCAAATTGCGGCCAGCAACTCCTCTGCCTTGGCCAGCTTCTCGTTCACACGTAACGCCCGGCTGCGGGCCAATTTCTGGAGTTTCAAAATGGCTTCATAAAGGCTATCCCGATCAGTCCCGCCATTGACCTTATCAATATGGGCTTCATCTCGCGTGACGGGATCTTCAAGGATGACCTCCTGACGCTCATCGAGCATCTGGAACTTGCACATCTCCCCCTTGACCTGGACAACAAACGCCAGTTTGCCTCCCGGCAACAGCGTCTTGAACTGGCCGTCTTCGAAACCTGTAGACCAAGTGAGTTTGCCTTGCTCAGTCTTCTCGATCAACTGATTCACAAAGCCTAGCGACTTTTCATCCATTGGACGCCCCTCTCTCGATGCTCGATCGCAGTTTGCCGCACTGACCGGCTAGCAAATCCAGTATCGCACCAGTGATTCCCAGAAGTCGAACTCTCTCCGATTGGCTTATTACCCCAGCGGTCCGGTTCAGTCCTTCGGTGACGAGCGCCAAATCGACTTGTCTCTCTTTCAATTGCCCAAACTGACTGCCCAAGAATGCTTGGTGGACACGGATTGCTAAAGCCAAATCCGAGCGCAGATCCGTGGTACGCAGACGGGCCTCCGGCATCTTCCCGCCCTCGACGTAGCCGTGCAGTTCCTTTGCCATGCGGGCCAAAGAGGCAAAGTCGACCTCAGCGTTTTGGCGGCGAATACTCTTCTCCGCTCTCTGGGCGGCAGCTTTTGCTCCAGTCGCCTGCCAAATGGCCCAAAGTGTCAACCCCAGCCCCGCCACTCCGACTCCCGAATTCGACCAGTCGAACAAATCGTGCAGTATCATGCCAGTCTCTACCGCCAAGGATAGCGCAGAATCAACGAACCGGCTACAGCCCCAGCTCCTCACACAGCGCATCCACGCGCGCTTTGGCTCCGCGGTCCATCTCGATCATGGCTGGCCACGGGCGCTCGAAGCCTTCCGCCTTCCACTTCCGCGTGGCGTCAATGCCCATCTTCGATCCGTAGTTGAGGCGGGTAGCCCCGGTCTCAAGGGAATCTGATCAAGTTGAGGGTGCTCGCAGTCCCTCGCTTTTGGGGACCGGGGATGTCGACGAATCGGGCCGGTGGTTGCGCATCCGCTCGGGCAATTGCAAGCCTCGCTCACGGGCTGTACCCTCCGATTCGATATCCACGGTTCCGCGCACGCCCGTCTGAAAGTGGCGGAAGCTTGCACTCATCCAGTCTTCCGAGGATGCTGCCGATCCTCGCATGACTGGGTTTCGATGGATGATCATCGCGATTTGAATCTCCAAAGCCAGGAGCCGGTTCTATACTGGATATCGCCACTGTGGAAAGCGTGAGTTCACCGACGAATTCGACACCAGGCGAACATTCGCGCTGGCTCAATCTCCGCCTGGCAGGGGCGGTGATTTTGCTGTTGCCGGCAATCTGGTTCAGTTGGAAGACCATTGATTGCCTGACCGCACGCCGTCTCATCCGCACCGACCTGGCCGAGATCACGCACGCGCGCTACGGAATCCTGAGCGCCGACCA
>CAYWMR010000337.1:0-5873 GCA_964458965.1 uncultured Occallatibacter sp. | reverse complement strand
AGGAACCTTCTAAATCGAGACCGCCGAGGTTGGCGCCCTGGTTAAGGGTCGGTCCGGCCATGATGTGGCCATATGCCATGCCCAAAGACACATCGTAACGGTTGTCGTAGCGCACATTGGCCAGCGGGTCTGACGCAATGTAAGTTCCATTTGCGGAGGTCTGGGAAGTTGGACCCTGAACCTGGCCGAAGCTACCGGCGCAGGGGGCCAGTGCGGCCACAGCAACGAGAGAGGAAAAGAAACTTACTTTAAGACGCATCACCATCCAGCTTACAGGACCACGCCGACAGGGGACAACGAGGCGGGGACGGCATTTGCGCTGGCTATGGTTCGCAATGGTCGGCCCAGCGCGCCCAGATCAGGTAGCGCAGAGTTTTCAATGTTTCGACGGACGCGGCCATGGTATGGTGAGCCGACGACTCGGGAGCGAGCGACGGAGCACGGTGCAAGCGCCACTCCAGCGGAAATTGGCTGAAGATGATGCCGGCCCGGGCCATGTGGCTTGCGCTCGTAACCACTTCGGCCGAGCGCCAGCCGTGAGCATTCATAATGCGCACGGAGTAGCAGGCATTCTGGATGGTGTTTCTTGCCTCGGGCTCCAAGAAGATCGCAGACTCCGGAATTCCCTGCGCGTGCGCGGTTTTCGCCATTACGCGGGCCTCGACAAATTGATTCTTGACTCCGGCGCCGGTGAAGATGAGGCGTGGGGCTACGCCGCGCTCGTACTCGTGGACGGCTTCGGTGACCCTGGAGAGTTGGGTGGGAGTGGGGTTTCCATCAGCGTCTGCGCCGGAGCCGAGGACGATGATGGCGTCAAAGCGGGTAAGCGAGGTGTTGGAGTGGGGAGCAAAATGACGGGCGAGGGCGGCCCAGGCCAGCAGCACGAAGAGCAGACCTGCGGCGGCTAATGCAATGCGCCTAAACCAGTTACGCCGGCGAGGGGCAGGCCTCAAGTGGGACCTGCGCCGGGGAGCTTGCCTCCGGAGCTGCCGGGTGTGCGTCAATGGAAATCCCTCCAGCCTCCACTTTAACGCAGAGGCTGGAGGGATGAGAGAAGGGAGCGAGTTTTGGACGGGGGGGGCGATCAGCCGATATCCGCGGGGGTGTCCCACGCGGAGAAGACGAATTCATTCAATGGTTTGCGCTGGCGGGGCGAAACTTCCTGGGCAAGCATCCGCTCGTTTGTGAGGGCAGAGGGCTCACCCTGATAGCCGAGGGCGATGACTGATCCTATGGCGTAGGCGTCTGGAATCTCAAAGGCTTGGCGGGCTGCATCCGGGTCGAAGCCGCCCATCTGGTGGGCGGCGAGGCCGAGCGCGTGGGCCTGCAGCGTGAGATAGGACGACGCAGCTCCGAGGTCGAAGAGGGCAAAACGATTGGGACGGTCGTTTTGAAGAAAGGTGGTTCTGGCTGCGCCCAAGATAAGAACAGGCGCGGAAGCGACCCAAAGCTGGTTGAAGGGCACGAGGGAGGCGAATATTTTGTTGTAAGCGGTGGAGTTACGGGCGCCGACGAGGAAACGCCAGGGCTGCTCGTTGGAAGAGGAGGCAGCCCAGCGTGCGGCCTCAAAGACTTTGGCGAGGTCCTCGGGCGAGACTTCGCGATCCGAGAAGGATCGGGGGCTCCAGCGGCTATGGAACATTGGCAAGACACCTTCGGCGGCCGGGGCCTGCTTCAAGTGATTGACTTCTTGGACGGAAATGGTCATGGCGAGGCTCCTGAATGAAAACGATTGGGTTGCGTCTGGTTTGATTCCGGCGGCGGGGCGGAGGATTCCAGAGAACGCGGGTTTGGATATTCCGCGGAAGCAGCTGCGCAATGAATGGAGTCTGGATTGGGTTCGCGGCTTCCCACCCATCGCGCGATGAAGCTGCGCGATGGATGGGGCACGGGCATTTAGAAGACCTGGGGTTTCGCTAGGAGCCGGGGGAATGTGGGATGAACTTGTCCGCCCACTGGATGAAGTACTTTACGTTGGGCGCGTCGGTGTGGCCGCCATCGTGCTGCCTCCAGGCAAGCTGTCCGTCGAGCAGGCCGGAGTTTACCGGGGGCATGGTCGCGTTGTGATAGTCGGGCGAGACTCCAAGGCCCTTTGCGCCCAGCAGCTCGAAGACCGGTTGCGCGGCTACGGTGGCCATGAAGCTTCCCTGCTGATCGAGCCATTTGGCGTCGCCCTGGGCGGGCACGCCGTAGCTGATGAAGGTGAGCCGCGGCGCGCACAGAGCGATGAGTTCGTGCGAATCGACAGGGATATCGCCGGCGTTCTTGCTGCCGAAGGATGCGTCCGACGCTCCATAGTTGATGAAGTTGCCGGCCATCCAGTAGTACTCGCCGCCAGTGAGACTTTCGACCGCTTCGCCAAAGTTGCGGCGGTTCAGTTTTGCGCCCCCTTCGCCGGAGGAGCCGATGAGCCCCATGGCGAATCGCTGCTCAAACGCCAGCGTGACCAGGGCGGCTTTTCCGTAGCGCGAAACGCCTTCGATGCCTACATGTTTGGCATCGATCGTGGGATCGGTCTCGAGATAGTCCAGACCGCGAGCCGCGCCCCAGGCCCATGCCCGCAGCGCGCCCCAGTCATCCGGCTTGCGCGGCTGGCCTTTGTTCACAAGGCCGATGATCCCGCGCGTGATGCCTGCACCGTTGTCGGCCTGGATGCTGGCAGGATCGATCATCGCGTAGCCCCAGCCGTCGGCGATTAGCTGTTGCGTGGTTGGCGGATCTCCCGCGGGTGGGCGGGGCGCACCGAATCCAAAGGCCGGCGGAAGCGGGTTGAGCGGACTGTACCCCGGATACTGAGCGAAGATCGAAGCCAGTTCGGGATCGTTTTTCACGAGCAGGGCTTTGAGCGCGGCGTTGACGCGTTCCATGTCCTCCGGCGGCGGCTGGGTTGGACTGGGAAGGCCCGTGCGCCCAAACATCATGAGCAGCGGAACCGGCTTTTTGGCATTTGCCGGAACCACGACCGTCATGTTGATGTTGACCTCAATCTGCGGATAGGCGGAGTTGTCGACATGGCCCACAAGCTGCCTCGCGATCACCGGAGTGAAGCCAAGCCACTCGCGGTCAGTGACCTTTACCGTCCAGGTAACAGTGGGCAGGTTCTTCGGCAGGCGGCCATAGACTTCGCGCTCAAAATCTTCCACAATTTCGGGGCGGCGCTGGTTCCACCACATCGCGGCGGTGGTAACTTTTTGCCCGTTCTTCAAGGTGAGGACATCGGGCAGATTGGGGTAGGGATTCGCCAGAGTCTCGTCGTAGTTGGCATGGTTGGGGGCTTTCTCATCGCCGCTGGGGCCGGGCCGCAGCGCTTTGATGCCCAACTGGTCCATCATGTTCTGGTGATCTTGCTCGGCGGTGAAGGTCACCGGCGGCGGAGCTTGCCCCATTGCTGACGATGCGGCAACGAGCAGGGTTGCGGAAACGACTCCCGAAAGCATCAACGGGAAACAGGTGGGAACGGAACGCCGGACCAGGATCACAAACCCTCCACTGTGGCTATTTGTTGCGGACCCAAACGATGTCTATGCTATCTGACTGGATCGATTTAAGCTAAGTTTCATGAAAATCAACAGGACGCTGTTGGCTGCGGTTTTGATTGGGTTTGGCTTTGCGGTTCCTGGGGAGGGGCAATCGGCCGGGGGGCAGGAGTGGGTGGGTTCCTGGGGTGCCTCGCAACAGATTCCCGAACCGCAGAATGCCTTGCCAAGCGACGATTTGCGGGATGCGACACTGCGCCAGATTGTGCATCTTTCAGTCGGCGGCGGCACTTTGCGCGTGCATGTTTCCAATGCATTTGGAACAGCGCCCTTGCATCTGACTTCGGTTCATATCGCGCGGCCGGTTTCCTCGTCTGCCCCCAGCATCGATGCCGCCACGGATAAAGCGTTGACGTTTTCGGGCAAGGCCGATGTGCTCATTCCGGCGGGCGCGGAGTATCTGTCGGATCCCGTCGAATATCCTGTTGCGCCTTTGAGCGATTTGGCGGTTAGCATCCGCTACGAGGATCCGCCGGCGCGGCAGACGGGGCATCCTGGGTCGCGCGCAACCTCCTACGTGGTACACGGGGACGCGGTTGCGGCTGCCGATCTGCCGGATGCGAAGAAGGTGGACCACTGGTATCAGCTTTCGGCCGTCGATGTTGCCGCTTCGAAGGGCGCCACCGTGGTTGCCCTGGGCGACTCGATTACCGACGGGCACGGCGCGACGACGAACGGCAACGACCGCTGGACGGACGTGCTGGCGAAGCGGCTGCAGGCATCCCGGAAGACCAGGAGTATTGGCGTGCTGAACCAGGGCATCGGCGGGAATCATCTGCTGACCGACGGGCTGGGACCGAATGCGCTTGCCCGGTTCGACCGGGACGTGCTGGCGCAGACCGGCGTCCGCTGGCTGATTGTGTTTGAGGGGGTGAACGACTTGGGAGGGCTGACTCAAATGAGCGATCCACCTCAGGCGGCCCATTCAGGCTTTGTCGACCGGGTGATTGCGTCTTATGAGCAGATTGTAGCCCGCGCGCACGCTGCCCACATTCAGGTTTTTGGCGCAACCATCACGCCATACACCGGATCGGGTTACTATCATCCGCCGGCCAGCAATGAGGCGGACAGGCAGGCAATCAACCAGTGGATTCGCACCCCTGGGCATTTCGACGCGGTGATTGATTTCGACAAGGCGGTGGCCGATCCCGCGCATCCCGATCACCTTGCGCCGGGGTATGACTGCGGCGATCACCTGCATCCTTCGCCGGCTGGGTATCGCTTGATGGGAGAGCTGATTCCGCTGGGGCTGTTCCGGCATTGAGAGCGTCGCTCGGGGTTCGATCTCGCCGGTGAAATCAAGGGTAGATACGGTGCAGCGTGCGGGCAAAGGGGATGGTTTCCCTTACGTGGTCCAGGCCGCAGATCCAGGCTACTGCTCTCTCTATTCCCATGCCGAAGCCGCTGTGCGGGACGCTGCCATAGCGGCGCAGGTCAAGGTACCACTCGAAGGCTTCCCGGGGCAGATGGTGCTGGTCGATGCGGCTGCTTAACAACTCATAACTTGAGACGCGCTGGGAGCCACCGATGATTTCGCCGTAGCCCTCGGGCGCCAGAACATCGACGCACAGGGCCAGCGCCGCGTTGATGGGATCGGGCTCCATGTAGAAGGCCTTGACGTTGGCGGGATAGCGGTGGACCATGACCGGGCGATCGAACTGGCTACTCAGCCAGGTTTCGTCGGGCGAGCCGAAGTCGTTGCCGTATTCGAAGGGGGCTTCGAGAGCGCCGGTTTTGTGGGCGGCGTTGAGGAGGGAGACGGCGTCGTCGTAAGTGATGCGGGGGAACGGCGGGACGATGAGTTGAAGCTTGGCGGTGTCGCGGCCAATCACCACTAACTCGGGGGCGCGGTTCTTGAGCACGCTCTGGACGATGTGGGAGAGGAAGTTTTCGGCCAGCTCGAGAAGGCCGTCGAGATCGCAATAGGCAACCTCCGGCTCAATCATCCAGAACTCGGTTAGGTGACGGCGGGTTTTGGACTTTTCAGCGCGAAAGGTGGGACCGAAGCTGTAGACCTTGCCCAGAGCCAGGGCTGTGGACTCGATGTATAGCTGGCCGGATTGCGTCAGGTAGGCCGGGTCGCCGAAGTAGTCGACCGGGAAAAGGGTGGAGGTGCCTTCACAGGCTGCCGGGGTGAGGATGGGCGGGTCGGTGCGGATGAAGCCGTTGGTGTCAAAGTATTCCGCGGCGGCTCGCATGATTTCGGCCCGAATGCGGAGTATGGCGGATTGGCGCGGGGAGCGGACCCAGAGGTGGCGATGCTCCATAAGGAAGTCGA
Source organism: uncultured Occallatibacter sp. (assembly GCA_964458965.1). Lineage (GTDB taxonomy): Bacteria > Acidobacteriota > Terriglobia > Terriglobales > Acidobacteriaceae > Telmatobacter. The sequence goes on along the minus strand of CAYWMR010000337.1, from coordinate 59 downwards.
CGCCGTGCTCCTTGAGGGTGATGGGATAGGGATCGGACTCCGGAACACGCTGGACTACT
>CAYWMR010000336.1:0-5908 GCA_964458965.1 uncultured Occallatibacter sp. | reverse complement strand
CGAAACTCACCTTCATTGGAAATGAACCCGCGGAGAGCGCAAAGAACAGCGGTCAACTCGAGGGCTGGAACCAGGTACTCGATAAGATTGCCGAAGTTGTTGCGGGGCTGGCGCAGGCGAAATAATTTGATGATCGTGCTGTGCTGGAGACTGAACGAAAAGCAGGCGCAGAATCTCATGAGCTGGTGAGCTTGCCGGAGCCGCTCCGGCAAGCTGCACGCTGCAGTGAATTCCTGCGCCTGCGGTCCATTTGTTCTAAATAGATCGGCTGCTGAGATGCGAACCATAATCGATGGGATCTTCAAGATCGCGAGATCGACTTCAGCAGCGAACGGTTTTGCGGCGATACGATTGGAGAAGTCGTTGCGACGATCAAACGTCCTTTTGCGTTAGCATGACCGCTTCACAAGCGACTGCTTCCCAATTGTCGATCTGCGCCTCTCGCGCACATTGCGGTTTCTTTGAATTTGAAGAATCGTATGGACTGTCACTGGCAAATTCTGCGATGTTTGAGTTCAGACAACAGCCGCTCCATTCTGCCCTCTCATCCGGAAGAAATTGGGCGGAGCCGTTTGCGGCCACGAGCAGAGGAGTTGAATCGTGAGCGAGAACAAGCTGGGAGGGCTTCGGCGGCTTACGGGGACGATCTCAAAGGTTCTGCGTTTGGCGCGGCGCGCCTACCACCAGAGGACTGGCGCTCAACGCCTGAACCTGAGCGAAATTGAGCACAGGATACACTGCTCGCTCCATCGGAGGGCGGCGGCCAGTCTTGGGCTCGATGTGTATGAAATGGGGCGCGCGCTTTGCATTGAGGGACGCGGAAAGCGCTTTCGTGTGTGCGGATCCACGACCGAATTGGATACCTTCCCGGTTGCTTCGATCACGGAAGACAAGGAATACATCCGGACACTGTTCGAGGCGCGTGGGCTCTCGGTTCCTGCGGGGTGTGCCTTCGATTGGCGCGATGAGCGAAAAGGCATTGAGTACGCGCTTCGGCTGAAACGGCCATGCGTGGTGAAGCCGGCGAGCGATACCTCAGGCGGCAAAGGCGTAGCGGCTTCGCTGACCACCCGGAGCGAAATTGCCAATGCATTTCGATTCGCCGGATTGTTCGCTCCCAAGGTGCTGATTGAGGAATTTATTCTTGGCGGCAACTACCGTTTTCTGATTTACAAGGGCAAGTGCCTCTCAGTTGCGCGGCGCGAGTTGCCCGCAGTTACAGGAGACGGCGTCAGCACAGTTCGCGAGCTCGTTGAGAGTGAGAATTGCAATCGGATTCATAGCTCCGAGTGGAAAGACGGAGATGCGGGGTGGATGCCTCTCCCAACCAACGCAGCCGCATTGCGGGTTCTGAAAGGCCAGGGCCTCGATTGGAGCGGTGTGCCCAAGCCAGGAGACTCGGTCCATTTGGGAGCCGTGGCCAACATTGGATTTGGATGCACTTACAGCGAGGTTCTTGGAGTGACGCACCCGGACCAGATTCGCGCAGCAGAGCAGGCCGCGGAGATGATTGGAATGACACTTGCCGGCGTGGATATAATTTCTCCTGATATCAAGGCCCCCGGCTACCATGTTCTTGAGATCAACGCTTCACCAGGCTGGATACTCCACTATATGATTCGTAACTCTCAGGAATTGAGAGACCCGATCCGGACGATACTGGCGGACTATTTTGATATCGACGCCGGGATTCAGGCTGAGAAACACATCGCCGTCGTCCGGTGAGATAATCTGGAAGCAACCTACCGAGGCGATTTCTGAAGGTACACACCGGGAAGGTGTTATTGCATTGTGGAGTCAGGAATATGTGCGTGCACTGACTCCGGGCGAATATAATCGACGCGTTCGGGCCGGTTGAGAAGTAACTTTGAGATGATATTGGAAGAGCCCGTGGTAATAGAAACGAGTCCCGCGATCCACGCATTACAATCGTTCGCGGCATACGATTGTCTTCGCCTTGGCACTTACCGTGACCGCGAGCGCCAAACTGGAAAGATTCGCATTGAGAAGGCTTTCGACGCAACTCTGCTGCGGTTTGAAGATGTCGGATTCTTTAACCGGGTGTATGCGCCCAATGACACAGTTTCCCGGCACCTGGATGAGGTTGAAAGATTCTACCGCGACTCGCGCTTCGGCTGCGAACTGGTGGCTGCCTGCGGCGATCAAGGTCCGGTTGCGAACGCTTGTTTAGAGCGTGGTTGGCAGCGCAGCCACAGTTATGCATGGATGCACATTGAGACGGGCGTGGAAGGACCTTGCGGTGAGTATCCCGGGATTTCGATTCGGGAGCCGCGCATCGAGGAGCGGACAGCATTCCTGGAGTTTTATCTGCGCGGATTCGAGGCTTCGCCTGCCAATTTTCCCGCGGCGATCCGCAACATGCGCCACTTGTTCGAACTTCCGCAGTTGCACTTCATGATTGCCTCGCGCGAAGGCGTGGACGCAGCGATTGGGATGCTCTGCGTGTTTGGCGATACCGCAATGCTGGTGGCCGGAGCCACGGTGCCGGAACAGCGGCGGCACGGCTGTCATCATGCGCTGCTTGCGGCGCGGCTTCGATTGGCGCAAGCGCTCGGCTGCACCGAAATTGTGTCGTATGCCTATGCGGGCGGACAGAGCCACCTGGACATGGTGAGCATGGGTCTGCGTACGGTGAGCATAACCCAGTCGTGGCGATTTGGCGGAACAGCACACTCATGAGCAGCGGGGTTCCTTTTCGTTCACAGCATGCAAGCGACAATGGCTTTGCGCCCGGCGAAGGGTTCCGCCCGTTTGAATTGGCGGATGCGGAGTCGAGCGTCGCGCTTCGCTTGCGCCAGTCCGCACAACGCAACGCTGACCGCATCGCGCTGGTCGATGGTGAAAGGCGGGTGACGTATCGCGATCTCAGCGACTCTGTGCGGAGAATCGGCAGCCATTTGCGCACGCAGTTTCCTGGCGGTGGCATTGTTGCGATCAGGATGCGTTTCGGGCTGGAACTGATCGAAGCAATGCTTGGCGCTCTTGATGGCGGCTTTGCCTATCTGGTTGTCGATTCCGCAGCTCCCGATGCAGAGGTCGATCGTCTCCTAGCGGAGTCTCGTCCAGCATTGTTGATTGGCAACAGAGTGAATGGCGCTGGAGGATCACCGTTTGCTGCTGGGGTTCCTGTTGTCGATTTTGCATCCATGCTCTCAAGCGAGGATCAGTCGATTGCTCAAGGTTGCGGCGATGACGCACATAGGCCGGATGCCATCGCCGCTGTATATGCGACCTCGGGATCGACTGGCGTTGCAAAGCTCGTAGGCCTTTCGAATCGGGCAGTTCTGTTCGACATCGGGCGTCAGACGAACGATCTGTTTCTTGGCCCATCGGACCGGTTCGATCAGCTTTTTTCGTTTGCCTTCAGCGCGTCGCTTGCGCCAATGTTTGGCAGCCTGTTGAATGGGGGCGAGCTGCATCTGTTTGAAGCACGCGGCCAGCTCCATCTGCTGCGGGAGTGGCTGGCATCCAGCCGAATCACGGTCAGCACCATGTCCGCTTCGATGCTGAGGGCTGCATGCGATGGGGCCACGGCTCCTGACTCATTTACTCATTTGCGGTTGATCTCCACCGGTGGAGAAGAAATGCTCGATCGCGACATCGAGCAATTCCGCTGCTCATTTCCATCCACAACAGTCTTGCAGAATGCCATGGCGGCAACCGAGACGCGAACCTACGCGCAGTACTTTGTGCCGCGGACAGGCGAGATTGAGAGCCCTGTGCCGATTGGATGGCCGGTCTACTCCAAATCCATTCTTCTTCTCGACGAAATTGGCCGTCCTGTTCCCGATGGAGAAACGGGGGAGATTGTTGTAAAGAGCAGGTATCTCTCGTCGGGTTATCTGAATGACCCGCAACTGACCGGGAAACGATTTGAGAAGGCGGACTCTGATCATGGGATGATTCGATATAGGACTGGGGACCATGCGCGACGCCGTGCCGACGGTTGCCTTTTGTTTGCAGGCCGTTCAGACTCCATGGTAAAGCTGGGTGGGTACCGGATCGAGCTGGAAGCAGTGGCCGGGGCGATCCGCCGCTACCCAGGCATTCGAGAAGCAGAAGTGGTATTGCGCGACGAGGCCGCGGCCTATCCGCGCATCGTTGCTTACTACGTGGGAGAGGCGGATGCATTCAGGTTGCGGGAGTTTCTAGCCTCGGAACTGCCCGATTACATGGTTCCCGCCGATCTGGTTGCGCTTGCGGAAATGCCATTGCTTCCGAACGGCAAAATCGATCGCATCTCCCTCGCAGCTCTTCCTAATCATCCGCCGAGAAGCACGATCTCCGCGAGCCGTCCTCCGAACGATGGAATTGAAGTGGCCCTGGCAACAATCTGGAGCGACCTGCTCGGCCACCCAGTTGGTGTCGATGAGGACTTTCTGAATTCAGGCGGCGACTCGCTGCTTGCCCTCGCTCTGGTTGAGCGCATCGAGCGTGCATGCGGTGTGCGAATCGGTCTCGCGGCTCTGCTGAAAGCGCCAACGATTGAACTTCTGGCGAACGTGATTCGAGGTCCGCAGTCGGCCCGGATGCCCAGGCTGGCGGATGTACAGCCACACGGAAACCGGTTTCCGATCTTCTGGGTCCACGCCGAACTGCGATTCCGGGCACTCGCGCCAAGCCTCGGCTTCGATCAGCCCATCCTCGGACTGCAGCTTGGCGAGGCAGGCCGTTTAATCACCGTTGCCGCCATGGCTGCCTATCACATTGAAACGATCCGCAAGCGCCAGCCGCACGGACCTTATCACCTCGCAGGATTTTGCGCGGCAGGCCTGATTGCTTACGAGGTGGCCCGGCAACTGGCCGAGTCCGGCGAAGAGGTCGCGCTTCTGGCTCTCATCGATACCTATGGACCCGTGCACCAGTCGCGCCGGCAAAACTGGAAAGAACATTTCCTGCGGTTCGTCCGGGCCGATCGAGCACGGTGGACCCTGGCTGCGGAACGCGCGCGCGCACTGAGAAGAATGTTCGAACGGAGGCTCTGGCACCTGCTCTATCGGCATGGACTGCCGCTCGAGGGCTGGATCAGGAAGCGAATTCAACATGCGGCGCCCGAAGAGTTCCTGCCCGCGGTCGCCGCCTGCTTGCGCTATGTTCCGCCGGTCTATCCGGGCCGGCTGACACTGTTCCGCCCACCCGCGCGTAACCTTGATGCGGGACAGAACCTGGAGTACGGATGGGCGGGGATGGCACTTGGCGGACTGGACATTATCGAAGTGCCCGGAAGCCACCTGGAAATGCCAGTGAGCGAGATTGTGGCTTGCGAACTCCGGCGGCGAATCAGCGAAGCTCATGCCACAGCTCGTTAGTGTCCCGTTTCTAAAGCCCTTTGTAAAACTCACGAAGGACACAAGCAGATTCTTCGACTCACCACCCCCAAACTGAAAGACGTTTGGGGCCCCGTTCGCTCCCTATGAACACGGGCCATTTCACCGCGCCCCTACAGGGCGCGAGGCTGATTTTGGGCTTGTACCCAGGACTGCGCTTCGCTTGTCCTGGGCTATTATCCTTCGGCCCCTCCGGGGCGTTTTTTTACCGTGCGGAATGTTCATTTCAGGCGTAACCCGCCGACGCGGGTCAAGGTGCTCCTAATGAACGGGGCGCTTGAGCTTTGTTGTTTCGCGCCCATCGCTAGAAAAAAGCGATGGACGGGGCACAGTGCATTCGAGGGGCGGACAGCTAGTTCATTGAAGACGTAACCCGCCGACGCGGGTCAAGATGCTCAGAGTTCGTGACTTTTTTGAATTTGAACGATTTTTTGGCATATAAGCCATTTGTTTTCAGCATCGATTTTTGGGAAAAACAAAAAAGTCACAAGCTCTCAGAATGACAGTATCCGTCTGAGCAACGCACCCTTTTCTTGCGTGGCGTTTAGTGGTGCACTGTC
>CAYWMR010000335.1:0-5928 GCA_964458965.1 uncultured Occallatibacter sp. | reverse complement strand
CCATCAAGATCATCGATTCGGACGTGATCAACGCCATGGCGCTGCCGGGCGGATTTTTCTATGTCAACTCCGGGTTGATATTGAACGCCGACGAGGAAGCGGAGCTGGCCGGGGTCATGGCTCATGAGACGGCTCACGTTTGCGCTCATCACGCGGTTCGTGAACAGACTCGCATGAACTACGCCCAGGTGGGAATGATTCCGCTCATCTTTATCGGTGGATGGACGGGCTACGGAATCTACGAGGCCGCGTCCCTCGCGGTCCCGATAACGTTCCTGCAATTCTCTCGCGACTTTGAGGCGCAGGCCGACTACCTCGGCGTCCAATACATGTACCGCGCCGGCTACGATCCGCAGGCTTTCATCAGCTTCTTTGAGAAGATTCAGGCGCTCGAAAAACGCAAGCCCGGGATGGTGGAAAAGGCTTTCTCTGACCATCCGCAGACTCCGGACCGGATTCTTCACTCTCAGGAAGAGATTGCCCGAATTCTGCCTGCCAGGGACGAATACACGGTGACGACCTCGGAGTTCGACGACATCAAGGCGCGGCTGGCAAGGATTGAGAACAAGCGCCGGCTGGTGGACTCAAAAGACACCAAGAAGCCGTCGCTGCGGCGCGCCAGCACGGGCAACGACCCGAACAGCACCACCACCACTTCGAGCACCGATCCCAATTCGACAAATTCCGACGACGGCCCCCCCACGCTCCATCGCCGCGACGACCAGAACTAGTACTAAAGACCGCGTAATTTTGTAATTCAGTCCACACCTGTGGGTGCCCCAGGTCCCTCGCCTTTGGGGACCTGGGAGTGCGCGAACCCACATTCGCCACTTCTTGGTTGGGAGCCCTTCAGCAACAAGCCAAATTGACCCTTTTCAAAACGGGAAAACCTGTTGGCAAGTTTTTGACAATGCACCATCTGACCCAACAGCCCAATTCATTGTATGTGGCCTTTTCGCGACCCCAATGGGCTGGATATTCCACTGCAATGGGCCCGCGCCGCTCTCCAAGCCCCAAAGTTGAAATCCCATGAATTTCCTCTAATTACCTGAAAACCCTTGAAATCACAGGCGAAACCGCGCTATATACAAGAGTACAGGCAGATTTGCCGGAACCCCTATTCAGCAATCTCTCCTTCAAGGAGGCACTATGCGCAGCGCCGCAGCCCGTTCCAACTTGCTCGTTCCCGAGGTGCGCGAAGTCATGGACATTCGCCAGGCCTCGGATTACCTTGGTATCTCTCCCGATACACTCTACAAATATGCGTCGGAGGGCTTTGTGCCCGCCTTCAAGCTCGGCAACCGCTGGCGGTTCAAGCGTTCGCGCCTTGACGAGTGGATGGATCGCCAGTCCGACATTCATGCTGCCGAGGCCGAAGCCGAAATTGATCAGGGCCAGAAGAAGCCAGTTCGTCCGGCATTTTGAAAGCCCGCGGAAGTAAACCGTTTATTTCCGTTGAACGGCGGAATCCGGCCGGGTCAGGCCGCAATGGCATCTTCAATCACAGCGTCGCATTCACCCTCAGTCATTCTTTCGAATAAAAGGAATGCAATCGTTTCCAGTGCCAGGTGCAAGAGATGACCACAATGCCAGATTCGCCCAAGCAGAACGAATTGAGCACTAAAAAAATTGATATTTCAGCCCCTAAATTGTGGTGGTTTTTCGCTTTTTTTGTGATCTCGGGATTTTGCGGCTTGGTGTATGAGGTGGTTTGGCTTCGGCTCGCCATGGCCAGCTTTGGCGTCACCACAGCGCTTGCTTCCATCGTAATTTCAATGTTCATGGCCGGACTGGGGTTGGGCTCGTGGAGTGCGGGAAGGCTGACGCGCCGGGTTCTGGCCACCGATGGCCGAAAGGCGCTGCGCCTTTATTCAATCGCGGAGTTATTGGTCGGGATCTCGTCCCTGGCGGTTCCCGTCGAGTTGAAACTTGGACGCCTGTTATTGCTGCACATGGGTAGCCTTGGAGCATGGCAGAGCTCGCGCTACTACCTCTTAGCGGGTATTTTGGTCGCAATTTCGCTGCTACCGTGGTGTGTCTGCATGGGATCGACCTTTCCCCTGCTGATGGCGGTCATTCGACAATCCGCGCGGCCCGAGTCTGAACGTTCTTTCAGCTACCTGTACATTGCCAATGTAATCGGAGCCCTTCTTGGAACCATCGCCTCGGCATTCGTGCTGATTGAATTGCTGGGTTTCCAGGGAACGCTCTATGTCGCGGGTAGCCTGAATGCGATTCTGGCGATGTTAGCATTTGCGGTCAGCTTCTCCGTTGTCTCATCGCATTCAATTGAGAATCCGATTCCCGCAAAAGCGACACGACCTCCCCTCTACGGACTTCACAGGAGCGCAAGTCTGCTGTTTCTGTTCACCACTGGAATTGTGAGCATGGGTATGGAAGTCGTCTGGATTCGCCAGTACACTCCATATCTTGGAAATGTCGTCTATGCATTCGCGGGCATTCTCGCGGTGTATCTGCTGTCCACGGTTATGGGATCGCGGGACTACCGCTCCCAGGCCGGCTCGCGCCAGCCAGGCGAAAGTGCTTCGGCGTGGACTTTGCTCGCGCTGCTTGCCATGATTCCAGCAATTGCGGCCGATCCCTTTTTTCCCCTTGGATTAAGCGTGGAATCCGGCGCCGTGCGCTTGCTGGCCATCGCACCCTTCTGCGCCATGTTGGGTTATCTGACTCCCTTGTTGGTGGATTCCTGGTCGTCCGGCGATCCCGATCGAGCCGGGTCAGCCTATGCGGTCAATGTTGCGGGCTCCATTGCCGGTCCCCTCATAGCAGGATTTTGGCTCCTGCCCTGGATAGGCGAGCGGTGGACAGTCCTGGTTCTCTCACTTCCATTGTTCGGTATAGCTGCAGTAACGGCGTTTCATAGACCTTTGCAGGCGACCCTGCCAAAATCCCGCCTCAACCCAGGACTCAAGTTCGCTTTTGCAACCGCTGCCGCCATTTTGCTCTTCAGCATGAGCCACGACTACGAAACTGTCTTCGGGGCGCGAGAAGTCAGAAGAGATTACGCGGCCACTGTCATCGCAACCGGCAAAGGTTTTCAACGGCAACTCCTGGTCAATGGCGTGGGGATGACGATGTTGAATCCGGTGACCAAGTATATGGTCCATTTGCCTCTGGCCTACATGTCGAGACCCCCGAAAAATGGGCTGGTAATCTGTTTTGGAATGGGTACCAGTTTTCGCTCGATGCTCTCCTGGGGGATTCCCACCACGGTCGTGGATTTGATCCCGAGCGTTCCCGCCATGTTTGGGTATTACCACGCCGACGCTGCTCAGAAGGTGAGTTCACCCCTGGCGCGAATTGTTGTAGACGACGGCCGCCGTTTCCTTGACGGCTCAAATGAGACCTTTGACGTGATTGTCGTGGACCCGCCTCCGCCTGCGGGTGCAGCGGGCTCAAGCTTGCTTTATTCGCGCGAGTTCTACGACGTGGTTAAGAAGCACTTGAGCAGGGACGGTATCCTGCAAGTCTGGTACATTGAGTCGACGGACGATAAGCCTACAAATGTTGCCGTCACCAAGGCGCTTACGGAGAGCTTTCCCTATGTGCGTGCCATTATTTCCTACGATACGTATGGCGTTCACTATCTGGCCAGCATGGAGCCGATACCCGTGACTTCCAGTTCGGTTCTGGCGTCGCGCATGCCGGCTGCCGCGGCTTCCGACTTCGTGGAATGGGGCCCGAAGGCTCTCCCGGAACAACAGTTCGAACTAGCCGCGCACGAGATCCCATTGGAACAAATCGTTGCCGAGGATCCTCAGGTACCTGCCTTGCGGGATGACCGGCCAATCAAAGAGTATTTTCTGCTTCGCCAATGGTTCAATATCTCCAGATGAGAATAGGATCGGGAACAGCAAAAGAAGCCGCTTCCGCAGGACTGGGCATCCTCCAGTTTGTTGCACTTCAGGTAAGAATCCGTAGGACTGATTGAATCAACAAAGAGGAGGGTGAGTTGCCCCCAAGCAACTGCTTTCGTCACTTCACTCACGCCGGCGGAGTTGGATGACCGTCGAATGGCAGTCGATAACGCAGTTGGAACCATGCGGATCGAAAACTTGGAACCTGACGAGACCACCAAGCAAATCCTCTATCGATATGAACGCGGCGAGATTCCCCTGGACGAAATGACCCGCCTCATTCACGATTACACATCCACGATCCTCTGAAGTTTGTTGAACGTCTGCGCTATTCCCTATTCCATATTCCCTGATCCCCTCCCTTCCGTCATTTATCCTTACCAAGTGGACCATCTCCGCCGCATCGGCCAACTTCGCCGCCGCCTAACCAAAGCCGGCCTGCCTGGCATCCTCGTTACACACCTCCCCGACCTTCGCTATCTCTCTGGATTCACAGGCTCAAGCGGCGCCCTTGCCGTCACCCGCCGCGCCGCGCGTCTGTTTACCGACGGGCGCTATACCGCGCAGGCCGCTGAAGAGGTGAAGGCCGCGCAGGTTGAGATTGTCAAATCCTCCCCCTCGGTTGCAGCTGTCGAGTGGTTGGCTGCGCAATCAGGCGTCGAGTTTGCCGGATTCGACCCGGCCCGCACCACCGTCGCTGACCTGGCGCGATGGAGAGCAGCGCTCCCCTCCAAGCTTCGGCGCGGGTTTCTTTCCGCGCTGCCGTCTCCGCTGGTTGAAACATTGCGGCAGGTCAAGGACGAAGACGAACTGGCCTTGATGCGCGAGGCGGCGCTCGTGGGCTGCAAGCTCTTCGAGCATATTCTCGGTTTCATCCGGCCGGGCATTCGCGAAATCGAAGTAGCCGCGGAGCTTGAGCACCAGGCGCGGCTGCTGGGTGCCGAGGGCATGTCGTTTGACACCATCGCCGCCGCTGGCCCTCGCTCGGCACTTCCCCATGGACGCGCAACCAGCGCGCTGCTTCCCAGACGGGGGTTCCTGACCCTCGACTTCGGTGTTATCCTCAAAGGTTATTGCTCTGATATGACGCGCACCGTACACTTGGGAAGGCCCAGGGAAGCGGAGCGCGACACATACCTGGCAGTGCTGGAAGCGCAGGAAGCCGCAATTGCCGCAGTAGCAGCGGGCGTAAGCTGCGGAGATGTGGACGAGGCAGCCCGAAGCGTATTGCGTAAGGCAAACCTGGCGGAGGCATTTACACACTCAACCGGCCACGGCGTGGGGCTTGAGATTCATGAGCCGCCACGAATCGGCGCCGCACAAACAGCCAGGCTGCTCCCCGGCATGGTTGTTACCATTGAGCCGGGAGTCTATTTGGCGGGGCGGTACGGCATTCGCATTGAGGACATGGTGACTGTAACGCGAATCGGAGCCGAGGTGTTAACGCCGTCTCCCAAAGCGCTGATTGAGCTCTAAACTGAATTGAACTGGACCGAAGAAGATCGAAGAAGCCAATCCCAGCCGATTGTGGGAGAGTTAAGGAACGAATGAATCCACTGAATCCAGAAGATATCCACGACCTGAAAGAACTGATCGAATTCCTGAAGGAAAATCAGGTTGCCGAATTCGAGTTGGACCGGGGCGAATTCAAGGTCAGGCTCAAATTCAACCAGCCGGAAGCTGCGGCAAATGGGCTGTCGGATCTGGCTACTTTGCTGGCGGGGGCCAGGGCCAGCGCTCCTCAGCCGGCAAGTCCTACCCCAGTTGCTCCGCCCGCTGCCCCAGAGCCTGCCACCGATCCGTTTGCCGGCCTGCACGTGGTTAAGTCGCCCATTGTCGGCACCTTTTACGGCTCGCCTTCACCAGGCGCTTCGCCCTTTGTCTCCATTGGCGAACACGTGCAAAAGGGCCAGGTCATCTGCATTGTCGAAGCCATGAAGCTGATGAACGAAATCGAATCCGACGCCAGTGGCGAGATCGTCAAGTGCTTTGTTTCCAACGGCCAGCCCATCGAGTTTGGGCAGCCTCTCTTTTCCGTCCGGCTGAGTTA
>CAYWMR010000334.1:0-5969 GCA_964458965.1 uncultured Occallatibacter sp. | reverse complement strand
GAAGGTGTCGTCGGTTCCGACGAAGAGATGAATCTTGCCTTTCAAATCCGGGCCGGTGGTTTTCCAGTTGTTCTTGAGGCGTTCGACGATGTCGTAGTGACTGCGCCAGTACGCGGCGACCCTGGGATCGATGTCGCCGGTGGTGCGGTTGAAGAGCTGGGCCGGACGCCCGTCTGGGCCGCGCGGCGAAAAGACCCATTCAAACGACGCCAATTGGCCCCCGTAGTCGCCTAAAACCAACTCTGCCTGTGCCAACTGCTGCATGGTTGCGCGCGGCTGCCGCCGACGACTTCGTCGTTGTTGTCGCCGTCATCGACGGTGAGATTGCCGCCACGGCCAAAGCCGCCCGCGGAGCTGACTTCGAGCGTGTTGGTCTTGGTGGGATCGAAGGTGGGGGCGGGGCGGTTGCCGGGAACGAGATACGCAAGTTCAAGAAAGTTTCTGCCATTCAGCGGAATGCTCTCAATCGTCTGCGAGGTAATCTGGCCCTGGATCATGGACTGCGTGATATCGACGTTGGCAGCAGAGGCGGTCACCTGCACGGTGGCTCCGGCGCCGGCGATTCGCAGCTTCGCATCGAGGGTCGTTGTGCGCCCCGCTTCGATGGCAATGCTCTTGAACTCGCTGGCAGCGAATCCGGGCTGCTCGATCTTGAGATCGTAGGTTCCAGCCGGAAGGTCAGGCAGACTGTACAGCCCGCTGCCGTTAGTTACGGTTTCGCGGGAGATTCCCTGTGTTGTGCTGACAGCGGCCACATGAGCGCCGACAACGACCGCATCCTTAGGATCGGTGACCAATCCGTTCAAGCCGCCATCTGGCACCTGCGCGTGAACCACGTTTGCTGCCAGGGCCAAGACACACAAAACCAGAGAACGCGCTCCGCTTGCAATCGACATCCGTAAGCTCCGTTTCCATTGAAATCAGCCGGCAAATGGGAATGCACGCGCAGGTGTTTCAGGGAAGGCGGGCATACACTGGTCCGGCAAGGATTGACCAACTCTATCCAAGCGAACAGCCGCTGTCCTCAGACCTGAGATGGGTAGGAAGTTCCACCGAACGATTGAGAAGCTGGGAAGCGCCGGCGATGCGAACGGTTACGGGGTCCACCTTTCGATAGATGCACACCTTGAAGCGGCCCGGTAGGATCCTTTTTGAGGGGAAGCACAGCTGGATTCGGAAGAGCAACCTGGACGGCACGCGGCGGTTCCCACAGTCTCAGGGAGATCGATAGTGCCTCGAATGAGACCTGGGCGCCACGATGCCCTGGTCGCGCGCGCACTTCGCGGTATGAAGTTGTGAAGCTCACAGCCGAAAGGAACGGATTCCCATGCCGCATATCAAACTTCCGGAGGGCTTGCCCGGCATTCGCGGTGCGATGGCTTTTCGCCCCGAGACTGCAAAGCCGCTCAATGAACTGGCCGAAATTCTGCTGCACGAGCCCAACTCGTTGCCCGCCGGCGAACGGGAATTGATCGCTACTTACGTTTCCTACCTCAACGACTGCTACTTTTGTCAGACCGCGCACGGGGCGATTGCCGCAGCTCACTTGAACGACGACGAGGAACTGGTCAAGCGCGTGAAAGCAGACTTTCAACACGCCGACATCTCCGCCAAGCTCAAGGCGCTGCTTGTGATCGCGAGCAAAGTGCAAAAGGGCGGAAAGTATGTGACGGCTGAGGATGTGGAAAAAGCTCGTGCACAGGGTGCAACGGATGTTGAGATTCACGACACCGTGCTCATCTCCGCCGCGTTCTGCATGTACAACCGGTACGTCGATGGACTCGCAACCTGGCAGCCGCGTGAGGAGGAGCTATACCGCCAGCGCGGTAAAAAGACAGCGCGCGAGGGCTATGTCGCCGTCAGCAAGGAATACATCCAGCAGTACGCACCCGCGGCGGACAACGCCTGACGCCGCCCAGAAGATCTCCGCGCGAGGGAATGGGTTCATGCGTTGCCGTCGAATCCGGGACGGCAGTGCCCCAATGGAAACTCACCCAATTGCGCTCAGGAGCGAAATACTTTGGTGGCTGGATGGTGATTCATCCAGTCGAACCAATAGTCTTTGAAAGAATCGACAGGCTCAAGGCAGTGACCGGCCAGTGTGCCGTCGATGGCACAGCCTTGGAAGTTCCAGTTGCTTCCGGTCTCGGCATCCCGCATGATGGCTCCGGCGTCTGACAGAGCGGGGTCAGGTGTGGAAACGAAGACCATAGGCTCGGCGCCGTCGCCGGCCTTGAAAGCGCGTATGGACGCGTGATCCGGCCCGACGACGAGCAGCAGCGGAAAATTGCCAAGGCGATCCTGGATGAGCCTTGCCGTAAGGATCGATTTCACCGGGAATGCCTTGCTCTCTCCGGCTGCCGTAACACCCAGCATCAACTCGTGGGGAGAAATTCCAGACTTGCTTGTGTCTACCACCGTGCGCGCCTGCTCGACGTGTTTCTCCCAGTCCTTGCCGTCGTAATCGCCGGCATACTCCGGATCCGGTTTCAGCACCAGGCCGCGGGGCTCCTCGTTGCGCCATAGGGAAAAAGAAAGCTCATCGCAATGCACAAGCTGCAATTGCCGTCCCCGAAATGGCCCAAAAATCGCTATTCCCGTGCTTTGCTGCCAGATGCTACTCGTCTCTTCATCCCGCATGAGCGCGTTCCCATTGTTGATGCCCGCGAGGCGGAAGTGCAGTGTTCGGCCTTCCAACCTCCTGCTCCAGACCAGACCGGTGTGACAAAGCGTACAGTATGTAACCGCAATGGGCGTGTCGCCAACAATATCGTTCACAATGTGGTGATAGCCCATAGTGAGGATCGGATAGGCGCGTGATTCGCCGCGGATCGTCACACTCAGCACCTTGTCGCCGGAATCGACCTTAGCCGTTGCAGGAGATTCAAACTTCGGCTCGGGATAGGGATGAAACATGATCTCGAAGACATTCACATGCGTGAGGGCAGCGCCAACAACAGTCACCAGGGCGAGCGTCGCCAGCGCGCACCGCAGCCAAATGCGCATTCGATCCTGCCAGGCCCACGCGACAGCAGCAAGCGTAGCAAGCGCACATACCGCAGAAATCCAGGGAGCGAGCAAGCGAACTGTAAGTGCCACGTCGAGTTGCCAGGGATCCTGTGGGCGAAATGGCCGAATCACAAACATCGGAATCGCGAGGCACGCGAAAGAAACGAGCATTCCCAACATCCCGACCCATATCGCTAGACGAGTCTTGGCAGTGGGCAGTCCGATCTGGGTCATGCTGCAACTCCAATATGAGATGTTCGATGCGCGAACCGACAGAACTTACCGCAGCGAACGGCCAAGCCGAAAGCATACCTGTTGAGAGGATCGATGTGCCTCAAACCAAGGGTGGAGAGAGCTTGTTGAAGCATCGCTGTCGATTGGGCTTCACGATGAGTTGCTGAGCAAAGGTCAGGCTGCCTGGCCGTCGATGCTTCCTGGGCTGAGGGGCGTAAACTGGTTACAATCGGGTTCAAGTTGAGGGTTTAGATGCAGCAGAATTCAGCACATCAGTATGTCGAGCGAGTGGTCGATCTCACCGATCCGGACGCAAATCAGATCCTGAATCTCACCACCGAAGAGGCCCGGACGCTCCTGCGCGATCAGACCAGCAAAGCGATGCTGGCCGTCGAAGGCTCCTTTGCTCTCGTAGCGCAATCGGGCAAGACGGTGAGGATGGCTCGGTCGCTGGATCGGCCGATGCGGTACTTCCTCGCAAAGCGGTCCGAGGGACCGATGCTGATTGTGGCGTCTCGCATTGATGCAATTCACGACTGGTTGAAACGGGAAGGATTCGGCTCTCAATTTCATCCCACGTACACGCGGATGGTGCCGGCCCATCATGTGGTCGAGATTCAGCTTGTCGGATGTCCTGATCCCGATCCGGTGTACACGCGGTTCTTTACGCCGGAACTTGGCGTCCTTCCCGCGGATCTCGATCGTATTGGAGAGCTTTATATTGGGGCGCTCGCGCAGGAGATTTCCCAGTGGCTTAACGGCGTACCGCCAAGCGAGCCAATTGGCGTCTGCTTCTCTGGTGGTATCGATAGCGGCAGTGTTTTTCTCACGACTTACCATGTGATGCGGACGCTTGGCATGAATCTTGGCAGGCTCAAGGCCTTTGTGTTGGATCTTGGCAACGGCCCGGACGCAGCACAGGCACGCGCCTTTCTCGAAGCACTGGGTTTGGGGTTGTTTCTTGAAACAATCGAGACGAGTGCCGGACGAATGGATGTTGAGGAAACCATCAGAATTGTAGAGGACTACAAGCCTCTGGATATTGAATCCGCCACGATGGCGCTGACGTTGTGCCGCGAGATTCGCAGCCTTTATCCGGAGTGGAAGTATCTTGTGGATGGAGACGGTGGAGACGAAAATCTAAAAGACTATCCAATCGAAGAGAATCCCGAGTTGACGATTCGTAGTGTCATTCACAATCCCATGCTCTACCAGGAGGGCTGGGGTGTGGGCAAGATCAAGCATTCGCTTACCTATAGCGGAGGGCTTAGCCGCTCATACACGCGCACCTATGCGCCCGCCCATCATTACGGTTTCTCCGGTTTCAGCCCTTTCACGCGACCAAGCGTAGTTGGAGTGGCCGAGGCGATCCCATTCATCGACCTCACTGAGTACAGCGTACCAAGACTCTACGAACTGAAAGGTGAGATCGTGGCGCGGGGAATCGCAAAGTTGACTGGCTTTACAATGCCAGTTTTCCCGAAGAGGCGTTTTCAACACGGCGCGTTGCCGGAAGAAGCTTTGCGCAGCAGCCTTCCATTCAAAGAGGCTGAGTACCGAAAGCTGTTTCTGTCTCTCTACCAGTGAGGTTTGCAACAGGGTGACCATTGCGTTGACTTCTCCGTTTCCCATGCATACGGCGGAACGCGACAAATGGGTCGTCGATCGTCGCCCTCCGCGCGCACCTGGAGACCCTTACCGGCCCTATGCATTTCTGGTAGAGGAAGAGTGCTCGGCCGATATGGAGGTCGTCCCAGTCGCGACTGTTTTCCTTACCAACCGCGAGTGTCCATGGCGATGCGTGATGTGCGACCTATGGAAGAACACTCTGACGAATTCGGCGCCTTCGGGGGCGATCCCGATTCAGATCGATTTTGCCCTGGCGCGATTGTCGGCGGCCCGTCAGATCAAGCTTTATAACAGCGGGAGTTTCTTCGATCTTCAAGCCATTCCGAAAAAGGACTATGCCGCAAT
Organism: uncultured Occallatibacter sp.; assembly: GCA_964458965.1. Lineage (GTDB taxonomy): Bacteria > Acidobacteriota > Terriglobia > Terriglobales > Acidobacteriaceae > Telmatobacter. Next base: position 752 of record CAYWMR010000334.1, on the reverse strand, counting down.
TGCGAGCAAATTGGAGTGCTTTGAGAGGACGATTGTCGAATCTCATCCATCGCTTGTGTCGGAGCGCTGTCTCCAGTTTCGGGACATCCTTTCCAATCAACTTGAGGTAGCGATGGGGCTGGAGACCGCACATCCCTCAGTGCTTGATCGTCTCAACAAGAAAATGACACTTAAGCAGTTTTCCGATGCTGCATCGTACTTGAGAAAGAATGAAATCGATCTGCGGGTATTCATTCTTGTTCAACCGCCTTTCATGCGACCCGAGGAGTCGTTGCATTGGGCGCAGCGCTCGCTTGATTTCGCTTTCGACTGCGGTGCGACGGCGGCGACGTTGATTCCTACGCGCGGCGGCAATGGCGCGATGGAATCACTTGCCCTGAGCGGTGAGTTTGTGCAGCCAGCGATAGCAACCGTAGAGGCGGCCCTCGGTTATGGTTTAAGTCTGGCGCGAGGGCGGGTGTTTGTCGATCTTTGGGATATACCGAATCGGCAGGACACGTGCCAGCACTGTCTTGCGGATCGCGTGGCGCGACTGCATCGCATGAATCTGTTTCAGAAGATTCTCCCCACTGTCGATTGCACATTCTGCGGGGGCCAAAGTTGACGCGGACCTATGATATCGCTGTATTTGGGGCAGGCTTTGCAGGTTCACTGATGGCGATGATTGCAAAGAGTCAGGGCCATTCGGTGGTGCTGGTGGAACGAGGCAAGCATCCGCGCATGACGATCGGTGAGTCATCGACGCCGCTTGC
>CAYWMR010000333.1:0-5977 GCA_964458965.1 uncultured Occallatibacter sp. | reverse complement strand
TTCTTCATCCGCTCGTCGTAAGGGCAGCCGCCGTTGGCGAGCGTGGAGGTATCGACTGCAGTGGATTGATCGGCCACGTACGCCAGGCAGTGCGGAAACATGCCGACAAACCAGATCAGGTTCTTTCGTCCGGGAACGCCGGCGAGATACCGCGCAATCTGCTGCAGCGCCTCCATGGTCATCATTGTACGTTGATTGTCCGCGAAGGTATTCTGCTGGCCGACGAATTGCTGCAACGCTTGCGCGGATTGGGCAAGCTGCACGCTGCCGGTATCGAGCGCCGCCTGGTAGATCATGTTGGTGGCCGAGTTTTCCGCGGCGGAGGATTCCACGGTGGACAGAAGCGACGACGTGTTTGGATTGGCGGCAAGACGCTTGATGGCCGCTCGCAGAACCGTGCCATCCTGCGTGAAACCCTGGATGATGCGCAGCCGCTCACTGAGCAGGAAGACCGCGATGCGAATGCGCGGAGGCAGTGTGGCGAGATACCGGACCATCTCCTTATGAACGTAGGACTGATCTCCCTCGGCAGTGTTCAAGGAATCCATCAGAAGCACGTTTACCGCGTCGTTGGGGGCTACGGTGGGAACATTGGTGAAAGTGCCGGGCGGAAGAGCCGGAGGTTTTACCGCCGGAGCCGTCGCCGCTGGAACTGCATCCTCCTGAGCTGTGGCCGCTTCGGGAACATCCGCGAAATTTGCCTCAAAGAATGAGATGGCCTGCGGCTTTCCATCTTCGAAGATCTGGAAGTCCTCCTTCTTCAGGCCTGGAACCGCTCGATTCTTGTTGTCGGTCACCACCACATCCACCAGCACCGTCTTGGCGTTCACTTTGAATGTGGCGACGGGGGATTCATTGTCGGGCGTTGCCTGGTCGGGTGTTGCCGCGTTTTGGGCAGCGATAGGGCCGGAAAGGAACGACACCAAAACGGAGAAAAGCAACGCGGAGCGGCAATGCATAGGATTCACCTCAAACCGGCAATGCTATCACTTCTAGTTGAATTCCCAGGACGCACACAGCAAGAATGCGGTCGATGGTTGCAGGGAACAGGCAACACAAAGCGTGATCGAGTGTCTTTGATGTTAGACGTTGTCGCCGCCTTCGCGGTTATTGCAATCATTGTTTGGGGGGTGTCGCCGGTACGGTTCCAGAAGCGGATGGCGCGGGGGGGGGCGTCCTGTTCCGCGTTGTCCGACGGACGTGAAATTCGGCAGAATCTCTATCCACGTCCGCATACATGACGAGGCCTCCGAGACGAAGCAATCGGCACCCAGCGTGGGTCGGGAGACCCACGCTACAGCCGGCCAGGAGGCCAGCGCTACAAAAACGCTGACCAGCCTTGTGAGAGGTGCGCGCTAGTTTCCCGCTTGCGCTGAGCCCAGCGCAAGCTTTTGCTTATCGGAAGAAATGACCTTCTGGTAAAAGTCCTGAAGCTTGCCATAGTCCGCCGGATCGAGCAGCGTAAATCCGCGCGCCAGCAGGCGGCCGGTGGTGATGGAGCCGGCAGCGGTTTTTGAGCGCAACTGGTAAACCGCGTTGTCTCCCCATTTGAAATTCGCGTCCGGTGGCGTGGCGTCCAGCGCAAACCCGCTTGGGAACACGTAGGTGATCTTCTCGCTCTCCTGCGCGGGATACTGCATATCCACTGGAAGCGTTCTGGTGGCCAGGGCCGGAAATGGGTTGGTCTCCTTGCTGTCGAAAAACAGACGCGGCAGGACGAGGTGCTTGCCCGACTGGTCGGCAATAGAGCCTTTAACCTGGACCACAGCCACCAACTGCCTGTTAGGATCGTCAAGCCCCGCAACGCTGGTCACATGGGCTTGGATCCCGTCTGGAACCTGGGCGGCAATCGTCTTTTCCAACCGCTGGTTCACGGTGCCGGCATCGGTGCGGAGGGCCATCAGCCGCCACTCCAGTGCCTGCGCCCCCGTGAACCCGACCTTCAACGTACCGGAAACCACTCCCTGCGAGCTAATGTTGAGGCTGCCGACCCGCACCACGGTATTGTCGGTATTCAATTGCAGTGGGGTGATGAGAGTCTCCATCTTCCCTCTGTCATTCACCGTCACTCCACCGGCTCCCGCGTGGGCCCAATACAGTGTCTCGAACGGGACCATTTTCTGCCCGGGATCGACGAAGGTCTCTTTTCCGTCGATAGTCAACTCGATCACAATACCGTCAAGTTGGCTGGTGGAAAGAAACTCGGGAGAAAAAATGTGGCGGTCGCGGCTGGCAATCCGTTCTGGCCGCGCGTTAAGCCCCACGGCGCGTGCCAGTGAAAGATACAGCAGGGCGATCTCGTTGCTCTTACCGCTCTTCTGCTCCAGAATTGTCTGCACGCTTCCCGCCGGAATCTCGGTGCTTGGGGTCTTGGATGAATCGCCTGGGAGTTCGGTATTGGTCATCCGCTGCACCGCGGCATAGAGCTTTTTGGCTTTGTCCAGCTGCGAGTCAGACGAGGAAACAAGCTCCTCCGCGGTGCTCTTGAGCACGGCAGTCGGCGCAGTATACCGGTTCAGATCCTTGGTCCAGAACTGCATTTCTTTCTGCCAGAATTCGTTCACCACCACCGTATAGGTGTAGTAGAAATCGGACTGATAAATCCGCTCGCCGACTGGCGGCGCAAACGGCTCATTGGGAATGGCGGGGATGTCGGTAAGGTCAAGGAAATAACGCCCAAGGGCGTCTGTGCCAATTTGCTTTCCCGGTGGAAGGATGTCCGCCCGGCGGATGTCGGTCAGAACCGTATCGTGCGGGCCCTTCAGCTCGCTATTCCCAACCGCGCCTCCGGTAACACCTGTGGGCAGAAACTGGCTTGTCGGCGTATACAGGTAATGCGCCTTGTGGACAAAGTAGGGCTGCTGAATCTGCCAGTTCGGCGCCGATTGGAACCGGTCGTAGCCCACCTGGTAGTAGTACTCGATAATGTCGCCGACCCCGACGCCAGACAGGGTCATGGTCGCCGAATACGCATCCTTGTTGACCTTGACCAGTTCGGCTACCGATCCCTTCACCGGAACGATGGTCCCGTCCGGGTGGATGATCCTGGCCTCAACCGCCCTGACCTTGACATCCCCTTTGAAGGTGTCGGTGTCCCACGGCTGGTCTTGTCCCATTTGATTCACATTCGGAAGGTCGAAATGGTTCTCATACCCCGAACTGCTGCTGCTTTGGTTGTTCCCGTTCGCGCTGAAGGCCAAGAAACGCGGGTAGCTCATTTGGACGGTAGCCGCATCCTTGCCCTGCTCCGTGAGCACCTTGATGCGCGCGTGGACGGTGGAAAAATGATGCGGATCGTCCTCCGTCTCTTCGCGATCGAGAAAGACCGCCGCCGCGCCAGGCGCTTTGGCGTCGGAGGTCATGTTCAACTCTTCCTGGGTGGGAGCCTGAAACTGTCCAAACGCAGCAAGTGGAGCTGCAGCTCCCAAAAGCATCACTCCATGGCATAGAAAGCTAAAAGTACGCATTTTTCTAAATCCTCCCGCAGCCCGGCTCCAACAACGAGCAACGGAGTTCGGGCAGATCATCCACATCAAATTCTACTCCTTTACTGAAAGACGAGCGCGGGGCGCTGTAGGACGCCAATCCGAGCGGGTTCAGGGGGAAATCAACTGTTGAACTTCGCTTGGACGTGACGCACATCACCGAATGATCGGTTTGAGAGCACCATTCTGTTGAGATGCAGCCGTTTTCCCCACACCGCAACCTATCGAGCCGGAGCGGCGCTTCTCCGTACCTCCGGATTCGCCTGGGAAGAGCCCTGCTTGCCGGGATTGCCGGCGCGGTCTCCGTCTTGCTGGTGTGTGGGGCCGCGCTCAATTCCTCCCATTCGCTTGCCTCGTCCGCGACGCCCCAGCCGGCAAACATCACGGTGGATTATCCCCTGGAAGGCTCTGTTTTCCCACCCGAAATTACGCCGCCCAATTTTTTGTGGCACGACCCCGCTGGGACTGCAACCCGCTGGCTGGTTGAAGTCTCGTTCGCGGGCACCTCCGGTACGATCCGCGTCGGGGCCAGCGGCGAGCACTTGCAGGTGGGCGCCATCGATCCCGAAGCAGGCCCACCGATCGAACTCACTCCGGAGCAGGCTGCCACACGGGCGTGGAGACCGGACGCGGCCACGTGGGAGAAGATCAAACGGCAGTCGGCGAAGTCGCCGGCCACCGTTACGATCAGTGGATTTGCGCAAGACTCACAGGTTCCAGTGTCAACCGGCAAGGTGCACTTTTCCACCTCGGCAGATCCTGTTGGGGCGCCCATCTTCTACCGCGATGTTCCGTTGAAGACATCGCCTACCGGCGTCAACGGCCCCATTGCGCCGCTGCCGCTCTCCGCCATTCCGCTTATCAAGTGGCAGATACGGAGCATATCTGAGGCCGAAAGCCATACCGTGATGGGCAATCTGCACACGTGCGTCAATTGCCATTCTTTTTCCGCGGATGGCAAGACGATGGGACTCGATCTGGATGGACCGCGCAACGATAAGGGGCTGTATGCGCTGGTGCCGGTGGCCAGAGAAATGACCATCGCCAATAAGGATGTGATTCGCTGGAGTTCGTTCCAGGTGGACCCTGAATCCCGCAGCGACGCGCCCGCCGTGAAGCGGTTCGGCTTCATGTCGCAGGTCTCGCCAGACGGCCGGTATGTGGTTACTTCCATCGCTCCGCCCAACTTGGCGCATAGCACTGCAAACTCAGTTCCCGGCTTCGCGTCGGGACTCTCGGATCGCCTCTACAATACCAACTATCCTGACATCCCGTTCAATCAGGTTTTTTATCCAACCCGCGGCATTCTTGCCTGGTACGACAAGCAGGAACAGAAGATGAGGCCGCTGCCGGGCGCCGACGACCCACGGTATGTACAGACCAGCGCGTTCTGGTCGCCAGACGGCAAGTATCTCGTTTTCAGCCGCGCGCTTGCCCGCGATCCCTATCCGCCCGGCGCACCGAAGGCAGAGCACGCGAACGATCCAAATGAAACCCAGATACAGTACGACTTGTACAAGATTCCGTTCAATCAGGGTCGCGGCGGCAAGGCGGAGCCAGTGGTGGGCGCCGGGGCCAACGGCATGAGCAACAACTTCCCCAAGGTCTCTCCAGACGGTCGCTGGATTGTGTGGGTGGAGAATAAGAACGGGTTGCTGATGAGGCCTGACAGCCGGCTATTCATCGTTCCGTTTGCGGGCGGCAAAGCGCGTCTGATGCACTGCAATTTGTCGCTGATGAACTCCTGGCACACGTTCTCGCCCAACGGGCATTGGCTTGCGTTTTCGTCGAAGGCACGCTCGCCCTACACGCAGCTTATGCTCACGCACATCGACGCCAACGGCAACGACTCGCCGGCGATCATCGTGGACAACACCACCGCCGCCAACCGCGCCGTTAATATCCCCGAATTTGTGAACGTGGCGCCCGGCGGCCTGGCAATCATCGATCCGCAGGCGATGGACTTTTACCGCTTGGTCGACGATGCCTACAAGCTGGTGCAGAACAACCGGATTCCTGAAGCGATTGCAACGTTGCGCAACGCACTCCAGCGCGATCCCGACAATGCCATGGCCCACTACAACCTGGCCACGCTGCTGTCGGGAAGCAACCAGGAGCGCGACGCACTGGACGAGTATCGAAAGGCGAATGGCCTGAGCCCGGAGAACCCGCTGTTTATCGAGCGGCTGGCGGTGTCGATGGTTCTCAACGGCGACCCTCAAGGAGCGATTCTCCAGCTGCAAAACGGAGTCGCGCTGCTGCCCAACTCACCGGAGTTGCGCTTCAACCTGGGCTACTTTCTTGAAGCGAAGGGAGAGTTTGCCGCCGCCCTGGAGCCTCTCCAAAAATCAGTGGAGCTGAGCCAGGGCAGGAATGGGCAGTTCCTTGCCGAATTGGCCAATGCGTATTCAAAGATCGGCCATTTCGCCGAGGCAATCGATGCCGCTCACCAGGCACTCGACCTCGCCGTCCAGGCGCATGACGAGCAATTG
>CAYWMR010000332.1:0-5982 GCA_964458965.1 uncultured Occallatibacter sp. | reverse complement strand
ATTGCGATTGGACCGGAAGGCGGATGGGCTCCCGAAGAAGAAGCGCTCTTCGACGCGAACGGTTGGCGCGCGGTGTCGCTGGGTCCGCGCATCCTGAGAGCAGAGACTGCGGCCATCGCGGCGATGGCGGTGGTTGCTTCGTGCCTGGAGTAAAGGAATGAACAGGAAAGTTATGGTCACTTCAGCAATCGGTTCTCCACTGCTCGTTCTTGCAGCAGTATGGATTCTGAAGTTTGAACGCCAATCGCGGGCTCCCTTGGCATTGGCGGCACAAACAGCGCGAGGTTCGGCGAGGATGAGACAGCTACTTGGGGAACCGATGCGCGTTTCTCGAATCGCCCACGGACGTATTTTAGCGAATCGCGGAGATGGCAATGCCGATCTGACCGTCCAAATCCGTGGCCCGCTTGGACGTGGCAAGCTCGACGAATGGGCACAGGAAGAAGATGGCAAATGGCATATTTGTGGTCTGGATTTTGAGCCAAACGATGGTTCAACTCGCATCACGCTCGTAGACGAATCGGTGACACACTGCGAGCGAGAGTGATTCCGGGGGCCAACCTTTTGACATGACCTTAGTATGTTGGAACTCGCGTCACCCTCTCTCGAAATCACAAATGCGCATAACGAAGCAGCAGCCCGGCCAGCGCAGCTCCCGCAAGATCTCCAATAATAGGGATGGGCGCATAACGCCAGTTCGAGCCGCCCTTGCCGGGAATGGGAAGCAGCCAATGTGCGAGACGCGGGCCCAGATCGCGCGCCGGGTTGATGGCGTAACCGGTGGTGCCGCCGAGCGAGAGGCCGATACCCCACACCAGGCTGGCTACCAGCCACGGCCCCAGTCCCGCGGCCGGGCCGTTTGCTGACACTCCACGCGAGAAGATAGCGCCGGCCACCAGCACCAGCACCGCGGTGCCTAATGCTTCGCTCACGATGTTCAGCAATGGGCTGCGCACGGCAGCATTGGTGCAGAAGACGCCGAGCTTGTCCGCCGGCCCCGGCGTAAGCGCCCAGTGCGGCGCATAATGCAGAGCCATCAGAGATGCGCCGGCCATTGCGCCGAGCAACTGAGCTGACCAAAAGACCAGCAACTGTGAATAGTTTCCGCTGATAACCGCGGCGGCCAGCGTGATGGCGGGGTTGAGATTGGCTCCCGCGCTGCCAAAGGCCTGCGCCACCAGCACGCCGCACAGCACCCCCAGCGCCCAGCCGGTAGTGATCACCATCCAGCCTGCATCTGCCGCATACGACCTTCGCAGCGTGACGCCCGCATTGACTCCGTTGCCCAACAGCACCAGAACCAGCGTACCCATAAACTCGCCAAACCAGACAGAGTGCATTGTGTCTTCCTTAAGATTTGTTACGGACGCCGAGAATATGCGCCCGATTTATTGGTTGCTTCCAGCGCTCGATCAGAACCACGTCTTGCGCTTGTATTCCAGATACGATTCACCGAATTCTTCCGTCAGCACGCGCTCCTCCTGCCGGCTGCGATAAATCTGCAACGGAATCAGGACGACGAAGATGAGAAACAGAAGGGGCTTGGTAGTCCAGATGATTATGCCCCCAATCATGAGGGCGCCAAACAAGTAGATCGGATTCCGAATGCGGGAATAAAGGCCCGTGGTCACCAGCTTGGTTGCCTTGGCTTCGACGCTGAAGGAGTTGCCCAGCTGAATACGGGCGAGAACAAAGAATACGAACGACGGGATCGCAATGGAGAGTCCGAAGATCCGCATGGAATCCAGCGGGAACCGATGGATATTCGTTGCAAACAGAATCGCGAAGACGATGAACACGGCCAGCGTTACGTAGTTGAGCTTCAAAATCGACCTCCGTTGCGGTCCGGGTTTTGCACGATGCGTATCGCCGATCCAGACGAATGCGACCCAGGCGGGCTTACGACTCATTCAATAGAACCATTTGCGGAACTCTAGCATTCTGCACTGTCTGACCTGTTTTCGCCAAGGGCTGCTTGGCCATTCGTGTGCGGCGAGGCGTGAAGGACGGATCTCTAAGGCTTCCCTGATGCGGGTTGATCTGCATTGGGGATTGTCTGCTGGTACTTTGTCCAGTGCGAAAGCAACTCGCTGACCACCGCGTGGCCCACCGTGTAGGCCGCTTCAAGCGAGGGCAGGTATCCGCTGTACTTGCCGATGCGCTGTGTGGCCAGGCTCTCGGCTGCCGACATGCCGATCGGCTGGCGGTCGAAGTTGCTCACCGTCCGCAGGACCAGGACGCGCTTGGAATCAACTCGCCCTGCTTTGGACAGAAACTCCAGCGACTGCAGAGTGCCCGTGTCCTCCATGGCTGTGGTTGCAAACTCGCCCTTGCCGCCGGTGAAATAGGAGACCCACTCCGCGGCCCACGCGTCGAAGAACTTTCCGTGCCAATAGGTCGATGAGGAGATTTCGTCGCCCATGGTTACGAACGGGGGCCGCTGAGCAGCAGAACCTTCGAAGTGGCTGCGAATCTCCTTTAGCTTGTCGGAGTCGGCGAGCGGCGTCGAGCGGGTCAGGTTGAAGGCCCATTCGGCGAGGCTCGCATTGAGCGCGTACCCCTGGCCATCGAAAGGCGCGGCCGGCGGGTCAAACGGCTTCGACTTGCGCAGAGGAACGTAGCCGGTTGTCCACTCCGGCGGAATCTCGCGCGCATCGATCTCGTAGCCCAGGTCTCCATCCACAACCCATCTCGCCCACGCCGCCGAGCCAAGGGAGACGCGGTCCGGCGAGCCACCCGCAATGCCGGCAATGAGCCAGTAGGCATGGGTGAAATCGAAGCGCGGATCGAGGCCGAGCGCCATGATGGTAGCCGCTGCGTGTGCGGTTCCCTGCCCGGTGAGGATCGCCATTTCGCCGTCGCCGTTCATGCGGGCGGCGTGGTAGCCGGCTGCGAGTGGATAGACGCGGTCGAGGCGGTCGCGCTCAACCCAATACTGCAGCTCGCCGGGTTGGTCGCCGGTGTCTGCACCTACTTCGAACATGGCTACTACAACCACCTTTACGGGAATGGGGCGCGGTTTGACACTGGCTGGCGTGGCCAGAGTAATCAGGAGACTGATTGGAAGGAGAATTTGTGCGCGGGGCAACATTAATTTCGATGTTACCCGAGCCGCGATCCTACGCAAAGCAATTCGCGCCGCCACGCGATACCATGGGATGAAACCTGGAGATTGAACCTATGCGCCAGACAAAGAGAATTCTCCTCTCAACATTCATGGCTGCAGCGATGGCATGGACGGCCGCAGCTCAACAGCAGACCAAGGTCATCGGCTTCATGACCGACTTCGACGTCAAAGACGATGCTGTGGGCATCTGCAAGGCGGTTATGGACGGCGTTGCGCCTGGGGTGCGCATTATCGATATAACTCACCAGTCCGAGCCTTATAACATCGCCATGGGCGCACGCTTCCTGGCCGGCTCAGCGCCTTACTTCCCTAAAGACGCGGTCTTCGTTGTGGTGATTGATCCCGGCGTGGGTTCCACGCGCAAGGCGATCATCGCCAAATCGCGCGTGGGTCAATACTTTGTACTGCCCGACAACGGACTGCTCACACTGGTTGAGGACCGGGACGGCATTGTGGAAGCTCGCGAGATTACCAACCCGGCGTGGATGATCGGCTCCGGCATCTCGTCGACGTTTCATGGACGCGACATTTTTTCTCCAGCCGGGGCGCACCTGGCTCGGGGTGACGACTGGACCACAGCCGGCCCGTCGCTCGACGTGAGCAAGCTGGTGCGCCTGGACCTGAAGAACGCGACCGCGGATGCCAACGGTCTGCACGGCCAAGTCATCGGCACCGATGGACCTTACGGCAACCTGGTGCTCAACGTGCCTGCTGAGACTTTCTTCAAGCTGGGATATAAGATTGGCGACAAGGTTCCTGTAACTCTCGCCAGAAAGAGTTATGTCTTTCCTTTTGTAAAGACCTTCAGCGATATGCCCATTGGCAAGGAGCTTTTCTACATTGATTCGCGCGGACGCCTGTCGCTTGGCATTAACCAGCGCAACTTTGCTGAAACATATAAGGTTGGCGAAGGTGCGGAGTTGATGATTCCGAGGAAGTGAACGAGTGAAATGTGAATGAGTGAAGAAGCTGGGGAGGTTTGGCGATGAGACACGCCTTAGGAGTTTTGTTGATGGCTGGGATGGTGATTGCTTCTCTGGTTTCCGCCGGAGCACAGCGGCCCGCGGCGCACCACTGGAGCATCGTGGTGCATGGCGGCGCGGGCGTGATTGAGCGGTCTGCGTTGGGGCCCAAGGGCGACGCGGATTATCGCGCGAGCCTGAAGGTGGCCACCGAGGCCGGCGCAAAGGTTCTGGATCGCGGCGGGTCGGCGCTCGATGCGGTTGAAGCTGTGCTGAACATCCTGGAAGACGATCCGCTCTTCAACGCGGGGCGCGGCGCTGTGTTCACTTCCGAGGGAAAGAACGAACTGGATGCGTCGATCATGGACGGCTCCAATCTGAAAGCCGGTGCAGTGGCTGGCGTCACCCACATACGTCATCCCATCAGCCTGGCGCGAGCTGTGATGGAAAAGTCGCCGTATGTGATGATGGTTGGCTCAGGCGCCGATGCGTTTGGGGGACGCGTGGGCCTGGAGCAGGTGGATCCAAGTTTCTTTTTTACTGAGTCTCGCTGGCAGTCGCTGGTGAAGCAATTGCAGAAAGAAGGCAAGCCGATTCCTCCGCGTCCAGCCGGTGCGCCGCCTCCGGGCGCGCCTGTGCCGGTGGCCTTTTACGATGAGGGCGCCGACCCGCGCAGCCACGGCACCACGGGCGTGGTGGCGCTCGACCGCATGGGCAACATCGCTGCCGGCACCTCCACCGGCGGATTGCAGGGCAAGATGCCGGGACGCGTGGGCGACTCGCCCATCATCGGCGCCGGCACCTACGCCTCCAACCAGTCGTGCGCGGTTTCCGCCACGGGCACCGGCGAGTACTTCATCCGCCTGGGCGTGGCGCGAGAGATTTGCAACCTGGTTACGTTCAAGGGCATGAAGTTGCAGCAGGCCGCGGACCAGGTCATCCACGGAGAATTGGAAGCGTTGCATGGGGACGGCGGCGTTATCGCGATTACACCGGATGGGCAAACCGCGTTCAGCTTCAACACTCCCGGCATGTTTCGCGCGCGGATTGAGGAAGGCGGCAAGCTGGAAGTTCATATCTATAAGGATGAGCCGTAGAGTCCGATTGTCACGGATGCTGATGGAGGGACGGAATGACGAAGGACGAGGCGTGGGAACTTGCGCACGATTGGGTTGCGGCATGGAACTCGCACGATCTGGAACTGATACTGGCGCACTATGAGGACGCGGTTGAGTTGACTGCGCCGGTTGCGGCCAGGCTATTGGGAACGACAGATGGCCGGGTGGCCGGGAAGGCTAACTTGCGAGCGTACTTTCAGCGTGGGCTGGAAGCCTATCCGGAACTGAAGTTTCGGCTTGAGGATGTGTTCTGGGGGCTTAGCAGCGTGGTGTTGGTTTACGCGAATCAACGGGGGACGCGGACGGCGGAGTTTATGGAATTGTCCGCGGAGGGGAAAGTGGCGCGGGTGGTGGCGAATTACAACGGATAGAGTGTAGTTGGTTGATTGGTAGCCTTTTCATACTTCAAGATAGGAGGCTGCGTTTGAGTCTGCCGGCGGATATCAAGAAACTCGAAGACGAACTCGACGCCGCAGAGAGTGATGCGCAGGCGCTCATTGCCGGGCTCAGTGAAGCTCACGCCGCTTGGCGCGCCCAGCCCGGTTCGTGGAGCGTGGCCCAGTGCCTGGACCATCTGGGGATCACAAACCGCGTCTATCTCGCCGCGATGGAGGGGCCAGCCATCCGGGCCCGGCAACGTGGGAGGCTGCGCCGCCGCGAGGCGATTCCGGGACGGATCGGCGGGTTCTTCGTGCGCATGATCGAGCCGCCCGTGAAAGCGCGAATCAAAGCACCGCCGAGTATCGTGCCGAGTGCGGAGACGAACCTGGCTGAC
>CAYWMR010000331.1:0-6028 GCA_964458965.1 uncultured Occallatibacter sp. | reverse complement strand
ATGCCCGGCATTTTCAAGTTGAAGGTGCGCCCGGTCCCTCATTGGGGTTATAGACCGGTGACACCAGCCATGGGTCAAAGGCCAAGCTCTGAGTGCGATCCTAAGCGGACGAGTTGCAGGGTCTCATCATCCGGCTTTCGGTAGATAAGCACCAGGTCTGGTCTGATGTGGCAATCGCGGTAACCTTGCCAGTTGTTCGACAAGGCATGGTCGTTAAACTTGTCTGCCAGCGGCTGGTCATTTGCGAGAGTCCGAATCGCGGCAACGAAATTCTCGGAAAGATAGGCTCGATGCTGTCCTTTCGATTCGCGTTTGAGGTCGCGTTTAAAGGTCGTCGTCTGCTTAATTGTTCGCATCGAAGACCGCTTGCAGGTCGTCCAGGGTCACGGTTTCTAGTTTTCCTTCCCGAGCCTCTTTCATTGCCGCAATGGTGGCTTGGTTGGGAATCAATGGCTCGAAAGGGAGGGCCTTCTCACGTGCAACGCGCGTAAGCATGAGGCGAACAGCATCGGAAACGGTAAGGCCAATTGCCTGGAGAACGACAGATGCTTCCTCTTTGATGGCTGAATCGATGCGAGCCTGAACCAGTGCATTTGCGGGCATGCGGAGCCCTCCATGAATTACATTGTCATTCACTTGACAGGTAAACGTCAAGAAGATGCGACATCCCCGCCGCCAGCCGAGACCTGGAACCTAACAGCCAGAAGCCAGCCATGGCCACTACACCCGTCGCAACTTGCTGACCCGCCCCACTTCCACCCATTCCACAACAAAGATATTGCCCGCGTGATCGAAGCAAGCCCCGTGCGGGCAGACGAACCGGCCGGGCGTGAAATGGTCGCGGCTCAGCTTGCGCGTGGCCATGTAGTCGCTGCCTGAGTCATCGCCCAGGTGCTCGATAATTTTGTTGTCCTTGTCCATCAGCGTGACGCGGGCAAACAGGTCGGGGACCACCATATCGCCGTTCTTGAAGACATTGAAGTGGCATGGCGCGTTGGTTCCGTAGAGGAAGTCGATGTGTTGGCCCTGGAGCGTAAAGCGCTGAATACGCTTGTTGCTGCGATCGGCAACCGTGAGGATCGGCTCAGGCCCGCGCGTATCGACAAGGATGCCGTGCGGGCAGAGCAGTTGGCCCGCCTCTTTGCCCGGGCCTCCGAAGGTGCGTATATATTCACCCTTGCTGTTGTATTGGTTAATGTAACTGGAGCCATAGCCATCGCCAACGTAGAGGTCGCCATTGGGTGCGATGGCCAGGTTGGTGGGACTGTACTTCAACGGCTTGCCGTCGGCGCCGGGCTTGGAGTAGGGCTCGGCCTCTTTGGGATAGCCCAGCGTAAACACCTCTTCGCCGTTGAGTGTGGCCTTCACCACCAGGCCGCGCTGCGTGTCGCACAGATAAAGAAACTCCGTCCCGCCTTCCTTCCGGATGTGCAGCCCATGCGCCCCGCCGCGAAAATCCTTGCCCCAGCTCTTGACGAACTTCCCCTTGTGGTCGTAGACAACCATGCTGTCCGGCTTCTCGCTGGTGGAGTATACCGTGTGGTGGATGTAGATGTGTCCCTGCGAGTCTTCGCACACGCCATGAGTATTGCCGTATTGAATATTTGCGGGAAGCTCGCCCCAGTCGTGAGTGACCTCGTAGACGTGGTCCGCGGAACCAAGCAGATGTTTTTTGCTGCTGGACTTATTGGTGGCGCCAAGAAGAAGCGGCGCGGCAAGGCCGGTTCCAATCTGAACGAGAAATCCGCGGCGGGATGTGAGCATCCGATTTATTCCTCCAATTCATGTTAGATCGGGTTGCGAAAAGCTTATTGCCTTGAAAGGGCGCGAATTAAAGATATCGCATAACTCGGGATGACGGCCATCCGGCGTGAGCTATACCTGCCCCCCGATCCATTGTAGGTCGGTCGATAGCGGACAGCCCGTGCATTCGGCTGTTCTTCCGCAGTGCGCCTTGCCCACAGCTACGGTCAGTGCATGGAATTCGTTGAACAGGCGTGCATGTGTATCCGGCGGGTCGGATGCGAATGCCTCACGGGTGAGCTGAACCAGGGACTGGTAACCCTTGCGGCCACGATCGATTGGAGGCGCAATGAGCCGGTGCCGCTCGGCGATGCGGCGAAGATACTCGTCCGCCACTGGAACGGGATGGCCAAGAGCGTAGAGCAGAATGGCGTCGGCGGTTTCCTGGCCAACTCCCGGAAGAGCCAACAAGCGGAGACGAAGCGGTTCGGTGGGTGTGGCGGCGAGCAGTTCAAGGGAACCGGAGAACTCGTCATCCAGCATGGCTACAAACGCTTTGATGGTCGGCGCCTTGCGTGTATAAAAACCTGATGGCCGTATGAGATTCTGCAAGTCGGCCAGCGAAAGCGAACGCAAGCCATCCAGCGTCAGCGCCTCGGCTTCGCGCAGGTTGGCAAGGGAGCGCTCGACGGCATTCCATGCGGTGTTCTGGGTGAGATAGGCTCCGAGAATCACTTCCAAAGGTGTTTTGGCCGGCCACCAGTGCTGGGGGCCATAAGCCTTTGCGAGCAGCTCGTGCATGGAGCGTAATCGCCTGGCCGCGTTGGGTTGGCGTCGGCGCTTCATGTAAGCGATCCCTCGCCGGGCGGCGATTGCAGTTGCATCTTCCACTCCAGAATCCGCGCGCGGGCCGCCGCCGCTTCGGCCTGGGGAACGTGTCCGGCAGCTTGCAGAGAAATGGAAAGCGCGGTGTGCGCCAGCGGGTCGCCCGGCGTCAGAGCAGTCAGAGCCAGTGCTGCGCCAACCGCCTCGTTAAGCTGGCCGGCATCGCGCAGGGCGCGGATAAGCCCGTGGTGCGCCTCAATGTGGGCATCGGTGTTCTGCTCGGAGGCAGAGATGGCTCCGCGAAAGGCCTCTGCGGCTTCGCGTGGCTCCCCGGCTGCAAGCAGGTCATGGCCGCGCAGGCACAGCGAATCGGCGGTGGATGGGTTGGGTGCGGTCACGGCAGTCTTTAGGATAAAGGCTGAGCCGCACAAGCACGTTCGGCAACACACGGGAGGACGCAATGAAGAGTCACACAGAGTATCTGGTATTCCAGACCAAAAGGCGGCGTGAGATGGTTCACATCACCGAAGAAGTGGAGCAGGTTGTGCGCCGCAGCGGCGTCAAAGACGGATTATGTTTTGTATCGCCGATGCACATTACGGCGGCCGTCTACGTGAACGATCTGGAGAGCGGCCTGATTGAAGATATAGGCAAATGGCTGGAGGAGCTTGCTCCCGCAAAACCCGGTTACAAGCACCACCAGACGGGCGAAGACAACGGCGACGCACACCTGAAGTCGCTGCTGCTGCACCATGAGACCACACTGCCGGTTACTGGCGGCAAGCTCGATCTGGGAACCTGGCAGCGCGTGTTCTATGCGGAGTTCGACGGTCAGCGGCGCAAGCGTGTGATCGTGAAGGTGCTGGGGGTTGAGTAGCAGAATCGGCTGCTATGGCGCCCGGTCCCCGTCGGTAATCTTGCGCCATGCGCCGGAGGAGTGGGTTAAGCCGGTCGTCGAGAGGTTGGCGGAGGAAAGATCGATTCTGGTGCGGGGCAGCACTACCAGATCCACGCGGCGATTTTCTGCGCGGCCCTCGGCGGTTTCATTGCTGGCCGCGGGATGAAACTCGGCATAGCCGGCCGCCGATAGCTGTTCGGCAGGCATGGCATCGAGTTCCAGAAACAGCCGCGCAATGCGGGTGGCGCGAGCCGTCGAGAGCTCCCAGTTGGAATCGAATTCACCGTTGTGGATGGGAACATTGTCGGTGTGTCCCTCGATGCGCAGATCGTATTGGGTGCGGTCCAGCGAGGCAGCCACCTGGCGCAGTGTAACCATCGTCTCCGGTCCTGGAGTCGCCGAGCCGGAAGGGAAGAAGCCGGCCTCGCGCAGGCTGATGACCAACCCGCCCCGGCCCATCTGGATGGAAACCGTGTGCTGCGCGATTTGGTTGGAAAGCCGCTGCTGAAGGTCTCGGGCCATTTGCCTCAGGTCTTCCTGAACCTTGGCCGGCGACAGCAGCTCCTCCCCCATGATGATGTTCATTGGTATTGCCGGCGTGTCCATGCTCTTTTCCCCGCCGCTCACTTTGTTCGAAAGCTTGTTCTCACCGGCAAAAATTCCCAGAGAACGGAATGCGGAGTTGATGGACGCCGATACCTGCATCTGTTTTCTGGAGTCGGCCTTCGATGCGGAGTAGAGAACAACGAAGAAGGCAAACAGAAGTGTGATGAAGTCGGCATACGATACCAGCCAGCGGTCCCGGCTACCGTGCGATTTGCCTGCGGGACGGGTCATGCGGCGCGCTCCTTCTTCTGCTGAAGCCGGTCATCCAGGAACCCTCCCAGTTTTACTTCGAGCATGCGCGGGTTCATGCCTTCGAGTATCGAAATCACGCCCTCCAGCATCATTTCGCGGCTCTGATGGATGTCCTGTATGCGGATACGCATCTTCCCGGCGAAGGGTAGAAAAAAGAGATTGGCGACGCCCACTCCATAGATGGTGGCGACAAAAGCTACGGCGATTCCGCGGCCTACCTCCTGCATATTGTCAAGATGCTGCATAACCTGGATCAACCCCAGCACCGCGCCAAGAATGCCAATGGTCGGCGAAAAGCCTCCAGCCGCGTCGAAGACCGCCGGCAATCGTTCTTCGCTCTCCGCGGTCGATGTGAGTGAGACGCGCATGATGTTGCGCAACTCGGTGGGCTCGGTGCCATCCACGGCCAGCATCAGCGCCTGCTTGAAGAACGGGTCCTCGATGGCCGGCAGATCCTTGTCCAGCGAAACCACGCCATTGCGGCGAGCCTTGTTGGCAAGAGTCACAAGGGTGCGAACCAGCTGGTCATTTTGTGTCCGGGGAGCGGCGAACACGTGCGCAAGGCTGCGGAATGCTGCCACGACTGTGGTGAGCGGGAACTGGATCAGCACCGCTCCCAGCGTGCCGCCAAAGACGATCAAGGCCGCGGTGGGCTGCAGAATCTGGCCGAGATTTCCGCCCTCGATGAGCAACCCGGCTATGATCCCGGCAACTGCCAGCAACACTCCGCCAACACTCGCTTTATCCATGAACTGCTCCTGGGTCAAAACTGCGTGCATACCCTTGGTTTCGACCCCATCGGCGAGGTAACACCCTCGTCGGCCACGGCTGAAGAATCGATGAGCGTCTCGATTTCATTGCTTATGCACCGTGGAACGGATCGCGCCGCAACTCAAGTGCGGGGCTCCGTTGGCCGGCAACGTCCAGGCTGCCAATGGAAGCAACACGGTGCAGGTCCCCCGACGCGGTGCGCCAGGCCACTGCGGCCAGCAGGCGCGCCCGGTACGCCAGCACTCGCTCCGATACCTCAGCGCAGCTCTCGCGAACAATCAGCTTCTCTCCATTGATCAGCGTAAGCATGGTGTCCGGAGACGATTCGGCGGTCTTGATCAAATCGCTGTTTAAAACAATTGCCGCGCCATTAAGCCGTGTAAGTTCGATCATGGCTGGAAACCTCCCTTGCGATGCATATCGGCGGAAGAAGGAAAAGGTTAAAAGATTAGAAGAAACAGGGCGGAAGTGTCCCCGGCAGGACACAAACGCGGGGTCCATAAAGTCCATAACCCAGGTGCCGAAGAAGGGGCCAGATGCGACGGTAACCGAACGGGAAGCAGCCACCCAGGGTTAGACAAAAAATGGGGACACTTACCGCGAAAGGGCCGTAAATCCACGCATCTCACAAGGAGTACCCCATGTCCCTGGGTGTCTTGAATAACCTCTCAGCTATCTACGCGGAGAACAACCTTAACAACACCAGCAACAGCCTGAACACCGTGCTGCAGCAGTTGTCTTCCGGTTCGAAGATCAACTCCGGCGCGGACGATGCCGCCGGCCTTTCGCTGGTGGATGGTCTTCAGGCCAACTCCGTTGCTCTTGCCCAGTCGCAAACCAACGCCCAGGAGGGTGTCGGACTGCTGCAAGTGGCCGACGGCGCATTATCGCAAGTGACAAGCCTGCTTAACCGGGCCGTGACGCTGGCTACCG
>CAYWMR010000330.1:0-6037 GCA_964458965.1 uncultured Occallatibacter sp. | reverse complement strand
CGGAGAGAGAGCCACAAATAAGTGCTCCACTACTATTTGTTGTCAGCACAGAACAATTCGCAGCAATCCCTGCACCTGAGAAAATATTTATCCACGCCCCTGCTGCTGTAGTTGCGCCCGTGCCGCCGTTTGGTACAGTCAGTGGAGTGCCAAGTGTCAAACTCGGTGCACTCACCGGCCCAGTGAATGTTGCGCCAGACAACAAGGCATAGCAGGATGTCTCCGGTGTCCACATGCCTAAACTCGTATTGAAGCCATAGAGAGCGATCGCCTGCGGAAGATTCGGGCTCGCTTCGACTGCAGAGGAATTCGGGCAGACTGTCCAGCTCGCCGTTGTCGTGTTCCAATAGTAGTTTGCCAGAGGCGTCGGAGTTAGTCCGATTACCTGGCCGAGAGCTGGAAGGCACACAAACAGCAGCAGGGCCAATCCAATTCCGATACCGTGTATCCGCTTGCTCATTATCTGTCCTCGGATGTGCTTGTGATACGGTGGCGCGCCGGGCCGGTTGGCCGCGGCGCGCCCTTTTTGGTTTGTTCCGATGCTGATCTTATTGGCAGGAGACGCGCCAGGCATAACCCGCTGTTGAGGATGTGAGCGCTGTTGTCGCCACAGCCGCCGTAACGGTCGCCGTGGGCGAGGAATAGGTACTGGAGACCGTGAGAGCAACAGTCGGCGTAACACTACCAATGCTCACGATCGTGCAGGATGGAGGATAAGTGAATCCGCCAGAGCTGCCGAGAACAGTTGAGATTGTAGCTGTGCCGGAAACGCTGGTTGCTGGATTGGTTATACCGCAGCCGGTAATCGCAGCGCTCGCTGTGGTGGGCGCGGCTGTGGCGGCCGTTCCTGGCACAATCACGGTAAAGGCTGTTGCGCCGGCGATGGTGTTGGCGCCGGTCAGTCTCAACAGAGCCGTTGCTGTCGATCCGTTATTGGTTGCCGTCAAGCAAATCTGCTGACCTATCGATCCAACCACGGTCAAGCCCGATGTGTAAGTACCTGAGACAACGCCGCCGGTCAGACGACTGTAGGCCAAGGTAAATACGTTGCCAGTGGTGGCGCCCGTTCCGGTTGTCAGATTCACAATCTGACTGCCAGCGGATCCGGTGGTCGAAATGGTTGCGGCGGTGCCAGCTCCAGCGGTCACCGCCGCCACGACACCTGATTGATTGCCTCCGGTATTGCCTGCGGCAACGCTGAACGAGGTACCATTCCATGCGTAGTAGGTCCAGGGGATTGAGGTAATATCCACAAGTTCAATGCCTGAACCGCCCTTGAGGGCCGCAATGATAGCGGGCACAGTCTGGACAGCCGGCGTTTGCGGAAGGCCCGCCACGAGCCCATACCAGTATTTGTCGAGGTAGATTACATTCAGCGGAGCACTGGCCGCCGAACTGCCCATTGCCGCAACCGCATCCTGCAAGCCCGCCGTGCCCGACTGCACAAAAAAACTGGCGTGGGCATAGACCGTGGCCGCGTTGAATCCGCACGCGCTCTGTGCCGTCGAGATAGAGCTTGGCGTCACAACCTCACTGAAGAGACCGTTCGAGTCGCGAATAGCAACCGGATAATTGATGCCCGTGTTTGGGTTTCCAAAGACAAAATAACTGGGTACTCCGCGCTCAAGCGGTGTAACCCAGCAGTTTGCGCCTGGAAAGGTAAAGGTGTTGGCGACCGAGCTCACGAGTGACCAGTTATTGAAATCCTCTGCATACACCGCGGGAGCCGGATTCGGAGCCTGCGCCATCGCTGCCGGCAGCAACACAACCGTCAGAAGGGCTATCGTCGCAATTGCAAAAAACTTGCGCATTTTGTTTCTCCTTAGGACAACCGGCGGTTTGCCCGGTCCGGCGTCGAGGTTGAAGATTGAATCTCTGCGCGCGCATCGGCGCGGCAGGCTGCTTGTTGCGGGCGGTTCTCAGAAGCTTGCGCGGATACAGAAAATCGTGAACACACCAAAATAAATAATTGCAAAAACAATCTTGGCTATTCTCACAGATTATTCTCCAACCACCCATCATTAACATAAGACGAAGGTGCGTTTCCACCGTTCACGCCTGCCGTGTAAACCACCTCAAACGTTGCTCCAGCAGGGACTACAAATCCGGGGATTGACGCAACTCCTTGACACTGATTAAATATTCCGCCGTGTCCCGCGATAAGTCCATTCACATAGGCGGTGATGTACGAAGATGCTCCCGTACACTCACCAGCCGCCAGCGTTGAATATGAAACCTCCTCGATTACTGCAACGCCGCTAGAGTTGGTGTAGGTTGTACCAAAAGAATAGATTGACCCTCCCGCGCAAGAAACGCTCAAGCAATTCTTCTGAGAAACTGTACCACTTAAACACGTACCTGTGCTCTGAGTGATACCTCCAGATGCATCCCACTGCGCGCATCGGCCATTGGTTCCAGGACCGGATGCGGTAACTAAATAGGACTCAGTGCCCGTTGCATTGAAGGTAATGTTCGTCCGCGCGGGCGAAGAACTATCTGCGCCGCTAATGAAATTACCGATCAGGTTAAACGTTGGCCGCTGGGTCATCAGCGATCCGTTCACCTCTATGTTTTGGTTGGCGCTTGTGCAGCTCACCGCTGTGTCGAAGGCAGTACCGTCCGAGCCTAGGCACTGGCCCGTGGTGCCCCCTGAACCGTTCACTAGGTATCCACTGATAGAGTTGATCAGCCCAGCCAGGCCCGAACCTTCCACGTCTACGCCCCAGGCCGGAAGACTGGTTCCGACTCCAATCTCTCCCACGTTGTACAGGTTGTACCCTGAGAGGCTGAGCGGGCCTGAGATCGACTGAGCGTTATGGTTGTAAGGAGTACTGAGAATCGGCACTGGGTAGGTCACCCGGCCGTTGTAGAGCGGAAGTCCATTAGATAGGTTGTAAGTGCTTCCTGGGCCCACAAACTGCCATTGCTGGGGAAATCCCGCTACTGGAATGCCGCTCGCATTGGTCAGCGTGGCCGTGTATCCGGCGATTGGCCAAGCCGCATCGTTGGCTACTACCTGGCAGACTGTGCTGTTGACAATCGGCGGTGTGGCCGCGGGCGTTGTCAGAGCTGTGCTCTGTGTAAAAGTCGCTGTCGGGCTCGCGGTCTGGCCTTGATACGTCTCGCCTCCCGACGTGGTTCCAATGTAAACGTTCATGCCGATGGCGTTAGCCGCGGCGCCCGTGATTGGCGGGGATACTTGTAATTGGCCGGCGGAGGTGAGCTGTTTCTGAATCTCCGGACTGACCAGCGTCTGATGGGTGTAGGTGTCGTACCAGGTGATCTCGATGTAATAGTTCCCGATTGGCAGAGTTCCTGAATAGACGACATTGACAACCGGGACTGTCAGAGGGTTTCGGATGCCCACCACCGCGCCGCTTGTATCCGTTGCGCAATTTGAGTTGGCCACAACTACCGACGTCCCGCCCACAAACATGACCTGGGTCGGCTGGAAGGTCAGCGCGTAGTTAGCCGCCGGCATTCCGTTGGAACTGCTCATGGTGCCGATAACAGCGATGTACGGCGCGGTATACTGGGCTGCGGCCGATAGGCAGAAAGCGAACAACAAAAAAACGGATGACGCGAGTGAGGTGAGCTCTCGCGCCATCCGTTTCCCCTTGGAAACCCAACCGCCCGATGAAGTACCCAACTTACCGCACTCGCCCACTCGTGTCAAATCTTACCTCCACCGTCCGTCCTTCGAAGCCTCAATGCAATCCGCTCCGCAGGGCAGTTGCTTGCCGGTTGTCGTGCTCTCATCCATATAACGCCTGGCGGCGGCATCCACGTCCAGCAAAGGCCGGTTGCAGAGCCCACAGCGCCGGTACTCCGATTCAGCAAACCAAGGGCGGCCGCCTTCGGCCCGGTCCAGGCTCATCAAAAAGCGCGCGTCGGACGCTGAGAGCCAAATTCGTGTTGGGCTCGCGCTTAGCCCTTTGATTCGCCGGTCGACTGCCCATTGAGGCATTGCTATTGCGGTGATGGTCACGCAAAAGACCCGGCGCCGGCGCGTCGGGGTAATCTTCATTGACTTCAGTTTGTCGCGACGTTCACGCCTGCGCTGCCGCGTGGTGCGGTATGGCCAGCAACGGCGATCGTCCCTGAATCCGCTCATGGTGATTCCTGTGCGCGCAGTTCTGGTGTTTCTCTTCCAAGACTTCCAGCCAAAGCATCCGGTTTAGGGGATTGTCCTTGATGCGAACGATTTCGTTCTGCTCTTCGAGAATAGCCAAGCGTGGAACCGGTATCAGGCCGTGGCAGCCTAGACACTCATAAGTGTCCGTATCGGCATAGTGGCGAAAGGCGGATTGAGCGGGTTCGACTGCAGTTGATCCCATGCTTACCTCGTAAAATACCGACCGGCGGGCGATCGCTTCCCCAAACAATCGCCCACCAGGAAAACAGGCTCTCCGGAGGCGGTGGCTAGCCTGTTCTGTCGTTGCTGATCCCTGGCTCGTCCACCTGAAGGCTGTATTTCAGGACTTTTGACGGACTCTGCGTCATCAGCTTGCTGAAAATGCCGGCCCTTCGCATTGCGCTACTCCCGGCCACTGGGTTATCGGTTAATCCTGCGTTTACGAGGAAACGGCTTCTGTGGGCATGTCTGGCGTCGGAGCAGGCGCCGGTTCGGGAGCATAGCTTCCCACGTTGAACGATGCGCCTGTTCCGTTGTTGCTGTTGCCGTTCGAGTCAGTGGGAGTGATAAACGATGACCCGCTGACCGAGACATTGACAAGGGGTCCAGAAGCGCGATCAAGAGCATCCATCGCGTGACCGATCTCGATTGCCGCGTGGCGCAGTTCATCCTGCACCTGCTTTTTACCACCTGAAAGACTGATACTCCAAGACATTGCGTTTCTCCTTCGGCACAAACTGTGCTGAGTTGTGAATTGCGCGAGTCGTTCCGCTCCCTGCCAGCTTCCGTTACCTATTTGGCTACGGCCTCCTAGTTGGCCGGTGGAATGCTGCTGGCACCCTATCCCCCGAGGGTTCCCCGTCTCATCCGTGAGTGTTCAGAGCCTGTCTCCAGGTTGTCGGAGTCACTCGCGCAAACTATTCCAAGATTCGGGCTGGAGGCCTTAGGACGCTGTCTTGGCCGGCGTTTATCCTTCGGTTCGCATTTCTGCGGCTCCAGCCCTCACCCTCGTGCAAACTTGGTTGCCAGAATTCTGTTGCCAGGCCCCTGGCTTGCCCCGGCTGTTTTCATGTAATCCCGAAAGCCGCCCCGGCAAAAGAGCGGCCCTCGGTCTTGCGCCCATCCGGTTAACCGCCTCAGACGCAAACTGTTTACGAAATCCAGTACTTCGGACGGTCAACCCGAAGATCCTCAAGATTTGAAGTCCAGCGCTCCCGATGATTCGAGCTCATGCTGGATTTCGTAACTCGTGGGCCCAGCTGCCGGCCGCTCTCCTTCGCCAGGCCCTAAGCCAGCGAAGCGGCAGAAAGCTGGCGCCGAGCCTAACCGACAAAATTTGCGATTGGCTCAAACTTCGGCAATTATATACTTGACAAATCAAGTCAAATTGCCTATGATTGAGGTATGAGAAAACCTCAGACACTCCAAGATGCCATCATTTACTTCGCAAACGCTGAGAATTGTTTGGCTTACATGGCGGCGCATCGCTGGCCAAACGGCGTTGAGTGCCCTAGCTGTGGCCGCAAGGATGTGACCTATCTGGCGACGCAGAAGAAATGGCAGTGCAAGAGCGGCCACGCGAAGAGGCAGTTCACAGCCAAGGTGGGAACCATCTTCGAAGACTCTCCGCTCGGCCTGGAAAAGTGGCTCCCTGCTGTCTGGCTCATCAGCACTGCAAAGAACGGCGTTAGCTCCTGCGAGATTGCCCGCTCTTTGGGTGTCACTCAGAAGACTGCATGGTTCATGCTCCACCGAATCCGCAAGGCTATGCAGAGCGGTTCTTTTTTGAAGCTGGGCGGCAACGGCGGCGGAGTTGAAGCCGATGAAACCTTCATCGGTGGGAAGGCTCGCAACATGCACAAGAGCGTTCATGCGCGCCGCATCTCTGGCGGTGGCCGGAAC
>CAYWMR010000329.1:0-6041 GCA_964458965.1 uncultured Occallatibacter sp. | reverse complement strand
GCTGAACGCTTCCGCGTTTACTCACGTGGTGGAGGGCAAGGCCGGGGAAGTGATGCCGGGATTGTTTCAGGGGACGTAGTGCGTAGCAGCAGCAACAATACGATCAGTGCTCCGAAAAAAAGATAAGACTGGAATACATTCAAGACGGCGATCGAGGCTAAGCCATCGAAGAGTTTTATGTTATTGCTGGTTAAGAAATACGCCAGCGCTATGAGTATGACTCTGGACCGCGGAACCGGGCGCGTGGAGTTACTGAAGCATAACCAGACGAAGATAGGGAAGAGGATTCCGTAGTGGTGCTCCCACGCCACGGGAGAGACCATTGTGGCAACCAGCAGGCAGCACGCAAAGTCGTCTGCGCCGGATTTCCGCTCCCGGCCGAAAGGGAAGAAAAGCGAGATTCCGGCGAGCGCAACAAAGCTGAGCAGCGTGCCCGCGTAAACGATCGGATTGAACGGAGCAAATGCTTTCTCATCCCATATCAGGTTGTCTCCATTGAAGAGAAGCCGATTCAAGAGGCCGTTCATTGACTGATTGGTTGCGTAGCTTTCGCCATGCATGCCAATGAAATGCAGCACCTTGAGATAGTCCATATTGTTATCAAATCCAAAGACGCAAAACGAGACTATGACTCCAGCCGCAATCGCAGCGCCGCCGCTGACCAATGCCCCGAACCTTTTGCGCAGCGCCGCCCAAACAAGAAAGAGGGCATATTGCGGTTTGACCAGCGCCATAACTCCGAGGATTGCACCGGAGGCTTTCTCCCTGCCAGCGATCCAGCAATAGAAGGCCGCTGTAAAGCCGAATGTGAGGATGGTTTGAATCTGCCCGAGTTCGAGACCGCGTGTGATTGGATAGAAAAGAAGACAGGCCGCTGCAATGGTGGTTGAGACCATGACACGCGTTCTCCAGCCGCTTCGGATCGGACGCACTGCAATGAGTATCGAAAAAATAAGAATGCCCAGAAATGCGATGCAGCAAACAGTGTTGAAGAGGTTGGATAAGTCGTCGTCGCCGACTCCGAAGCGTTGCAGGAAATAGAGGGGCAGCAGAGAGGTTAGTGGGTACTGAAACTTGACGTTGTCATGAAAGAAGACAGCCTGGTATGGAGAGATTTTCGGATCGGCTGCGAACGACTTCAAGGCGGGAAGCATGGTGCCCAGGGAGTCATCGTCGAAGTCGCCCGGCGATGCGAGGTGCGCAAGGTGAGATAGGTTGGAAACGATAGCCTGGCATGCAGCGCTTGCGGATTGGAGAGGATGCTGACCACCGAAGATGGCGTTAAATGAAGAAAGCACAGGGTTGAGGATGAGTCCGTTGATCAGGACGTAAACAAGCAGCCACCCCAGGTGCAGGCCGCGCGGCTTCATTTCGGTCGAGACCAATGGACTGGTCGGTGGGTAGGCGCGGCTCGGAGTTTCTGAGGGTGCGGGCATGCTTTGATGGCGCTTGGGGATCAACGTGAATTCTACTATCTTGCGCGCCAATTCGGTGGAACGGTCGCGGATTGCGCCGACGAGCACCCGTTTCGACTCTCGGGGTTCGGGGGGCGAGGCCTGATTCACTCGTCAGATCGAACAGGATTTACAATCGCAGACCCGGGTGTTAGAGTCTTGCTCACGGGGGCTTGCCATGCGGCGAACGGTAATGTTCAGCCTGTTTACGCTCCTTGCTTTGGGAGTAGCAAGCGATGCCTGCGCCCAACGCCGAGGCGGAGCATGGCCTGGCTTCGCCCGGGGTGGCTACAATTTCAATCGAGCCCGGGCCTTTTCGCCCTACGGATTCGGCTCCGCATACCAGCCCTACGACACCGGCGCAGCGTACGGCTACGAGCCCCAGCCAGCCGTTTTTGTTCAGCAGCCGCTCCTGGTCGTTCAGCCTCCTGCGCCGCCCGTCCAGCCGCCGTCGCCTCCCAAGGTCACAGAATACAAATGGCCTGTCGCAACAGCGGCTTCTCCCGCCTCCGCGCCTTCCACCACATCCGCGTCCGAGCCACAGCCTTTAGCCATTGTCCTCAAGAACGGTTCAACCCTCTCCGCCGTGTCCATCTTCGCCTCTGACGACGGCCTGCACTACGTCGACCCCGACGCGAGGCACCTGCGCATTTCCATGAGCGAGGTCGACCGCGCAGCAACCCTCAAGCTAAACCGCGCCAGAAACCTCGATCTCTATCTTCCTGCCGCCCAGTGATCCGCGCCCGCCTGATGCGGTTTGGCCTTGCGCGCGATGAAGTTCTGGCCTGATGAGGCTTATTGTATGGGGCGCGTCTTTCGGGTGAATGTTCCGCAATCTACAATCTGAAATGAGCCTGGCGCAGCGTTATCGATGGCGACGATAATCTCGGGCAGATGCTCTTTGATGAGCGGTAACTGAATCGCGGACAAGGCCACAACCGCCAACCGCCTGCCTGCCAGGTTTTGCTCATAGCCGAGCGTTTGGTCGCCTGTCAGAAGAACGTCCAACTGGTTGTCTTCGGCTGCGCGTAGCAGTGCGCCGTTCTGAAGTCCGGCCCAACCCACATATGTAACAGTGAAAACCTCGTGTGGATTTAGGAGGTGCCGAAGTGCGTGATCGAGGTTTTCGTCGAGTAGGACTTTCACCGGCGCGCCTGCTCACGCTGGGCGTGAGCAAACTCAATCAGGCGTTTGATTTGAGAGACTGAGAGGGTAGGGAAGCCCTCGCGCAGTTCGTCGATGGTCTCACCGAGGTCGTAACTGCCAACAATGGCATCGGGGAGGATTCGCGTTCCCCGAACGACGGGCCTTCCGGAGACTTTGCCCGGAACTGATTCGATCAGCTCGCAGGCTGTCCAATCGACTTCTACTTCGGTTTGCACGTTTGCCATTTTCCGGCCCTCATTATCATCCTAATCTTTTCCGTGGATCGGGAGAAGAATAATTCGGAAAGCAGGCTCTGGACGGGCTCATGCCGAGAGTTCGTGAACCCATACTAGAATCTTGTGGTACGCTTTGATTGAGGTTAATTAACATTCATCAATGGCTACCGTCAATCGTCTTCCGATTACCAAGGCGCGCATCAACCTGGGCCAGATTGCCCGGCGGGCGCATAACGGCAACGAGTACTTCATCCTCGAGAAGGACGGGATTCCTGTCATCGGCATTATGGCGGCGGATGAGTTGGAAGATTATCTCGAACTGCGCAATCCCAAGGTCAAGGCTTCGATTGCTGCGAGCCGTAAGGACCATGCGGCCGGCAAAACTCGGCCTGCCGGAAAGCTGCTGAGTGAATTGAAGCGGAGCGCGGTTCGGAAGTCGGCTTAGCTTGACGATACCCCGGAACGCCCCTGCATATTCCGTCGTCACCACAGCACACTTCGATCGGCTGCTGAAGAAGTTGGTGCCCAAGCATCCCGAGCTTGTGGAGCGGTTTGAACAGGCGATTGGGATTCTGTCGCTGGACCCTTACAACAAGAGCGCCAGACACCCGATCAAGAAGCTGAATGACGTCGCGGCGGGAGAAGGCCAATACCGGCTGCGGTCCGGGAGATTCCGCTTTCGCTACGATGTTGCGGGGCGCGATGTGGTCCTGCTGTATTGCGGCCTGCGGCGGGAGGATACGTATTGATTAGGATCTCACTTGGTTCTGTTTTAGCCTTCATCTAGCCGCGTTTGTTCCGATGCTTGGTTTTCCTCAAACTGACCGGATTTCAACCGACGTTTGGGCAGCGCACGCACCCGGCCCGACGACTAAAATCTAGCTTATCTATGACCGAATTCACCCACCTGCATTTGCATACGGAATACTCCCTCCTCGACGGCGCTTGCGACCTTACCAAGCTCGTCGACCGGGTCGCCGACCTTGGCCAGAAGTCCGTCGCTATGACCGATCACGGGAATATCTACGGCGCCGTCCACTTCTTCGACGCCGCCAAGAAGCGCGGCGTCAAGCCGATCCTCGGGTGCGAGCTTTATATCTCGAAGAATGAGGACCATCGCGCGCCCGGCGAGGGGGACGATAACAATCATCTGCTGGTGCTCGCCCAGAATGAAGAAGGGTATCGCAACCTGATCCGAATTACTTCCGAGGCAAGCCTGCATGGCTTTTATCGCAAGCCCCGCGTCAGCAAGCGGTACCTGGCGGAACATTCTCGAGGGCTGATCGGGTTGTCAGGCTGCCTGAGCGGGGAGCTATGCGAGGCGCTGCTGGGCGAGTCGACCTATAAGGGGCTGGGGAGCGAAGAGCGCTACGCTGCCGCAAAAAAGGTAGCTGCGCAGTATGAGGACATCTTCGGCAAAGGGAATTTCTATCTTGAAATTCAAGATCAGGGCCTCGAGCAGGAGCGCCGCATTCACGAAGCTCTGTTCCGTTTGGAGAAAGATCTCAATATCCCGCTGGTCGCAACCAATGACTCGCATTATCTGTGCGGCGAGGATAGCCACGCTCACGACGTAATGCTATGCGTGCAGACGGGATCGAAAGTGCACGACAAGGAGCGGATGCGCTTCGACAGCAACGAGTTCTTTGTCAAGAGCGCCGATGAGATGGGAGCCGTCTTCAAGGACTCGCCCGATGTTATAAGTCGAACCATGGAGATAGCGGAGCGTTGCGATTTCAAGTTACGCGCGGTGGAGAGTCCCTTTCCGGAGTTTGCGGTTCCTGAAGGCGAGACCATTGACAGTTACTTCGAGTTAGTTTGCAGGGAGGGATATAGGAAGCGGCTGGAGACCGCGATTCAGCGGCTGCAGGCGCGGGGGATGCAGCGGGCGGCGGCGCATGAGTACGAAGCGCGGCTGGAGTTCGAAATTGGAATCATCAAGCAGATGAAGTACTCGGGGTACTTCCTCATTGTGTGGGACTTTATCAAGTATGCGCGGGACAATGGGATCCCAGTGGGGCCGGGACGCGGTTCGGCAACGGGGTCGCTGGTGGCGTATGTGATGGAAATAACTAACATTGATCCGCTGCAGAACTCGCTGCTGTTTGAGCGGTTCCTGAATCCTGAGCGGGTTTCGATGCCCGATATCGACGTGGATTTCTGCATGAACCGGCGCGCGGAAGTTATTGACTATGTAACTCGCAAGTATGGGCGCGAGCAGGTAGCGCAGATTATTACCTTCAACACCATGGCGGCCAAGGCGGCCATCAAGGATTGCGGGCGCGCGCTCGATATGCCCTACGGCGATGTGGACCGGATTGCGAAACTCATTCCGCCCACAGTGGGGATGACGATTGACCAGGCGCTCGCAGAGGTTCCGGAACTGAAGAAGGTGTATGAGTCGGACCAGACGATTCGCGAACTGATCGACACGGCCAAGAAGCTGGAGGGGCTGGTGCGTGGCAGCGGAGTTCATGCGTCGGCGGTGGTCATCGCTCCGCGGCCGCTCACCGAACTGGTGCCTGTATCAAAGACCAAGAACGACGAAATTGTTACTTCATACGACATGAAGGCCGTTGAAAAAATGGGCCTGCTGAAGATGGACTTCCTGGGCCTGACGACCCTGACGGTCATTGACGATTGCGTGAAGCTGATTGAGCACAGCCGCGGAGAAAAGCTGGATATCGAGATGATTCCGCAGGACGATCCGGAGACCTTCAAGAAGGTATTTCATACGGCGCTCACTTCGGGGGTCTTTCAGTTTGAGTCGAGCGGGATGCGGGACATTTTGCGGCGGTACAAGCCGGACACCGTGGAGGAACTGACGGCTTTGAATGCGCTGTTCCGGCCGGGACCGATGGCCATGATTGACGACTTTATCGAGCGCAAATGGGGGCGCCGCAAGGTCGAGTATATGCTGCCCGAGCTCGAGCCGATATTGAAGGCCACGCTGGGCGTGATTGTTTACCAGGAACAGGTGATGCAGATCTCGCAACTACTGGCCAGCTTCAGCCTGGGCGAGGCGGACCTACTCCGCCGCGCTATGGGCAAAAAAGACAAAGAAAAGATGGCCGAGCAGAAGGACCGCTTCCTCGGCGGGGCCGATGCGCTGCGACATGACAAAAACGCGGTGAGCGAAATCTTCGAACAGATGGCGAAGTTCTCTGAGTATGGATTCAACAAATCGCACTCGGCGGCCTATGCG
>CAYWMR010000328.1:0-6047 GCA_964458965.1 uncultured Occallatibacter sp. | reverse complement strand
GCCCAGCGGTTCGCCGCGAAACTCCCGCCCAAAGATCAGCACATCGCGGGAGTTGCGCGTGCCCAGTACGTGCTGGTAGAGCAGCGTTCCTTTCTTGTCGTTGCGCGCGTAATACAGGCTGGCCCCATCCTGTGCAAAGGTGATGCTGAAGTAGCGGGCCGAGGGCAATTCGTCCTCTAGCGTTTTGCCGGTCTTCACGTTGAACACGTGAATTTCGGTTTCATCGGCGCCACCCTGCTGGACCGCATAGGCCACCAGCGCCCCATCCCGGGAAACATCGGCGATGTCGACCGACGTGTCTGGATCGCGGCTTAGCTTTGCCGGGTCAATGAGCCGCTGGTCCGGTTTGGAGGCAACAGGGCTCTTGTTGCCTGGAGCCGGTGTGGGGGTCCAGCCATGGCGCACATAGATGGAGAACTGTTGTTCGCCAGCCAGCCTTTTTCTGAAGAAGTAGCTGTCTCCGCGCTGAATGGGCGTGCCTGCAGCCGAGACATTTTCCAGAGCATCCAAGTCGTCAACCACATCGGGCCGTATGCGCGTCTGTTTGAAATATCGCGCTGTGTAAGCGTTCTCGGCGTCGATAAAGGCACGCGTCTGGGTACTGGTGGAGTCTTCGAGCCAGCGATAGCTGTCAACGATCTTTGTCCCGAAGTAGTCGTCGGCTTGAGGGATGGACTCGACCGCGGGCGGGGCGGGGAGCGTGATGCCTTCCCGTCCGTGAATGGTCTGCGCAAACGCGCCCGCCGTAACAATCGCACAAAAGACTAATCCAAAGGTCCGCCGCACGCTGTGCCTCCTGCGGACAGCTTACGCGAGAGGGGATCGATTGGTCATTGCTTCCTTAGTTTCCCAGTGCTTCGATTCCGCATGCGATGAAAGTTAGCAGACCTTCGGCCCGGTAGAATCTTGAGCAGTGGACAGATCGCAGCCAACTCAACCTAGCCTTGACCTGAATCCGGGGGAGTCAAAGACAGAGCGCCCGCGTTCGCGATGGGCGCGAGCG
The DNA here is from genome assembly GCA_964458965.1 of uncultured Occallatibacter sp. Taxonomy (GTDB): domain Bacteria; phylum Acidobacteriota; class Terriglobia; order Terriglobales; family Acidobacteriaceae; genus Telmatobacter. Next base: position 5,044 of record CAYWMR010000328.1, on the reverse strand, counting down.
CTGGGAATGCTGCGCCCATCGCACTCGCACAGCGCCTATACCGCCTCCATCGTGCTGGCGGCTTCGTCGTTTCTGTCGAGCATTATCGGCCTGGGCCGCGGCAAATTCATCGCATGGCGATTTGGCGCGGGTCCGGAGACCGACGCCTATGTTGCAGCCTTTCGCCTGCCCGACCTGATGAACAACTTCCTCGTCGGAGGCGCCGTTGCCATTACCTTCGTCGCGATTCTCGACCGCTACCGCGAACGCGGCGAGGAGGCGGAAGGAGAGCGCTTGATCTTCACCGTGCTGAACCTGATGGTGCTGGTGCTCACCGGCGCCTCCATGGTGCTCATGCTTCTGGCCGGTCCGTTCATCCACTACACCAACAAGGGCTTCACGCCGGATCAGGTGGCGCTTTGCACGCACATGACGCGTATCCTGCTGCCGGCGCAGATCTTCTTGTTTGCCGGGAGTGTGATGGGGGCAACGCTGCTGGTGCGCAAGCAGTTTATGTACCAGGCGCTGCAGCCGATTGTTTATAACATCTGCATCATTGCCGGTGGAGTATTTCTGGGCTATCTGGGAGTTTCCGGACTGGCCGTCGGCGCAACAGCGGGGTTTATGCTGGGCTCGTTTGCTCTGAATGCATGGGGCGCGGCCCGCAACGGTGTGCATTACCGCTGGGGCATCGACCTTCACCATCCGGGGCTGCGTATCTGGCTGAAGATGACGCTGCCGCTGATGCTCGGCTTCGGGCTTCCCTTTCTGGATCAGTACTTCACGGGCTATTACGCTTCTGGGACCACGGGCGACATTACCCGCCTGAACAACGCCAAGCAACTCTTTTCCGCGCCCATGAGCATGATTGCGCAGGCTGCCGGCACTGCTTCGTTGCCCTTCTTCAGCCAACTTTGGGCGAAAGGGAGACGGTTTGAGTTTGCGGTGGGCGTGGCCGACTCCGTCTCTCGCGTGATCGCCCTTAGCCTGCTGGCCAGCTCAGCGATGATCGCGTTGGCTCATCCGATTGTGGGGCTTATCTTTGGCGGAGGACGTTTTACTCCAAACGATGTGAAACTGACCGCTCTGTTCTTCGCTCTCTACACGCTTTCGCTCTTCCTATGGTCGGCGCAGGCCATCTATGCGCGTTCGTTTTACGCCGCTGGAATTACCTGGCTGCCCATGCTGGCCAGCACCCTCATCGTGCTTGTAGCGTTCCCGCTCTACCGCATGGGCAATGGCTGGATGGGCACGGCCGGCCTTGCAATGGCCTCCGACGCCGGGATTGCGCTGCAGGCCATCACGCTGGCCGTGCTGCTGCACCTGCGGCGCATGGTTTCGCTGGCCAGCCTGGATTTTGCCGAAATGGGCCGCTGCCTGTCGGCGGGGCTGGCTGGCGGCGGAGTGGTCTGGGGGGCTCTTTGGGGGTTGGACAAGCTGCCGGTTCCGTGGCTGCATCCGCATGCGGCCGCGCAGATCCGGTGGATTGACCTGGGGTTGTTAATGCTGGGATGCGCTCTTTGGGCGGTTGTGGCCAGGTGGGTGCTGGAGGGGACCGGATCGGCGCTGCCGCGCGTGGCGATGCGACGGCTGGGGCTGGGGTAGGGGATTGCGAGTTCATTTCCAAGTCATATTCTGTTATCTATATTATTTTCTTGCGATTAGAGAGCATCAGATTCAAGTCATATCCATTTCATTTCCATCTCATTGCGGGGTTATTTCTCGACTCTGAGGTGCCTTTTTGCGCCCTGAAGGCACACCTGCAAAAGGCACAACGGCCCTTGCCTTGGCAGAGGCCGTTGTGGTGGAGCGGGCTGGTCGCGTTCCAGTGGCTAAGCGGGCTTTGGAGCCTCAGCCACAACCGGCGCCGGGGCTGCTGCGGGCGCGCCTTTCGGCTCAGGCTTGCGAATGTCGATGCCGCCCTTGAAGTAGGCACCATCCTCAATGCTGATGCGGGCGGCAGCCACGTCGCCGCTCAGCGATCCCTCGGCGCGGATATCCACACGGTCTGAGGCGGAGACGTTGCCGCGAATCTTGCCCAGCACCACGATTTCGCGCGCGGTAATGCTGGCGGCGACCTGGCCGTTGCGGCCCACGGTGACGCGGTTGCCGGGCAGGTTGATGCTGCCCTCGACCTTGCCGTCGATGTAGAGAGACTCCGATCCGGTGATTTCGCCTTTCACGAGCAGGCCTTTGCCGATGGTGGCCTGGTCGCCTGCCGAAATTGGGGCGCGATTTGGGGTCTCAACCGCGGGGGGTGGTGTGGGTACGGGGCGGGTGGCGGGTTCCGGGATTGGGGCGGGTGTGATCGGTCCAGTTTGATTTGGTTTCCACATAGCTCTAAGGGTTCCTTTTCTGACCTGATTGGATGGAGCTCGAAAGGCAGGGGCCGCTGCCATGAGCCCGAAAAAGCTGAAAGCGTGGATCGACGGGCGACTCGCAGTCCGGCGACCCCTTTGGCGGCCACAAATAGAATGCTATTCCTTTTGGGTCCGCCGAGTATTTACGTCTTGGTTATTTTAAGACGGCAGAGGGTAAATCGCGCAATGCATCATCGCGCAGCCCATGCCGGGAACCGGCCTAGATAACAGATCGATTGTCGCCGAAGAAGGCTGGCGCCCTCTGGGCACTTTGCTTCGCACACCGCCGTGATGCGCCGCAAAGACTTGCCTCTCAACGGTCTGCTCATGAGCTATTATGGGAGGTCCCCCAAGCAAGGAGAACGACCGTATGGATACGACAACGATGGCTCTTGTGGCCAAATACGGATGGGTACTCGCGCTCATTCTCGTTTTGGTCCTGCATAAGGTAGTTTTGCGCATTTTCTTTGGGACGGTCATTGTCTCGAAGGACGAAATCGGAATCGTCAACAAGAAGTGGGTGCTCTTCGGCAAGAACCGGACTCTTCCCGACGGCGCGATCATCGCTTTGAACGGTGAAGCCGGTCTTCAGGCGGATACGCTGGCTCCCGGAATCCATTTTGGGCTCTGGGCGTGGCAATACGCCGTGAACAAGGTGGACTTCACTACCATCGACAAAGGCCATATCGGCATTGTTGAGGCGCGCGACGGACATCCGCTTTCTGGCGGCCGGGTTCTGGCCAAGACGGTCGAATGCAATTCGTTCCAGGATGCGCGCGGCTTCCTGGCGCACGGCGGCGAACGTGGGCCGCAGATTTCGATTATTCCGCCGGGAACCTATCGCATCAATTCGTCGCTGTTTCAGGTCAGCACGGAGGAGGTTCTCGAGATTCCGGACAACATGGTAGGTGTGGTGACGACCAAAGACGGCAAGCCGCTGGCTACGGGCGAAATCGCGGGCAAGGAGATCGCGGGCCATAACATGTATCAGGACGCCGAGGCGTTTATTACAAATGGCGGCCATAAGGGCTTGCAGGAGCAAGTCATTCTAGCGGGCCGGTATTTCATCAATCCGCGCTTCGCGACGGTTGAAACGAAACCCATGACGGAGGTCCCCATTGCCAACGTCGGTGTGGTTATCGCCTTTGTTGGCGATGAGGGCAAGGACGTGACCGGGGACAGCTTCAAGCATGGCAATCTGGTGAGCCGCGGGCAAAAGGGCGTCTGGGTCGATCCGCTGGATCCGGGAAAGTACCCGATCAACCCGTTTACGCACAAGGTCGAGATTGTGCCCACAGCGAACATTGTGCTGAACTGGGCGACCGGAAAGACAGAAGCGCACAAGCTGGACGAGAAGCTATCTACAATTACGGTGCGCTCCTCCGACGGTTTCACGTTTAACCTGGACGTGAGCCAGATCATTCACGTTCCGCGCAACGACGCACCCAAAGTGATTGCCCGCTTCGGCACCATGGCCAACCTGGTTACCCAGGTGCTTGAACCGACCATCGGCAACTATTTCCGCAATGCGGCGCAGACGTCGGACGTGATCGAGTTTCTGAAGAAGCGCAGCGAGCGGCAGTCGGAGGCCAAGACGGCGATAGCCGCGGCGCTTACCGAATACAACGTAAACGCCATCGATACCCTGATTGGGGATATCACTCCGCCGGAAGCGTTGATGAAGACGCTTACCGACCGGAAGATTGCCGAGCAGGAGCAGGTGACCTACAAGACCCAGCAGTTGGCCGAGGAGACGCGCAAGGATCTTCAGCAGGCCAAGGCCATGGCCGATACGCAAGCCCGAGTCGTCGATTCCGAGCGCAGCGTAACCATCGCCAAGTTCGGCGCGGAGGCAGCCATCGAAGGAGCCAGAGGGCAGGCCGAGTCGAAGAAGATCAACGCCGAAGCGGACGCCAACGTGATTACGACGGTAGGCAATGCCGAAGCCTCGAAAACGAAAGCGGTAGGCACCGCCGAGGCAGACGTCATTAAGCTCAAGATCGATTCGATGGAGTCCGGCAACTACGCGCTCGTGCAGGTGGTGCAGGCGCTGGCCTCAAACAAAACCCAGCTTGTCCCGCAGATCGTGGCCGGCGGCGGCGGAAGCCAGGGTGGCACGCTGGTGGATGTGCTGCTGGCGAATCTGATTCGCGACAACCTGAATCCAACCAGCGGTTCGGCTGCGCTACGCGCCGAACAGAAGTAGCGTCAGTTCAGCGCTTTTCAAGGGGAGTCCACAGCGACTCCCCTTTCTTATGGTTTTATTAAAGCTATGACCGATCAGGAACTGGTGGCGCGGATTGCGCGCTCTGCCGGCGGCAAAGCCGGATACAAGCAACTGGTGCGCGAGCTGAGCCTGGGCGGCGGACGGGAGCGGCGTCTGTTGCTGGAGCATCTGGCCCGGCTGACGGCTCGGGGCGCGCTGGTGAAGCTGGACCGCGAGCACTGGGGTATTCCCAGGCCGGTCTCTGGCGTGGCTGGAACACGGGAAAACCTCTCCGCCGGGCGGCTCGATCTGCATCGCGACGGATACGGCTTTGTGCGGCCCAACGCGCGGCAGGCTTCGGGCCAGGACGACATTTTTATCCCGCCGAATGAAATCAACGGCGCCATGCAGGGCGACCAAGTGCTGGTGGAAGTGGAGCCTCCCAAGGCCGATGGCCGCCGCATGGGCCGCATTGTGCGCATACTGGAGCGGCGCAACC
>CAYWMR010000327.1:0-6047 GCA_964458965.1 uncultured Occallatibacter sp. | reverse complement strand
CGAGGCTATGACTCGCGTCCACGATGCGTTCCCCAGGAAGAACGCCTACTGGACTGAGGGAGGCCCGGACATTAGGTCGGCCGACTATCAGACCGACTTTACAAAATGGGCAGAGACGTATAACGGCATTCTCAGGAACTGGGCCCGGTCCATCACCGCATGGAACCTGGCGCTGGACGAAAATGGCAAGCCGAATGTGGGACCGTTTTCGTGCGGCGGCGTTTTGACGGTGGAAAACGCATCGCACAAAATCACACGCAGCGGGCAGTATTGGGCATTTGCGCACTATTCAAGGCATATACGCCGCGGCGCAAAAGTGTTTGCGACAAACGGAGTGGGAGAGAACGCGAGAGAGGCTGGCGCGGACCCGGTGTCGCATGCCGGTTTCCGCAATCCCGATGGCAGCTTTGTGGTGGTGCTTTCGAACCGCGGCCAGGAGACGCGGGTGCAACTGCTGCTGGGGCAGAAGGCTCTCGAAGTCGAGTTGCCGGCTGACTCCGTGCAAACTCTTCAGTGGTCTTGATGCCGCCTGGCGAATTTAGCGGGTGTCCCCGGTCTCCGCGATCGTTCCAAATCAAGATGAGGGTGCCCCGGTCCCTCGCTTTTGGGGACCGGGGAGGGTAGCAAGGATAACGACAGAGTGACGCTGAACATTCAAGAGCAGTTCGGGCAGATCGATATCTACGTATTCGATCAGATTCTGCGCGGCAACATTCTTCCAGGCATGCGAGTGCTCGACGCTGGATGCGGTTACGGACGCAACCTTGTTTACTTGCTTCGCACAGGCTGCGAAGTCTTTGCCATCGACCAGGATGAGGAAGCTGTCGAGCATGTCCGCCAGCTTTCCGCGTCGCTTGAGACTGGATTGCCCGAGGAAAATTTTCAGGTGGGTCCGATCGAGCGCATGCCGTTTCCGGACGGAATTGCCGAAGTTGTTCTCTGCAACTCGGTGCTTCACTTTGCCCGTGACGATCGCCATTTCCGCGCCATGCTGGCGGAACTGTGGCGCGTGCTGAAGCCCGGCGGAATGCTCTTCTGCCGCCTGGGATCGCGTATCGGCATGGACTTCCAGCGCATCCGCGGCAACATATTCCTGATTCCCGACGGATCGAAGTGGTTCCTCGTGGATGAAGCAATGCTGCTTGCGTTGACAGAGGAGATGAACGCCGTGCAAGTCGATCCGCTCAAGACCACAATTGTGCAGGATTATCGCTGCATGACGACTTGGGTGTTGAGAAAGCGACGAGGGTGATGACGGATGGCGGAGGCTGGGCTATCATCGGAATATGGCGGTGATTCACATTTCGCGTATAGATGCAGCCGGTGACTTCGATGGGCTCGTGACGAGGGCTGCAAATGGGGATGAGATTTTGATCGAATCGGACGCGCGAGTCGTTGCAAGGCTTTTGCCGGCTGACTTGCCGCGGCCTCGTCTGCTCTCCGAGTCGCTCAGAATACTCAAGGAGCGCGGCTCAGCTGTAACGCTGGATGGCGCGTTCGGTCGCGACCTCGAAGACATTGTCAACGGCCATCTTGAACCGCTGAATCCGCCGGCATGGGACTGATTCTCGACTCGAGCGTGATAATCGCCGCCGAACGGCGCGGTGAAACGCCAGAACAGTTGGTCGAGCAGGCGATAGCTTTGGCTGGGAACCAGGAGGCCGCGCTTTCGTCTGTTGGCCTTACAGAGCTGGTGCATGGCATCTATAGAGCAAACACCGCGCAGATAGGTCTTCGCCGCAGGTCTTTTGTGGAAGAGCTCAGGGTTGCGTTGACGGTATATCCCTATACTGAACAGACAGCGCTGCTTGCAGGGCGCATCGACGGAGAACAAACCGCGCGGGGGATTATTATTCCGTTTCCCGACTTGCTCATCGGTGGTACGGCGCTCTCGCTTGGCTTCGCGGTACTCACCCGAAATGTTCGCCATTTCAAGCAGATTCCAGGCCTGAATGTCGTTTTTCTGTAGCTCGTTAACGAGACCAGGAAGGCGGACTGCAGTGAATCGCATTCCACCAGGATGAGTCAAGCCCCTGCGTAAGCTTCAACATCGCGCTCGATCGTCTTGCTCAATTCGAGTTTTGCCTTCGACAAATCCTGCATCTGCTGAAGATTCAGCCAGAACTCCGGGCTGTTTCCAAAGAAACGGGCCAGGCGCAACGCGGTATCCGGTGTGATTGCACGCTTGCCGTGAATGATTTCTCCGATGCGCGTAGCGGGTACCCGGATCTTCACCGCCAAAGCGTTCTGTGTCATACCAAGAGGGGCGAGGAACTGCTTCTTCAACATCTCACCCGGATGCGTGCTTACCCGCTGAAGATTCCACCCGGAAGCAGGTCTATCGATAGTCATAAGCTCCCTTCCTCTTCCTTCTTTCAGTGTACCTCCCATTCCGTCAGGCAGCGCCCCGTAACACCGCGGGTTCCCCCCAGCCCCAATGCGGAAAAAAGCCATCGGCCCGCGGGCTATAGTGAAGGCTGGCGATTCTCACGACCTTGCTCAGGCGTGGCGACTCAAAGCAATACCAAAGATCGTTCCCGCATTTGGGAGGATGAAGCGCAAGAGGAACCCCACTTCCGGCGCGTGCAGCAAGGTGTGCCCCCAGCCGGGCGCCCCCTGCCGGGCATGCCTCTGGAGATGCCGGACCCCGACGGCGACGACTCTCCGCGCCCGGATTGGGCCCATGCGCGCGCGTCGCGGAATCCATGGTGGCGCCCGCAAAACACGTTTGGCCGTGTGTCGCTGGGAATGGCCGTTCTGATTGTTTTGGGAGGCCTCGCCACATCTGCTTATCTGCTAAAGACTTACCTTGCCCGCGATTCACGCTTTCGCATAGCCGGAGCCGGAAACATTCAGGCTACCGGCCTTACTGAGGTGAGCCGCGCCCAGATGCTGCCGGTATTCGGCGAAGACATTGGCCGCAACATCTTCTTCGTTCCCCTGGGCGACCGGCGCAAGCAACTGGAAGAGATTCCCTGGATAGAGCGGGCGACGGTGATGCGGTTCCTTCCCGATCAAATTCGCGTTCAGGTAGTGGAGCGCCAACCAGTCGCGTTTGTCAGGCAGGGGCAACAGATTGGCCTGGTGGACGCGAATGGAGTGTTGCTCACCATGCCCGCAGCCATGATGGCCCAGCACCACTATTCGTTTCCGGTGGTCACCGGGATTGAAGCCCGCGATTCGGCCGCATCGCGGAAGGCGCGGATGGCGGTTTACCAGCGCCTGCTGGCTGAACTCGACTCAAGCAGCCAGCATCTTTCCGAACAGATTTCTGAGATCGACCTGAGCGATCCCGAGGATGCCCGCGTCCTGATGCCGGAGCAGGGCGCCGACATTCTGGCACATTTTGGCGAGGACCGGTTCCTGGAACGTTACCAGCGCTACAAGCAGCACGTTTCGGAGTGGAAGCAGCAGTATCCGAAGCTGGTTGCGGTGGATTTGCGCTACGACCAGCAGGTGGTGCTGGAGATGGCTCCCGGAACCAATGCCGTGCAGGCGCTGGTGGGGGATCAGACTGCGCCCAACCCCGATAGCGCCTCATCGGCGGATGGCTCCGCGGAGTTGGCGCTGAATGGCCAGCCCAAGCCGAAGCCGGGAATGACCAGTACTGACACCGGCGATGCGGCGCAAACCAAGCCCGTCGCGAATAAAAGCGAAGGGAAGGCAAGCGCAAAACCTGGCGGAGAGGGCGATTCCAAGCCGAAAGCTCAAGCAACAACAGACAAGGCGAACGGCGACAGGCCAGCGCGGGACACAACCGTGAAGGGAAAAAGCGCGAAGGCAAGAGCGGCAAGTGAGAGAACGGCGGGCAGCAAGAGAGCACGCCCTTCGCCGAAGCATGGAGCGCTTAACGTAAGCAAGAAGAAGCCCGCCACCACAACCCATCCAACCGCATCAGCCAGCAAAGGCGAGTGAACGCGATGAGCCAGAGACAGGACAACACGATCGCAGTGCTGGACATCGGCAGTGCGTGGACCCGCGTCCTGGTGGCGGACCTGAACGAAGGCGCAATGCGCTATCGCGGTCACGGGGTGGTGGAGTCGGCGGGGATGCGAAAGGGACTGATCGCCGAGCTTGCCCCGGCGGCCAAGGCGGTAAAAGCGGCGAGCGAGCGGGCCGAGCGGGTTGCGCATATGAATATCGACAACTGCGTGGTAGGGGTTGGCGGTCCGCACATCAGGGGACTCAACACCAGCCATCCCGACGGCATTTATCTGGGCTCGCGCCTGCGCGAGATTACCCGCGAGGATGTGCGCAATGCAGTGGAGTTGACGCGGGCCATCGAACGCCCCGCCGACCGCGAGTTCCTGCACCTGCTTCCCAGGCAATTCATCCTCGACGGCCAGGAGGGCATCTTCGACCCCGTGGGCATGGTGGGTACGGTGCTCAAGGTGGATTTGCACATTGCCACTTGCTCCGGCAGCGCGCTGCAAAGCACAGTCACTTGCGCCAACCGCGCGGGCCTCGAGGTCTCGGAAGCGGTGCTGGAATCGATTGCCTCCGCCGAGTCCACCCTTTCAGTCGACGAGCGGGAACTGGGCGTTTGCCTGCTGGACATCGGCGCGCATTCCAGCGAGCTCGTTGTGTTTTTTGAAGGCGCAGTCGCACACACGGCGTCAGTACCCATTGGGGGGCATCACTTCACCGCCGACCTTGCCATGGGCCTGCAGATGCCTATGCAGCAGGCTGAGGAGCTGAAACGCCACTATGGAAACGCCGTGGTGACGGCGGTTCCCCAACTGGCGGAGATCGAAATCGCCAACCCCCAGCCGCGCATGCTGCCGTTGCGCAAGGTTGCGGAGATCCTGGAGCCCCGGGCTCGCGAGCTCCTCTACTACGTGAAGGAAAGCCTGCGCCAGGGCGCGGTGCTTGAGGCGCTGGGGGCCGGGTGCGTGCTTACCGGCGGCGGGGCCATGCTGCCCGGTATGCTGGACGTAACCGAGAGCCAGTTGCGGGTCACGGCGCGGACCGGTATGCCGGTGCGTCTATCGCATATGCCCGGCGAACTGGTCCATCCAGCGTTCTCCGCAGCCATCGGGATGTTGTTGTATGCCTACCGCACCCGAGTCACGCGCGCGGCGGAAAGCAACAACCTGCGCAGCAAGTTGCGCGCTATCTTTGCAGCCAGTTTTTGACCGTTACAGAAAGGAGGAGCCATTGGACGCAATCGACCTTGCCGAGGCTAACACCAGGATTCCCAGAGACGCGCGCTTTGAAGACGATGCAGTAACCGTATTAGGTTTCACTTTCTTCTTCATCGTTCTATGGCTTATCCCGACTTCCTGGATGACGTACGGTTACATAAGGGGCTCACAATTACGCGATGTTTTGCAACGGGACGGTCAAGAGGCAAGCGGCGAAGTTACCGAAAGGTATGCAGGCCGTGAAGATGTGGATGTCTATTACAGATTCTCTGTGGATGGTGCGTCTTACACTGGCCGTGCCGAAATGATCGGGGGCAAATACAGGGCTCTGCGTCCGGGCAATAAAATCGCTATTCGTTACTTACCTCAAAAGCCGGACGTCAATCAGCCAGTTGGTTGGAAATGGTTTTCAGCGGGCTATGCAATGTTCTGTTCTTTAGGGTTGTTGCTTCTGGCGGGAGCAGTCGTTCTAGTTATTGCTGGAATGAGAAAACGGGAATTGACGCGGATGGGGACTGTTGTTGAAGGAAGAGTTACGGGCTGCACCCCAGATCGCAAGTCATTCACGGTCTATTACGAATTCACCACCAAAGATAACGTTGGGATGGAGGGCGAAACCACAATGCAGGAAGAATGCAAAGCGGGGGACCCGATCCCAGTCATGTATCTGCGAAGTAACCCCAAGAGGAACGATTTTTATCCTCTGTGAAGGATCCTCAGTCGATGTCATCCATCTTGAATCAGGAGGCCGAAGCCCAAATGGAACAGCAAAGCAATGAATCCGGTGAGTTGCGCATTCAATATCACGACGAGCCCGTTCATGGAGCCCGCATCAAGGTGATTGGCGTGGGCGGTGGCGGGGGCAACGCGGTCAACCGCATGATCCAGGCCCATATGGAGGGC
>CAYWMR010000326.1:0-6049 GCA_964458965.1 uncultured Occallatibacter sp. | reverse complement strand
GCCCCGGCGATGTGATGGGTCTGAGCGCCGTGCTGGCCAATGTTCCCCACGAAGTGACCGCCGAGGCGATTGAACCGTGCCAGGTAAAGACGGTCCGCAAGCAAGAGTTTGTGGACTTTCTCGGACGCCACGGCATTGCCAGCATGCATGCGGCGCAATCGCTTTCGGGCGAATACCTCACGGTTTTTCACGATGCCAAGAGGCTGGCGTTGTCTGGCTCGGCAGCCGGGCGGCTGGCGCGGCTTCTGCTGGATTGGGGACGCTCGAACGCAAATGGCAAGCCTGAGTTGCGGTTTACGATGGCGTTGACGCACGAGGAGATCGCCAACATGGCGGGCACTTCGCGCGAGACGGTGACGCGGCTGCTGAACCAGTTTCGCCGCGACCAATGGATTACCATCCGGGGCGCCAGCATGACGATCATCAAGCCCGACCAGTTGGAACGCCTTACGGCGTAGGGCCTGGCCGTTTATCCATCCCGCCAGTTTTATGTCAGGAGTTCAGGCTGTTTCTGACGAATCGAATTGTTGCCCAAGCAAGGTCGAGAGACTTCCCTCAGGGGCTAAAGAGGTTGCGGAAAAACTCGGGATTTCGGATGAAATTGGCGGAAGACATCGCTCAGGGGCTGAAGCCCACGTTGATTCTATTGCCTTTGTGGCACGACTGAAGTCGTGCCCTGACACAGTGCCTGAGGCTTCAGGGTTAGTCAGACGCTGGCTAAGCCTGCCGTTCACAGATGCATTGCAATCCGATGGGTTCTTGCGGTGGCTTCATGAGCGGCGGGCGGCTCACGCAGGGTGAGGACCGGGCAGCGCGCATGGGCCAGGATGCGGTAAATGGTGCGGTCGCGGGTGAGATTCTCAAAAGCCGATCGATTGGTTGCGCCCAGAACGATCAGGTCCGCATGGCGTTCCGAGGCTTCCGCGAGGATTTCGATGGCTGGATTTCCATGCACAACTCTGGGCTCTATGTCGGCGCAGCATCCGGTGCTTGTCTCTGCGCCGAGTACGCGCAGTTCATGCAGGGCAGCAAAGTCGAGCGGGTCGGGTTGACCGCCGACAGTTGCGGTGGTAGATGGAGAGTCGATGGGCGGCAGCACATGCAGAAGCACGAGCTTTGCATGTTGACTGGCTGCGATTTGGCAGGCAAGGGCGGCGCTCGGGCGAGAGGTCTCTCTAAGTGTGGTGGCATGCAGCACGACACGCTCGTGCTTTTCCACCGGGAGATGAGCCTCGGGTCCCACGGTGATGACCGGGAGGTTGACCGAGCGCAGCACTTGTTCTGCCACGGAGCCGAGCAGCAGCTTTCCGAGCCTGCCGCGGCTCCGGGTGCCGAGAAGAACGCGATCCACCTGGAATTGGACGAGGGCCGTTGCAATTTGCTGTGCGGGATTCCCCTCGCGGATCATTGCGTCGCAAACGATGTGGTGGCGGCGGGCAAAAACGCACCAGGGTTCCAGTGTGTTGGTGGCAAACTGCACCGCGCTCGATGAGTCGTAATAGGAAATGCTGGCTGGATCCACCGACAAGGCGGAGGAGGGGGCAAGCGAATGCAGCAGGATAAGCCGCGCCCCGGTTTCCAAGGCCTGTTGAAGGGCGAACGGCATCAGGTGCTCAAGGTCGCTGAGGTCGGTGGCGACCAGGATCAGAGACGGATGGGTCCAGGAATTGCCACTCGCATCGAGGGCAGAATCCTCCATGGCATTCTCCTTGTACACGAAGGGTGTCACCGATGGGAAGGCGGGGATGTGCCAGCGCGCACCTGCCCGGGTGATTTGGCTCACTAAAGGCTTAGCGACTGACGACTGCCCTCCAGTGGTGGTCGATTGCGGGTTTCTTTATTGAATCTTTATGAGTTTGAGTGGTATATTTGGGAATGGAATCCCAAATACAATCATTCCATTCCTGTAGACACCCCAAGAAAAACTAGCGCGTGGCGCGCCCATGAGCGCCCGCCGATCTGCACTTATTCGACCTTTTCAAAAGGGCGCGAAGCAGTATAACTCTACCTGCATTCCCTGGAGGAACAACGCAATGACGAATCGACTTACTCGAGGTGCATTCAGCGCACTATTTCTGGCTTTGGCGGTGCTGGTTGCACTGCCGGCCACCAGCCTTGGACAGACATTTCGCGGCGGGATCAGCGGTACAGTGACCGACCAATCCGGCGCGGTAGTGATTGGCGCACAAGTTACGGCAGTTGAAACAAGCACGAATACTGACTACAAGACGGTGAGTTCCAGCGCCGGGGAGTTCAGCTTTTCGAATTTGCCGTTGGGCAGCTACACGATTTCAGTGACGGCAACGGGGTTCAAGAACCTGAAGGTAGACAAGGTACCTGTGACAGCGGGCGCAACCTATACGCTTCCGGTGAAGCTGAACATTGCCTCCGCGGGGGAGACGGTGGAAGTGACAGCGGATACGCTGGTGTTGGACACGATCACCGACACGCAAGCCACCGCCATTCCAGAAGAAGTGGTGCAGAATCTGCCTAACAGCGGCCGCGACTTTACCCAGATGCTGGCACAGACTCCCGGATTTGCGGGACTTTCAACCGGTGGCGGCGCGGGCGTGGGGGCGGTAAACGGAACGCGTTCCAATTCAGTTAACTGGCAAATTGAGGGTACGGACAACAACGATCTTTGGTGGAACATTCCGGCCGTGAACCAGGGCGGCGTGTCGTCAATTGCAGGCGTGATTCTGCCCATCGATGCGATCGAGAATTTCTCTTTCGTAACAGCCGGTTCAACAGAACTGGGGCGCAATTCGGGCGGCACTGCCAACCTGACGCTGAAGTCCGGAACCAATGCGTATCATGGCACGACTTATTACTACAACCACGACGAGTTTTTCCAGAAGATCAACCCGTTTGAGAGCAGCAAGACAAAGACCCGCAACCAGCACGTTGGCTTCTCTTTCGGGGGACCGATTTTGAAAGATAAGCTGTTCTTCTTCACCGCAGGAGAACACCAGGGGTTCCTTATCGGAGCGGAGACGAAAGGAACAGAACCAACTTCCGATTATCAGAACGAGGCGTATCAAATACTGGATGCATGGGGAGTGCCCCACAACACAGTTTCCTCGAACCTGTTGAATGGCAGCGGGTCGTTCAAGGGACTTTGGCCGGCAGCCGCGCTTGCTTCCACGGCTACTACCGGGTTAGCCCAGTCGAACAATTACTCAGCCACCGGGAACCTGACAGGTCACAGCTACAACAGCCTGGTCAAATTCGACTACGCGCTGAACGACAAGAATCATCTGGCGGCCAGCTGGTTTGCGGGCGAGGGAACGCAGACGGCGCCAACGTCCTCGGCGCTTGCGCCTTACTTTGAGAATGCTCCAATTCACGTCGAGAACTACTCTCTGGTTTATAACCACGTATTTTCCAACAGCATTACCAACCAGCTGTCGGCCGGCGTCAGCTACTTCAACCAGGTTTTTTCCGACGCCGATATCGCCTTCAATCCTGTGGGTCTGGGGCTGAACACGGGAGTGACCGACCCATCGCTTGCCGGTTCGCCTCACCTGATCATCGGCCCCTCGGCGGCCAGCACAGGACTCACCGCCGGCGGCAGCGGATTCGATCCTCTGGGTGTCACGGCACCTTCCGGCCGTAACGACATCACCGGCCACCTGAATGAGAACCTTGCCTGGACCAAGGGCGCACATGAGTTCAAGTTCGGCGGCGAATTCCGCCAGGCGCAGGTGGATGACTTCTATCAGACCGGCATGCGGGGAACGCTGTACTTCGACGACTCTCAGGGGCCCTGGTCGGCTTTGGCGGGCGGAACACCAGCCGCCGCCTGCTCGGCGCTGGCAACCAAGACCCCGAATTCCGAGACCCAAGCTGCGCTTCCATCAGACATTAACGCCTATTATCTCGCCGACTTTCTCGCCGGCTGCTTCGATCCTTCGACCTCGGAAGAAGTGGTTGGCGATCCCAAGCGGCAAGTCTTTGTGAATACGTGGTCGCTTTCCGGCGGCGACGTCTGGCAAGCGAGCAAGCGGCTCAGCCTGGACGCCGGGATTCGTTACGACTACGAGGGGCCGGTTCACTCGCAGTTTCCCAACCTCTCGGTCTTCGACCCCACAAAGGCGAGCGGCCTTGCTGTCGTGGGCCAGGATGTACCCAATCTGTGGAACAAGTTCTATGGCGGCTTCAGTCCGCGTGTAGGATTCTCGTGGCAGGTTGACAACGCAGCCAAGACGGTTCTTCGCGGCGGCTTCGGGTTCTACTACGATTCGATTTATATGAAGTCGATCCTGCAGAACAACGGTGCGCAGAACATCTCAGTCTTTGGCCCTGGGCTAAACCCTGCCGGTGACGAAGAAACCGCCCAGGCATCGGGCATTGCCAACACGGTGATTGAGCCAGGCACTGCGATCTTCCAAACACTTTCCGATGCGCTGGCCGGTGCGGGAGTGATCAAGATATCCACTTTCGACAAGAATTTCCGTCCATCGTACACGCAGTCGATTGACTTGAATCTCCAACACAGCTTTACGCCTTCGGTGATTTTGCAGGTGGGCTATGTCGGAACGAAGGGAACCCACCTGCCTGGCTTGTTCGACATCAACCCAGCCGCAGTCGGGACGGCGGGTCTGGCCAACCCGAATCTGACGCGTCCCTACTATAACCAGTTCCCCAACTATTCGGTGATTGACGAATTGCGCAGCAACCTCGGCTCGAACTACAACTCACTTCAAAGCACGCTGCGAGCGCAAAACTGGCATAACCTGTCAGCGCAGTTGGCTTATACCTGGGCGCACTCGCTTGACTATGAAACTGGATTGCTGCCCTATGTGGCGCAGGACCCAACAAATGAGGCAGGCGAATACGGCAACTCCGACTTCGACGTTCGGAACACGCTCACCGGCTATCTCGACTATCATGTTCCCACCTTCAAAGGACCGCAGCGGCTGACCAAGGGATGGGAGATTAACTCGGGGTTCTCGTTCCATGGTGGAACGCCTTACACCGTGGTTTCGGCCAACAACCCGAGCAACAATGGAGAATACGCGGATCGTGCTGAGCAGGTGATTGCCAATCCGACAGCGGGTGTCTCGCATGCGATCACCAACGGAGTGGTGCAGTGGTTCAACCCCAATGCCTTTATGGACGCGCCGTTGAATACCTACTCGCCAACGCGCCGCGGACAGAACTATAACCCTGGGTACAACGCGGTGGATGTGGCCTTCTTCAAGACGACACAGATTACCGAACGGGTGGGCGCACAGTTCAGCGTGAACGTGTTCAACATTTTCAACCACATCAACCTGGCTCCCGTGGGCTTCCCAAGCGGGGGTGAAGGCGGTCAGATCGGGTCGACACTTGGGCCGTACCTTGGCAACCCCGGTATTGGTCCAGGAGAGCCGCTGAACGCGGAGTTTGCTTTGAAGGTCATTTTCTAGAAGCAGTGAAGAAGTGAAGAAGTGAAACAGTGAACCCCGCTGCGAGGCGGGGTTCTGTTATGTAGACCTGATTGTTAATTGGAAATGCAACGGCATTCGATGAACTGATAATTGATGGCCGATTCGGTTAATTGATTTTTCTCAGCCAGAGATTCCGAAACGACACTTTGCAGGGGACGCCTTCAATCTGCAGGCCGAAGAGGCCGGAGACGTTGTTGGACGAGGCTGGATCGTCGTCTACCAGAACGGCCATCAGCTGGCCATTGAGGATGTGCAGGATCACGTTGCCGCGCGCGATGATGGTGTACTGATTCCACTCGCCGTCCTTGACCAAGGCGCCCAGTTTGGCGCGATCGCCGATGACGCCGACCAGTTGCGGAGGCTTGGTGGGCAGCGATTCGACCACCTGGCCGCGCCACGCGATGATGGCGAGGCCGGTGTTCTGCGAGTAGAGTTGGCCGCTGTAGTCCTTTGCCTGCTCGTTGACCGGGAACCAGAAATCGGCTTGCGGGCCAATCATCGCCCAACGCGGATCGCGGCCTTCATTGGCCTTTCCGGGCGGCTGGCCGGGTTGTGAGCCGATGCTGCTGCGGTACTGGATGCCGCTGCCCCCGCCCTTTTCGACCTTGATTTCGAGC
>CAYWMR010000325.1:0-6052 GCA_964458965.1 uncultured Occallatibacter sp. | reverse complement strand
GGATTTTGAGCGGGCTGAGCATTGCGGTGCTGGTGGTGGAGGCGGCGGAGAACTCCGGGACGCGGGTGACGGCTCGCTGCGCCGCCGAACAAAATCGCGATCTTTTTGCGGTGCCGGGAAATGTGACGAGCAAAGGTTCGTGGACCCCCAACACACTGATCAAGCAGGGGGCCAAGCTGACCGCGACCTGGGAGGATGTGTGGGAGGATTTGTCGTCGCAGGTGCGGCTGGAACTGGAGGCGGAAGCTCCAATTGAATCCAAATCGGAGACTACCGCATCTTTACTGCCTGACCAGGTTCTGCGGCCCCAGGAGGTCATGGTGCTGGAGGTTCTTCGCAAGGACGAGAGTCTGCAGATCGATGAGATTCTGGATTTGCTGGAGACGCAACTGACGTCGTCCGAAGTGTTTACGGCGCTTTTCGAATTGGAGATCACGGGCCGTATACGAGGTTTGCCGGGAAAGAATTACGTTAGGACGATGTGAGAAAACCAGGGAATAGGGATTAGGGATTAGGGAATAATACCTGTTTCCCATCGGTATGGGACCTGTGACCGCTGTCTGCCTCGCGTTGGGGCGCAAGCTGGCGCAACTACTCTTCTGGAAGCGAGTTCCTACAAGAGGCTTAGTGGGTTTTTTGCGGGCTCCTCGCACCGCGATGAGGGAGTTTGCGTACCTGAAAATGGGCCGCCTGGGGAAGAAAAATCCACGCGAGGAGTGGAAATCGGGGGGTGTTCCGTGGTAGGGTGCAACATTTGCGGGTGGTTTTTCCTGAGGGGGCTTGAGACGCCCCGGTCGCATCCGGGTTCCAAATCGCGGTTGTATCGAATGGAATGACGGAATTGTGCAATTGTGAGTCAAACAGGCCTGACAAGGTAGAGTGAACTAGGCAAATTGAGATTAAGGATGGAAATGAGCAAATCACTGGTTATCGTCGAGTCTCCCGCCAAGGCGAAGACGATTGAGAAGTATCTGGGCAAGGGGTTTGAGGTGCTGGCATCGGTTGGGCACATCATGGACCTGCCGAAGAGAGACATTGGGGTGGAACTGGAGAACCGCACATTCGAGCCAACGCTGATTGTGTCTCCAGATAAAGAAAAGATCGTAGCGCAGCTAAAGAGAGCGGCTTCGAACGCTGATGAGATCTTTCTGGCGCCTGACCCGGACCGCGAGGGCGAGGCGATTGCGTATCACCTGGCGCTGCAGTTGGGGACTTCGGCCAAGGAGCGCAAGAAGATTCACCGGGTTACGTTCAACGAGATCACGAAAAAGGCGGTGCAGGAGGCATTCAAGCACGCTCGCGACGTGGATCAGAATCTTGTGGACGCGCAACAGACGCGGCGGGTTCTCGATCGTCTGGTAGGCTACCAGATTTCGCCGCTGCTTTGGGACAAGGTGCGGCGGGGCCTCTCCGCAGGCCGCGTGCAGACGGTTGCCGTCAGGCTGATCGTGGAGCGGGAGCGAGAGATTGGCGCGTTTGTGCCGGTTGAGTATTGGACGCTGAATGCGTTTTTGCATCCGGCCGGACAGGGCGACAAGTCCTTCAAGGCGCGATTTGTTGGCATTGACGACGAGCCGGTGCGAGTTGCCATCGGCAAGGACAAGGCCGGAAAAGATCAGTTCATCTCGAGCGCGTTGCCGGATGAGAAGTCGATGAAGGAAGTCGAGTCCGCGCTGGAGAAGGCAAAGTGGACGCTGGTATCGGTTCAATACACCGAGAGGCGCAGAAAGCCGTTTAGCCCCTTTATAACCAGCCAACTGCAGCGCGATGCGGCCAGCAAACTCGGCTTCAACGTGCGCCGCACCATGGGCGTTGCGCAGCGGCTCTATGAAGGCATCGACATCGGCGAAGAGGGCACGTCGGGTCTGATCACTTACATGCGAACGGATTCTCCGCGTGTGGCGCCGGAGGCAATTGCCGGGGCGCGTGAGTGGATTGCCAAGCATCTTGGAGCGAAATATCTGCCCAGCGAACCCAATGAGTACAAGGGTAAGAAGGCGGCGCAGGACGCTCACGAGGCAATTCGCCCTACGGATGTTTCCCGGACGCCGGAGAAGATTGCGCGCTACCTGACCGAGGAGCAACTCAAGCTATACCGGCTGATTTGGCAGCGATTCGTGGCTTCGCAAATGACTCCGGCGGTGTTCGATGTAACCACGGCAAAAATTGCGGCAGTGTCAGAAAAGACAGGCAAGACTTACGACTTCAGGCTGAGCGGATCTGTGCTGCGATTCGACGGATTCCTGAAGGTGTATGAGATTGAGGAAGAAAAGAAGGACGAGGACGACGAATCGGCGAACAAGCTGCCGGATCTGGACAACGTGAAGGCGCTGGACCTGGAGAAGCTGGAAAGCAAGCAGGCCTTTACCGAGCCGCCTCCGCGGTTCAACGAAGCATCGCTGGTTAAGGAGCTTGAGGAACGCGGCGTGGGCCGGCCGTCCACCTATGCATCCATCATCTCGACCATTCAGGATCGCGAGTATGTGACCAAGATCAGCGGCCGGTTCTATCCCACTGAGATTGGCATGGTGGTTTGCGACCTGCTGGTGAAGAACTTTCCTTACATCTTCGATATCGCGTACACGGCAAAGCTCGAGGAAGAGCTGGACGATATTGAGGAAGGCAAGGAGAAGTGGACGGACCTGATGAACGGGTTCTACGACCACTTTGTGGAGGAGCTGAAAGATGCCGGCGCGAACATGGAAAGCATCAAGCGCATGGAACAGAAGACGACGGAAAAATGCGATCTTTGCGGATCGCCGCTGCTTTTGAAGTGGGGTAAATTCGGCAGCTTCTATGCGTGTTCAGCGTACGACAAAAAGGACAAATCGAGCTGCACCTTCACCAGGGAGAACACTGCCGGCAAGCCGGACCTGAATACGCCGGAGGCGCAGGAGGCAGGCGAACAGGAAGAATACTGCGAGAACTGCGGACGGGTGATGGTGCTGCGGCGGGGGCCGTTCGGAATGTTCATGTCCTGCCCCGGATATAACGAAGACCCGCCCTGCAAAACGTTTCGCAAACTGAGCCAGAAGCAACAGCAGAAGCAGGCCACGCCGAAGCCCACGGGCGAGGACTGCCCGCTTTGCGGCAAGCCTCTGGTGCTGCGCCAGGGCGCTTACGGGGAGTTTGTTTCCTGCTCCGGATATCCCAAGTGCAAGTACGTGAAGCAGAACTTGATTGAGGGGATGAAGTGCCCCAAGTGCGGAGTTGGCGACCTGGCCGAGCGCAAGGCTCGGCGGGGAAACATCTTCTGGGGATGCACAAATTATCCCAAGTGCGACTTCACATCGAACTATAAACCGGTGGCGAAGAAGTGCCCGGAGTGCAAGAGCCCATACCTGCTGGAGAAGACGCTCAAGTCGGGGATTTTCCTTGAGTGCCCGAACAAGAAGAAGGCGCCGGAAGAAGAGACCGCGCCGAAGAAGCGTGCGGGCAAGGCAGCGGCCGTACCGGTGGAAAGCGCCGTGGCTTGCACATATTCGAAGCGGATAGGAAACGCGCCGCCTCCGCCGAAGGTTGAAACACATGGGCCGGTGGTGGAGAAGACTGGCGGGAGGAAGGAACTGCAGCCAGCGTAAGGGGAGAGTCGCAAGCAAGGGGGCAAGACGTTGGCTGAAGAACGCAAGGACATCTTCATTCTCGGCGGTCCCAATGGCGCGGGCAAGACGACTGCGGCTGATGTCCTCTTACCGAAGGAACTCCGCCTCGATGCTTTCCTGAACGCGGACGAGATCGCGAGACGGATCTCGCCGGACAATGTTGAGGCAGCAGCATTTGAAGCTGGGCGGCTGATGATTGAATAGATGCGGGATATGGTCCGCGACGAGCAGAGTTTCGCGTTTGAGACAACTTGCTCAGGCAAATCCTATATCCGGATGCTGACGGAGTGTAAGAGGGTGGGTTGGCGGATTTCGTTAATCTATCTTTGGGTGCCGTCGCCGGAGTATTCCATTGTCCGCGTTGCAAGGAGAGTGAGCCAAGGCGGCCATCATATTCCGGACGAAGTGATTCGACGCCGTTACCTCTCCGGACTATGGAATATGCGGCACCTCTATTTGCCGCTGGCGCATGACGCATTTGTCTACGATAATAGAGATCGAGCCATGAGGCTGATCGCGCAACGCACTGCGGGTTCTGCAATGATCATATTGGACGAGGAGATTTGGGCCAGGATTGAGGAGTTGACTTCATGAACACAAAGACGATTGGCGAAATGACGTCTCAGGAGATTCACGAAGCTGTAGCCCGCGGTATGGCGGAGGTAGCACGCCGACTGGAGTCAGGCGAACTGGACGGTTCCGGCCGCTACTACACCGACGAACAGCTCGCGGCGGGCGCGGCGACCGGGGGATTGCGCATCCCGGTGAGGCCCAAAAAGGCAACCGCGGCATAGCTTGAAACCCGCCGGCGCCCTGCCGTTCGAGCGCCACCGCACTGCGCACTCCGCGTGAATCCAGTAGTATTGGGCAGCGGAGAAATCATCATGGAACGTATGCTTGCAACCCCAGCCGATGCTGAAATCATTCTAAAACTCTATGAATTGCGCACCGAAGCGGAGATGCGGAAGGCGCGCGCGTGGATGACGGGCGAGTTCTGGCCGGCCACTGCCGAGGAGTTTTTCGCCGTCGCTTCAAACCCCGCCGATCCGCACAACGCCTGGCTGCGGCAGGTGCTCACCTACTGGGAGATGGCGGCGGCAATGGTGCTGCACGGCGCGGTTTCCGCGGAGCTTTTTGTCGATTGCAACTCCGAGGGGTTCTTCATGCTGGCCAAGTTTTCGTCCATTCTGGAAGAGATCCGGGCTCGCAATCCGGGCTTCCTGAACAAGACTTCGGAGCTGATAACGCGCTTTTCGGCGGCATCGCAGCGCTATGAAGCGGTGTTGAAGAACGTGGAAGCGCGGCGCAACAGCATGCCGGCGAAGCAGGAGTCGCACGGGCAATATGCCTATCCCGCGAAATCCTAGCTTTCCGCCTCAATTCGAGCTTCTGCGGCTTGTTGAATAGCCGCACACGCTTGTGAAAAGGAACCGGGAACGGCTGCGGAATCAGGTATCGCGCATGCTTCAGATTGTCGCTCTCGTGGAACTTGCACTCTGTTGGGTTGGATGGACGCTGGCATTCGTAAAGCCTCACAAACAGGCGGCTGGACAGAAGAAAGTGGTGCGCGCGCCCGCCTCCCGGTGGGGCCTTCTGATGGTTATGGTCAGTTTCGCATTGGTCTGGGCTTATGTGCGGCCAGTGGGATTTGAAAAGTCCTCCCCATCGCTGATTGCGTCAATGGTTCTCGGACCTTTGGCTGTCGCTCTTGCCTGGTGGGCTACGCGTCATCTTGGCAAGCAGTGGCGCTTTGAAGCGGCGCTCAGCGAGGATCACAACCTGATCCAGACCGGTCCGTACGGCTGGGTGCGGCACCCCATCTACACTTCCATGCTGGGGATGTTGCTGGCTACGGGAGCAGCATGGACCTGGTGGCCGATGTGGGTTGCGAGCGTGGCGGCTTTCCTGATCGGGACCGAGATTCGGGTCCGCGCGGAAGAGGGGCTGCTGGAGGAGCGCTTCCAGGATTCCTTTCGCAGTTATCGCTCGCATGTTCGCGCCTACATTCCGTTCCTGCGCTGACTGCAACGAATAGATTTTAATTCCACTTCATCTTTGGGGTTGCGGAAGTGTGCCCCGCTGGCGCATTATTGCGGAAGGTCGCAAGTTCTCAATTCCCCGGAGGTTCCCAAGTGAAACGTGCATTTGCTCTTCTCATCGCCGTTGCCGCGCTGTCGGCGATTACGGCCAGCGCAGCCGGCTCAACGCAAATCAACGGCTGGATCTCCGATTCAATGTGCGGCGCCAAGCACGCCGGGACAGGCGCGGCCTGCGCGAAGAAGTGCATCGAGGGCGGCAGCGCGCCGGTCTTTGTCGACGAGGCCAAGAAGGCGGTCTGGACCATCGATAATCCGGACGCCGTGAAGGGCTTCTACGGGGACCATGTGTCGGTGACCGCGACCGCCGACGCCGACAAGAAAAGCGTTCATATCGACGCGATCGCGGACGTG
>CAYWMR010000324.1:1439-6061 GCA_964458965.1 uncultured Occallatibacter sp. | reverse complement strand
GGGCAGCCTCTTTTTCAAGCAACGCTTCTGGATCAGCTCCTTTGCCTCGTGCGATCTGCGGCTGAAATCTAAGGTGTAACTTGAAGCGCGGATCGAAATTCGAGACCGGTTCGCGAGCCGGCAACGCTGAGAAAAACTCGACACCGCTGCCATCGTCCGCCGCAAAAACCTGTCCGAGAATCCCATTAAGCCGCTCCACCAGTGAAGGCTCAGTGCGGAAGTTGGCCGTCAGGGATACGAAGTCAAAAACCAGCGGTTCGGCGTTGGGGATTTCAAGTCCGATCTCCTTCACGCGCGCGAAAAGCTCGGCGTCAGCGTCGCGGAAAAAGTAAATGGATTGCATGGGGTCGCCGACCAGAAAGCAGGTGCGGCCGACGCGGTCCGGCCATGCTGCAACTAAGCTGGCGAGCAACTGATGCTGGCGGCGGCTCGTGTCCTGAAACTCGTCGACCAGCAGATGGCGAATACCGTCGGCCACAGCCAGCGCAGCCTCGGTGGGCTCGCCGTCAGGGCCTCTGAGCACGCCTTGGGCGATCTGCGCCACCTGGATGAAATCCACCGCCGCGGCTTCCGCAAACACTACCTGCAACTGACCTGCCGCGTGGCGCAGAAGGGTGAAGCAGGCGCGAACGATAACCCAGTCTTCTTCTGTGTATCGAGCCGGCGGCAGTTCACGAACGGCGCGGAGCGAAGTTTGCAACTCGGGAGACTGTCCAAGAATCCCAATCAGACTGAGCAGACGCGCCTTCTCATGTTTGCGATCTGCAGGAAAACCCAAACGCTTGTCCACCGATTTACGGAAGGTGCCATCGAGGGTAAGCAGCATGGTAGCCAGGCAAAGGAATGCCTCGCGGGCGGCATCCAGATCGTCACTGTCCGTGAACGGGCCGCAAGGAAAATCGGGAAGCTCGGCGAGCCCCCGGAACTGCTCGCCAAAGGGTTGTGTGCAGGCAAACCGTGCCAGAGCCATTGCTTCTTCGCAAGCGCCTGAATGCCGGCCGAGATCCTCGTCAAGTTGGTTCAGCGTTTCGCGAACCGCGTTAGCAAACGGCCGCTCCAGCCGCCCGCGAAGCGCTTCCCATTCCGGCTCGCGCTCCAGCAGGAAATCATGCATCCAGCGGTCCCGCTGCGACAGCATCTGGACGAGCAGGTCTTCCATCTCCTGCCAGTTGTTGTCGCGCCACTCTAACAGCGCTGCAATCGCCCCGGTGAGCGATGGATCGTCCTCATCGATTTGTTCAAGAGTCTGCCGGGCTGCCCGGCGATAGAGCTCCGCGGGCTGCTCGGCAATGGCCAGTCCGCCGCCAAAGCCGGAGAGCAGTGGCTGTTGCAGCGCCAGGTCGCGGCAGAAGGAGTCGATAGTGGAGATGCGGAGTTGAGCCGGCAAATCGAGCAGCTTCCATCCAAGCGCATTCGACCGCTCGAGGGCGCGGCGAGCAGCGGCGCTGGGCTCGTCCTTTCTCAATTCATCCAGAATCCGAGTGCGCATCTCCCCTGCCGCGGCGTTGGTAAAAGTAATGGCCACCACCTGGTCGGGATCGTCTACCTCGCCCAAAAGGGAGATAAATCGATCGGTGAGCAACGTCGTTTTGCCCGAGCCGGCGGGCGCCTGGACGAGAATCGAGCGAGCTGGATCGAGTGCGCGATCGCGTTGGATATGATCGGGCGCCGTCGGCTTGCCGGCAAGGTTACTCATCGGCCCCCTCCTCGCCGCTCAACTCCCCTTCGCCTTCCAGTGCGTCCAGATTCTCATGGACGCGGCACAGAGTTTGCAGACCGCATCGCTCACAGGTGCTGGGGTATTCTCTCGGGTCCACTTCGGCGCGCCCATCGACGAAGTTACGCGCCAGTTGCTCGATATACCCCCGCCAATCCATCAATTGCTCGATTGAGAAGCTGTCTCTTGCCAGGCCGCTGTTGGCCGGAATATTGGGCAGCAGCGTGGCTTTTGCGTCGAACACGCGCCCGGCAAACCCCTGGTCTCCAGCGCGAACCTTCGCGAATACCAGCCCTCCCAGCTCTTCGGTTTCGCGGTTGAGCGCGAACCCTGCGTAGAGGGGCAGTTGCACATCGTCGGGGCGCGGCAAATCCCAGGATTTGGGCGAAACATCGCCGGACTTGTAATCAATAACCAGCAAAGAAGCATCGTTGAGCCGATCGACGCGGTCGAGGCGCAAGTCAATCGTGAGCCCGGCCAAATGAATGGTGCGGCCGGCTTCTGTCTCGGCCACTTCAAAGGCGATTCGCGTGGCTTCGTAGTCCAGCCATTCGGTTACCAGCCGCGCCAGGCGATTCTCCTCCAACTCCAGATAACGGCGCGGCATGCGCTGGCGAACTGTGGCTGCAATCGCAATTTGCAGGGCGTCATGGACATGGGTGCGGACAAAGGGCCGGCGGTCGGCCAGACCCTGAAGTTCAGCGTGCGTGCGAATGCCCTTTGGCGGTCCTCCCCACACAGAATGGAGCACGGCGTGAAGCAGTTGGCCACGCTGCGCGGCGGTCAGGCCTGCTTCGGCCGGCTCCCAGCTTTGTGCGCCCAAACGCGCCGTGGCAAAAGCTTTGAAAGGGCACTGCGACTGCGCGGTCAGCACGCTTGCGCCGCCTGAAACCTTCCCCGGGGGGAAGGGAATTCGGCTCGCGTCCGCAAAAACTTCGGTCAATGGAGACTTGCTCTCCGGCGTCTTCAGTTCGAAAGGCAGATCCGCTGCCTTTCCGGCAAGCTGTTCGATGAGCCTCGATGGCCGAGCCTCCGTGCCTTCATTTTGTTTTGCATAGCTGAAGTGAACTTCCGGCGCGGAGGCGACCAGGCGCGTGGCAATCGCATGCGCCAGATCCCAGTCCAACTGCGGGGTAGCGTGCGGCATTCCGGTTTCGCGCTGCACATCGGGTGGGATCAGCGGATGAGTGGTGCCACCAGCAGGCCACGCGTCCTCGGTTGCGCCCAGGAACCACACCGCATCGGCGCTGAGGCCCGCTGACTCGGCAGGCCCGGCAATCTGTATGGGGGCGTCGCGGGATTCGGAAGCAAAAAGCGTCTCTTCTACAGT
Organism: uncultured Occallatibacter sp.; assembly: GCA_964458965.1. Lineage (GTDB taxonomy): Bacteria > Acidobacteriota > Terriglobia > Terriglobales > Acidobacteriaceae > Telmatobacter. Next base: position 3,014 of record CAYWMR010000324.1, on the reverse strand, counting down.
ATGGGAGAGCGCGGCGAGGAACTCCTTCCATCGAATGCGTCGGCCATCGTAGCCAAGTGAGCCGGCAATTTCTAGAGCCTGCTGCCAGCGGCTGGCCGCTTGATATTCAGCGCTCGAAAGCGAGCCGGAAGCCAAACCGCCACCAGGCCAGCCGGCCATCTTGAGCACCCGCGGAACCACTTCGGCCCAGTCGAGCGGACTGTGTGTCTGGCGGGCGAGCTCGTTCAAATGGCGCTGAGCTTCCCTCATGCGGTCGATCCACGCACCGGGCAAATGTATGCCGGGCGGCTGCCCGACGAAGGCCGCGAGAGTCCAGTCTGGCTGTTGCAGGCTATGTCGTCGCAATGACCGCATGTGCGATTGCAGTGCCGCGGATTCTTCTTCTGCTTCAGCGGCGTACCCGCTGGAGAGCAGCCAGTCGATCTCGTGTTCGGCAAGCGAACCGCCCAGCCACCGAAGCAGCAACTGAGCGGCTTTTGGCAGGGCAACCCGTATGAGTGGGACTCCGAGGGAGAACTCGAACAGCGGGCCCGGCTCCGTGCCAGTGTGCTTCAGAAACGTACGCTCGATCTCGCCGCGGCGGGTAGTTGCCGCCTGCGTCACCACCAGCAGACGGGCACTGGGCTGGGCGGTGAGCCGGCGTGCACACCAAATTGCGCAGGCCGCAAGTTCGGCTTCGGAATCGGCAGCCTGATGAAACGAAACCTGCGCCGCCGGCTCGCCAGCTTCGGTCTGCGCCCACCCGCCCCAGGCGTCAAACAGTGCGCGCTGCGTGGGCAGAATCCGGTCAAAGCCGGCCAGAAGCAGAGTCTGCCTGTCTCCGGTTTCCAATTCGAGCAACGACATCAGTTCAAGCGGCAGGCGCGCGGGACTCAAGCTGCCGCCTTTGCGGCACGCATCGTCAAAGGCCGTCAGCCACAGTCCGAACTCCGCCGCGTCCCGGTCCCATGCGCGTCGTGCAGAGTCTCTGAGGAACCGTGGCGCATAGGCGGCCAGCAATTCGTGCGCCTCCATGGCCAGGCCCGCGAGGCGGTGACGCGGCCCCTCGAGCAGCGTGGCCATGTGCCCGCCCGAGCCGGCTATTTCAGCCCACAGTGACTGCTCCTGCGCGGAGTTCAACACCAGGCGGCCGTCGGCTTTCGCCAGCGTGCGCTCTTCCCAGGCAGCACGGACAAAGCTCTTCCAGTCCAGGATGTTGGGCGCGGGCCAGGCGCTCAGGCCCTCAGCCCGCCGTCTGCGATGGAAGGCTGCGGCAAGGGCACGCGCGGCGCGCTCGCTGGCCGTCACCACCAGGCCGCCGCCGCGCAGCCATGCGTCGATTTCCAGGGATGGTGAAGTGCCCATTCAAGCGTTATACGCCGTCGGGGTGGGGGAGTGCCATGCAGGGGAAATCACGGCACTGTATGGCCAGCGCCGCCAATAGTAAACTGGTTTGTGATTCGCAGAATTATTGTCTCCTTATTCCTCGCCGCAATTGTGTTAACCGGCTGCCATTCAGCGCCGCAAGCCGGCAGCGAACCCTCCGCCAGCCTGAACTCCAAGATCTATAAACTGCGCGGCAAAGTTGTCTCCACC
>CAYWMR010000324.1:0-1429 GCA_964458965.1 uncultured Occallatibacter sp. | reverse complement strand
GCCACGGGCGAAGTAACGCTCAATCATGAAGCCATCCCCGGCTTCATGAGCGCCATGACCATGCCTTACAAGCTCAAGGACGCGAGCATACTCACCGAGCTGCATCCAGGCGACGTGATTACCGCCGACATATTGGTTTCGCAGGACCCCAATGCCGATGTGCTGCTCGATCACATCGTAGTGATCGCGCAGGGCAAGCCGGATTACCTCCCCAAGGTTACCTATCACGTACCCTCGCCCGGCGATGCGGTTCCCGACTTCAACCTCCGCAATCAGGACGGCCGCCCTATCCATCTCACGCAATTCAAAGGCAAGGCGCTGCTGGTTACGTTCATTTATACGCGCTGTCCGCTGCCCAACTTCTGCCCGCGCGTAACACATAACTTCGCGGCGGTTGAGAAGCAGTTGGCCGGCAGCCCCGCACTTTACGCGGCCACGCATTTGCTGTGCGTCAGCTTCGATCCCGACAACGATACGCCCGATCGCCTCCGCGCTTATGGAGCTACCTACATCGGCACCGACGCGCCCCATGCCTTTGCGCATTGGGATTTTGCCGTGCCCACCCAACCCGTGTTGCTTCAGATGGCCAAATGGTTCGACGTCGGAATCACCAGCGGGCCCGATTCAACCATTACCCATACGCTTTCAACTACCCTGATCGGTCCCGACGGCAAGGTGGTACGCTTCTATCCGGGCAATGAATGGACGGCGGAAGAGATCCTGGCGGACGTAAAGCAACTGGCCGCAATCAAAGGCTGAGACTTCTGAAGGAGTGGTCAGACCACCAGTTTATAATCGCCTTCAGTTGCTGATTTTCTCAGCCACCCTTTCTTGATGATCGAGGAGCGTAACACCGATGAGTCATGGGTTGAATATTCTTGAAACCGCGGAGTTGGATTTTCTGTCGTTGGGCGCGCTGGTACACCGGCTTGACCCAGGCATCATCCCATTCCGCAAGGCCACCGAGTGCCAGATTCACGTCAGCGGCGGTGAGTTCAATGTGGCCGCCAACCTCTCCGATTGCTTTGGCCTCAAGACCGGCATCGCGTCGGCCATGTCCAGCTATCCCATTGGCGACCTGATTGCCGAGCGTGTGCGCGCCATGGGTGTCAAGCCGTTCTACAAGCACTTCCAGCACGACGGAGTTACCGGGCCCAATATGGCCACTGTCTACAGCGACCAGGGTTTCGGCGTGCGCGCTCCCGTGGTGTTTTACAACCGCTGCAACGAGGCCGCGGCGCGCTTGAAGCCGGGCGATTTCGACTGGCCTCGCATCTTTGCGGGCGGCGTGAAATGGGTGCATTCGGGCGGCATATTCGCGGCGCTTTCGCCCACCACGGCCCCATTGGCCGCGGAGATGATGAAGGCAGCCAAGGCCGCGGGCGCCGTGACTTCCTTCGATCTCAATTTCCGCGAGAAGCTGTGGAGG
>CAYWMR010000323.1:0-6070 GCA_964458965.1 uncultured Occallatibacter sp. | reverse complement strand
GTCCTGGGGAACGCCTTGACCGCTGGCATAGAGATTGCCGAGGCCGTTGCAGCCCTTCATGCCTCCGCCGTCGCAGGCCATCTTGAACAGCGGCATCGCTTCGTTGTAACGCTTCTGGTCGTAAAGTGCTTTCCCCTCGTTGAAGCGCTCATTGGCATGTTCGCCAAGATCCTGCACGTGGGCGGCATTCACTGACGCCGGCGGCTGGTCGGGTTGAGATGGGGATGTCCCGTCCTGTATGGCATGGCATGGAAAAGCCGCAGCAGACATGGCCGCAGCCAGCGCCCAGAAGGCGATCGTTCCTACACGCATCTGGTCCTCCAGCGATTTGGCTTGCCAGCAACGGGATCTGACGCGCCGCCGCCCGTGCAGCCATTATTACTCATCTTTGACGTATTGCGAGGTTCTGTTTCTTAGCCTTGATCCGGCGGTGAACTGAGCGCGCCCTGTCCTTTTGCCGGGTTGACGAGACGCAGGTCCTTCCACTGCGCTTCGCTTCGGTCAGGATGACAGATATTTATAAAGTGCTATAAAAGGCAGGTGCTCCACGAGGCATAGGGACCGGTGCCAAAGTCGCTCACTAACCACTTACCATTAACCACTTACCACTGATGGTTCGACCGCATGAGTCGGTAATTCATCATGGGCAAGCTCGGACGAGGACGTCCGCACTACAGCCGGCCGGGAGGCCGGCGCTACATTCAGGCCGTTTCCGAGTCACGCGGTCACGATACTAACCACTGACAAATAACCACTAACAACTAACAACTAACCACTAACCACTAACAACTAACCACTAACAACTAACAACTAACCACTAACCACTAACAACTAACCACTAACAACTAACCACTAACCACTAACCACTGACCACTAACCACTAACCACTAACCACTAACCACTAGCCGGCCATTGCGCACTGGATTATTCGGGCGGTGGAATCCTCGCCTTGGTGGGACGAGATCATGAGGTCGTAGAGGTGGGGATTGAGCCAGTATTTTGCCCAGTATTCCTGCAGGTACTTGGCGCGCTGTCCGTCTACGGTGCGGATGCGCTCTTCTACGTCAACGCCCTGGGCAAGGCGCTCGCGGAGGCGAAGGATGCGCTGGCGGTGGGGCGCGTAGACAAAGACGTGGTAGGCATCGGGCTTGTGCTGTAGGACGCATTGGGAGCCGCGGCCGACGATTACGCAATTACCTTCGGCATAGGCCTGTTCAATGACGTTCTGGGAGATTTTGACCATCTCCTGCGCGTCGAAGACGGCATTGTCGCGCAGCTCGAGTCCGGCGGCGAGGGCTGCCGACCGCATGGCCTGCTGATTGAGGCGGCGCAGCCACGATTCGACGTGCTCATCGTAGCGGCGCACCACATTGGCATCGACATGAGCGGCGTAGGCGATAGCGTCGATGATGTCCTTGTCGAGCAGCTTCCAGCCCAGATTCTCGGCGATGGTCTGCGCAATTCTGCCTCCGCCGCTTCCGAACTCCCGATTGACTGTCAAAACGCGGTATTGCATGCTTGCCCCCTTTTAAGGGATTCCAACGGAGCGCCCAGGTTTCAAGGACTTTTGGCGATTGATACGCAATCCGATCCTGAGTTGCCCTTGCGGTTGGCAATTATAGGCTGGGGGGAGGACTAGAGGTCTGTGACGTGGGATGCAAGAAAAGACACCCCGCACGCCGGGCGCGCGGGGTGTTCCCAAATTAGAGCCGCACTAGCTGGTGCGGCGGCCGCGTGCCTCCCAGGTCTCAAACACGTTCAGGCCCTTGAGGAGCGCGCCATCCGTTGTCTTGTTATAGCCAGCGTCAGGTTCAAGCCGTGTGCCGGATTCCTCCTGATGTAAACCTTTTGCGGAACAACAGCGCCACAGCAAGGACGCCGATCACGGCTGGCAAATCGAAGGGGCTGTATTCAGGCACTGAGGTGTGAGTGGAGCCGGCGGGGCCAAAAAGCTTGAAGGACTCCGAGGGTATTGGGCCGTAGGCAGGGGAGTATGCGCTCGAGTTTCCGTTCGACGCATCCCAGTAGGCAAAATAATCTTGGGTATTGGTTGTGTTACTGAGAGTGAGCCAATATGTTGTTCCCCCGCTGATAGGAACATCTGGGATTGGAACGGTCACCGAATACAAATTGAATTGGTAACTCGAATTATGAACATAATAATCATATTGGGTATTAATGTAGTCGGAAGTCGGTGTCGCATCCGTCCCTGATGCAACATTACTTCCATATTGCGTCGTCCCAATCGACCAATTGATGTTCCAACCTGTCTGTGGAGTACTTCCGTACGTGTACGCCCATAGAATCAAGTCCGCACTGGAGACAGTTGCGCTCGATCCCAGCTCGAAGGAATCCGTGGTTTCATAAGGGTAGGCGAAGATGCCATAGGCGACGTAGGGTACAGCGGTTTCTGTGTACTGCGTAAAGTTGTTGTAGAGCGCTTGGGCGCATGCGGGAATGGTTCCAACCGCACAGACGAAGCCGACAAACAGAGCTGCGAGCGCTTTTCCTTTCATGTTCGATCCTCCAGGATTCAGCTTTGTGATTTACAGGATGCTGTTTCTCCGACCTGGGGCGATAACGCTGGGATGCGCCTTGATGGGCACTTTTTGGACCTATCGAAGACGAGTTCCGGTGCCAGGGCCGACCTTTCAAGCGAATCATCCTGTTCTCTGGGGAAAGAAACGCAATGCGGCGATTGAACAAGGGGAGGCCGCATGGATTTTCGCTTGTTGAATAGTAAAGGGGGGGCGCGGGTTTCACAAATCCAAAATGCGAATGCTGTTGAGAATTATTCAGTGTTGGCGTCCGGAGCCGGTCTTGCTCAGAATATCTTTGAGCTGCAGGCGCACCGTTTCCACGGAGACGCGACGCGGGGTGCCCGGCCAGGAGACAACGATCTCGACGAAAGGAAGCACGCGGTCCTTCTATCAAAAAACACCCCGCACGCTGGGCGCGCGGGGTGTTCCCAAAAGGAGAACAGCAATGGCTAGTATCGGGGCCGTGGGGTTGAGTCGTTTCCCAGGTCTCAAACTCGAAACCTGGGGCACCCGGGGTTGAGTCGTCTCCCAGGTCTCAAGGTCGAGACCTGGGGCACCCAGGGTTGAGTCGTTTCCCAGGTCTCAAACTCGAGACCTGGGGCACCCGGGGTTTTGGATTGAACTACAAAACGAAGCGATCATTCCATTAGTAAAGGATCTTGAGGCCGAACTGGATGATTCGGGGCTCGAATGTGCCGGTGACCGTGCCGCCGGTTGTTGGGCTGTTGATGCTGGTTGCGGTGGAAAGCGTGCCGCCGAGGCCGCTGGCCGGCAGGTAGAGGTTGGTGTGGTTGAAGATGTTGTAGAGCTCGGCGCGGAACTGAATCTTCAAACCGTCAACGGGTGTGTTGAACTGCTTGTTCAAGTCGAAGTCGGTCTCGTAGAACTTGGGAGTGCGGCCCGGGTTGCGCGAAGCATTGCCGAAGGGGCTCAGCAGGTTTCCATTGGCGTCTTTGGTAGCGGGCAGCGTGAATGCATTCAGGTTGACGTATTGGATGCTGCCGTTGGCGGCGTTGCGCTGGGCCAGGCACGAGTGCCCGGAGTGGCAGGTTACAACATCGGAGCCGGGGACGCGATTGGGCCGGTATTCATTGGCTCCGCGGTAGGTGGCGGAGATTTGCGGTGACACCACGTTGGCCGAGTTGGGGGTGTAGGTAATGTTGAAGGGCGTGCCGCCTTGCGCGGTGTTTACGCCGCTGATTTGCCAGCCGCCGATGATGGCGTCGAGGAAGGGATTTGGGCTGGAGACGTACTGACGTCCGCGACCGACGGGAAGGTCGTAAACCAGGCTGGTTACATTGGCGACGGGCAGGTTGTAGTCGGATTGAGCGTAGTCGGCGCCGATATTGTTTGCGTCCTGCGGGGATGGCGTGTTGCCTTCCAGCGAGGCGCTGGCGTTGTCGAGCGAGTGTCCCCAGGTGAAGGAGTTCAGCAGCGTCAATCCCGCAACGAAGCGCTGTTCGTAGCGGAGCTGGAGGGCGTTGTAATGGGAGTAGAACTCGTTGAGAGCCTGGGTAATGTCGCCGTAGTCGAAGGTGGTACCAACCAGGCCGCCCCAGGTTGGGTAAGGGCGATTAAAGCCGGGTTCGTTGGGCGCGGTGGTGGCGCCCAGCGCCGGATTTCCCTGGTTGGCGTTGTCGAAGCCTTGCAGCTTGAGCCCGTGGTTGCCGATGTAGGCCAGATCGAGCAGCGTGTTTTTGCCCAGCGACTTTTGCACGCTGAGGAAGTAGCTCTCGACATAGCTGTCCTTGGTGTTTTGCGGGATGTAGGTAATGTTGTCGGTACCTGGGCTGAAGTTGGTGGCCTGGCCCGGCAAAAAGCCCTGATCGAGGGTGCGGTAGCCCGCGGCGGTGGCCGAAGACGGCTGGGATATGGAAACAAAAAGCGCGTTAGGCGCGTCGATGGGCAGAATGTCGCCGGAACCGGCGCGGGTGTAGTGGACAAAGCTGGTGCCATAGCCGCCGCGAATTGCGACGGAATCGGTTGCGGCAATGGCAAAGCCGACGCGCGGCGCGTAGTCTCCGAGCGACGGATTGACCAGGGTTTGGCCGTAGACACCGCTGCCGCTGTAAGGAGTGATGAACTGCGAGGCGGTGTAGCCGGGGGTCAAGGTGAGCATGGAGACCGTGGCCGGATCAAAGTTGGAGAGGTTGTTGTTGGCCTCGGAGTAGGGAGAGCCGTACTCCCAGCGGACGCCAAGGTTTAGAGTCAGTTTGGGAGTGACCTTCCAGTCGTCCTGGGCGTACACGCTTTCCATGGTTTGCAGCAGGTGAGCGCGGAAGTAGGTAGCGAGCGCGTAGGCGTTGGTGGTGCCGAAGATGAGGTCGGCCCAGTAGGTATCGGCGGCGGCTGTTGGGTTGTTGCAGGCCGCTCCAGCCGAGGCCGGGCAGACGCTGTAGCCCTTGCCGTAAGTGAACGAGCCATAGAGCGGGTTTGAGTCCTGCACCTGCATCCAGATGTGCTCGTATTCGTATCCGAACTTCAAGGAGTGCTTGCCCTTGACCCATGAGAAGCTGACCTTGGGGTCAAGCAGCGAAGGATACTGCCACTGGGGGTTGGTGCTCTGACGGCCAAACGCGGTGAAGCCGCCGGAGACGCTGGTGGAAGGCAGACCGCCGGCGACGACGGCGTTGGTGGGCAGGCCGGGGATGGTGATGGCATCGTCGCCGATGGAGAGGGTAAACTTGCCGGCCCTTGTTTCCGACAGGCCAAGACGCGCTTCGAGGACCTTGTTGTCTCCGATGAGGCGGGTAAAGCCGAGCGCAACCTGCTGGTCGAGGATCTTGATGCGGCCATTGGTTTGGCCGTCGAGCGGGAGGGGCAGCGTGGGGTAGTTTATGCCTGTCTCTTTACGATCGCTGGCCTTGAGGAACCAGGAAGTTTTTTCGCTCTGCTGGAAATCGAAGCGCAGGTCGCCTTTGTCGGCGTTGTCAGTGAAGGGCGCGTTGGTAGCGCAGTCGTTGGAGTCGACACCGGTTGTTGCATTGATTCCAGTGGTGCCGGGCGCAACCAGGCACTGAGAGGGCAGATCGTTGAAGAAGCTGAGAATCTGTTTGGCGGTGGGGCTGGCGTCGGGCGAGTTGAGGATCGAAGTGCCTGCCTTGTAGTAGGTGCCGGGCTTGAAGGGGTCCTGCACATCGACGGCTAGAATGCCGTTGATCTCGTTTTGAGTGGGGACGGTGAGCACCACAGTTGGCGTAAGCTTTTGCCGGAAACCCTCGTAGTCGAGGAACCAGAAGAACTTGTTTTTCACGATGGGGCCGCCGAAATCCGCGCCAAACTGGTTGCGGTTGAAGCCCGGCTTGGGGAAGACGTGGGTGCCGCTTTGCGCGTGGTAGTAGCCAAAGGCGTTGAGATCGGTGTTGCGATTGAATTCGTAGAGCGTGGTGTGGAAGCGGTTGGAGCCGCTTCGGGTGGCAACGTTGATGGTTGCGCCGGAGGAGCGGCCGTACTCGGCGCTCTCGTTGTTGGTGACCACCTGGAACTGCGAGATGGAGTCCGGTGGGGGCTGAATGATCTGGTTGTCGAAG
>CAYWMR010000322.1:0-6085 GCA_964458965.1 uncultured Occallatibacter sp. | reverse complement strand
ACGAGGACTCTATGTCTAAGCATGAAGTATCCGTCGAGCTTGCCGGCGGCAAGCGATTGGTCTTTGAGACCGGCCGCATGGCCAAGCAAGCCTCTGGCGCGGCTCTTGTAACAACGGGCGAAACCGTTGTATTGGCAACCGCAGTGGCATCTCCCGACCCAAGGGAAGGCATCGACTTCTTTCCCCTCACAGTGGACTACCGCGAATACACCTACGCCGGCGGCAGGATTCCTGGCGGCTTCATCAAGCGCGAGGGACGTCCCAGCGAAAAGGAAGTGTTGACCTGCCGGCAGATTGACCGGCCCATCCGCCCGCTTTTCCCCGATGGCTTTCGCAACGAGACACAGGTCATCGCTCTGGTGTTCTCGGCCGACAAGGAGAATGACCCGGACGTGGTCGGCATCAATGCAGCCGCGGCGGCTCTGGCTCTCTCTGACATCCCGTTCAGCGCCACTGTGGGCGCAGTCCGTGTGGGCCGCGTCGATGGCGAGTTCGTCATCAACCCCACCTATTCCGAACGCGCCGCCACCACGGTCAACATCATGGTCGTCGGCCACAAAGACGGCATCGTAATGATCGAGTCGGGCGCCAAGGAAGAGACCGAAGAGGTCATCCTGGCCGCGATCGAATTTGCCCATGCTGAAATCAAGAAGATTGTGGCGGCAATCGACGAACTGGTAGCTCTGGCCGGCAAGCCAAAGCGCGCTTTCACCGCGCCAACAACCGATGAAGCTTATTACGAAGAGCTCAAGACCAAGATTGGCGATCGCCTGAAGGACGCACTGGACACCAAGACTCACGGCAAGGCCGAGAGCCAGTCGCTCATCAAGGCGATCAAGGATGAGCTGGCTGCCGGCCTTCCCGCGGACGATCCCGCCGCAAAGAAAAAACTGGCCACCTATTATGAGTTGCTGCGCGAGCGGACCTTCCGCGAGCAGGTAACTAAAGAGCGCATCCGGCCCGACCGGCGCGCTTTCGATGAGATTCGCCAGATCACCATCGAAACCAGCGTTCTGCCACGCGTTCACGGATCGGCGCTGTTCACGCGCGGTGAGACTCAGGCATTGGTGACCGCGACCCTTGGCACGCAGGACGACGGCCAGCGCCTCGAAAGCTATGAGGGCGAAAAGAAGAAGCCCTTCATGCTGCACTATAACTTCCCGCCATTCTGCGTGGGCGAAACAGGCCGCATGACGGGCACGGGAAGGCGCGAGATCGGTCATGGAGCGCTTGCCGAGCGCGCCATCGCCGCGGTTCTGCCCAGCGCTGAAGAGTCGCCCTACACCATCCGCATCGTCTCCGACATTCTCGAGTCCAACGGTTCTTCCTCCATGGCTTCAGTCTGCGGCGCCAGCCTGGCGCTGTTTGACTCGGGGATCGCGCTCAAGGGCGCCGTTGCCGGTGTGGCAATGGGATTGGTAAAGGAAGGCGATGACTATGCCATTCTTACCGACATTGCCGGTGCGGAAGACCATTACGGTGACATGGACTTCAAGGTGGCCGGCACCCGCAAGGGCATTACCGCATTGCAAATGGACATCAAAATCGGCGGATTGACGCGCGAAATCCTTCAGCAGGCAATGGAACAGGCGCGCCGCGGCCGGCTCTTCCTGCTGGACAAAATGGACGCGGTGCTGGACGGGCCGCGCACCGAGCGCTCGGCCTATGCTCCGCGGATTGAGACCGTGATGATTCCAACCGACAAGATTCGGGATCTGATCGGCAAAGGCGGAGCGACCATCCGTGGCATCATCGAGCAGACCGGCGCCAAGATTGACGTGGACGACACCGGTCGGGTAAGTGTTGCATCCTCCGACGCCGAGGGCCTCAAGAAGGCGCTCGAGATCATTGGCAACATAACCGCCGTGCCGGAAATCGGCAAGGTTTACCTGGGCAAGGTCGTGCGGTTGGCTGAGTTCGGCGCGTTTGTCGAGCTTTTCCCCGGCACCGATGGCCTGCTTCACATCTCCGAGATTGCCGAGCATCGCGTAAAGGAAGTGAAGGACGAGTTGCGCGAGGGCGACCAGGTCATGGTCAAGGTGCTTGCGATCGAAGGAAATCGTATCAAGTTGAGCCGCAAGGCGCTCATCAAGGAGCAGAAAGCGAAGCTCGCTCAGTCGGCACCGGTAGAAGCGGACCAGCCGGGAGCCTCTGCATATGAGACCCCAGTGGCGCCGGGCCCTAAGGTAACCGCGCCTCGCCACGAATTCGACGAGCGCCAACCAAGCACCAATCAGAGCACAATTTTGATTGAGGGCGGTGACGACTTCGACGCGGAAGGCGGCGAGGACTTCGATGAAGAGAGCGAGCCGAACTTCAACCGCGTTGAAGGCGCTCCAGTCCCAGTCGGTCAAGCGGTTGGGGCCGGGAGTGGCCGTCCTCCAGCCAATAACAACAATCGGCGCAGGCGGCGCAGGCGGCCAGGTGGCGGCGGCGGTGGTCGCGGACCCGGCGGCGGTGGCGGCCAGGGTTGATTGACAAAAAGCACAGACAAGAAGAGCCCGGACGATGAGTCCGGGCTCTTCTTGTCTGATGAATCGGCTGCCCTGTTACTCGGTTGCGCGCCGCAAAGCAGGCTGCGGAGAAACCTTGGGTGAGGAATGTGACGGAGGTGTTGATGGCGGCTTCACCTCCCCAAATGTTCCAGAGTCGTGCTTGGAGTTATACATTCGCAAGTCTGCCGCAATGCACAGAGACTCCATGTCCGAAGCATCTTCGGGGAAGACTGCAAGGCCGATGCTGGCGCCGACACGAACCGACTGGCCATCACCCAGTTGCAGCGGTTCATTCAGGAACTGCAGCAAAGAGCGAACCACGGTCATGGCGCGGTCGCGATCGGTGGGCTCCTCGAGAATGATCGAAAACTCGTCGCCGCCTGTTCGCGCCACCGTGTCGGAGCGGCGAACCCGAGCCAGAAACATTGCCGCAACACGCTGAAGCACCAGGTCGCCCATGTGATGACCCAGGGTGTCGTTCACCTCCTTGAAGTGGTCAAGGTCCACCACCAGCAGGGCGGTCTGCGCTTCAGTCCGCCGGGCGCGCTCGAGCGCGCTGGTGAGCCGGTCCTGAAAGAGCCGGCGGTTGGCGAGTCCGGTTAAGTGGTCATGCTGCGCCATATGACGGTTGTGCTCGATCTGCTCTTCAAGCAGCAGAAGGATCATGCCGACAGCCACAACATACTTGGGAAGATTCCAAACTTCGCTCTCTACGTGAATAGCGGGCAAGAACGCCTGCATTGTTGGCGCAACCAGGAACACCGCAGCCCATGCCAGAAATCCGGAATTCGTGATGAATGCGCCCGCGGTGCCGCGCCGGTACATATACCAGAAGTGAATGGCGCATCCAAAGTAGACCGTGAATAGCTCCGCGTTAATCGCCAGGTCACTGCCGTTGCCGGGCCGGTGCTGGAAGAGCAGAAGGAAGATAGAGAGAGCCGAATACAAGATCACAACGACCCATCGCAAGGGATGGCGGAAGTTGTTGAGAGAGATAAGCGCAATCAGCAGCGGCAAGGCGCCGACCAGCCCCGCGGCTAGATTCAATGCCCAGAGCGCCGGATGATCGATTGAAATAAGGGCGATATAGACTGTGTTTGTTCCCGCCAGAACCGCCAGCATCCAGGTGCTCGACGAGGTCACCGTGCGGTAGGGAACCGATGCCCACATGAAGAGAAAGCCAGCCCACAGGAGTGCTGCGGTTCCGATGACTGCTGCCAACACTCCCCAGATACCTGGGAATGGGAGGAAGAGAAATGCGGTGAAGTGAAGGGCTATCATCACCCAGCCGGTAAGCCAGATGCCTGAAACAAGAGTCGGACTGCGCCGGGCCACAGACGCAAAGGCACAAATCAGCAGCGCCACTGCAGTGAGATCCGGGATTTCTGTCCAATTCATCATTTAGGCCTCGAACTTGCCAGCCTTCCACTTAATAGGATCGACGAATTGCCGGGAATTGGGATAGCTCTTTCGTTACATGAGGGAAGACTTTCGAGTAAACTGGAGCATTCCGCGGGAATGGGCATTCCTAGTGATCGATTCGATTACCACACTCGAATATTACTGCATTACGGCAGATATCTCCACTAGACTCAAAAACGATGGCTGCCAGTTTGTACATTGTCGTTGAAGGGGAAGATCCAGGGTTTGACATCTTCGTGAACGGCAAAGCTTTGGCGCGCAACGAAGATGCTCTTGAGCGGTTGGCGGAGCGGCTGAAGGTAAGCCCCTTGCTGGACTTTTTTTCCGCCGATGAAAACTCAATGGCGTTGTTACTTGAGCAGGGCGCGGGAAACCCCGAATGGGCTCGAAACCTTCCCCAGCCACAGTGGTTCAATGCCCCTGATGGCCTGTCCACCGTTGGCGCGCTGATCGGATTTCTGGTTCCCAATTCTGTGGCCCTTGGCTCCGAGACACAAGCTGTCCTGGCGGAGTTGCGCGAGTATGAGCGCGTGCTTCGCAAGACCGCGCAGAGGGGATTGCGGTGGCATTTGGCCGTAAGCTGGCGATAGCTCTCCTCTGCCAGCCCCTCAGTCGGCGGCTGTTTCACCCTCTTTGGGATTGAAAACATTGCCCATGCGCCGTATCTGAGCGCCAACGCCGCGCAGCTTTTCTTCGATCCGCTCGTATCCGCGATCCATGTGATAGACGCGGTCCAGGATGGACTCGCCATCGGCGACCAGCGCCGCCAGCACCAGCGATGCCGAGGCCCGGAGATCCGAACACATGACCGCTGCCGCGGAAAGCCTTGTAGATCCGCGCACCGTGGCCGTGTTTCCCTCCACCTTGATGTTGGCGCCCATCCGCACCAGCTCCTGAACGTGCATGAAGCGATTCTCGAAGATGTTCTCCTTGATCGTGCTTACGCCCTCAGCCTGCGTAGCCAATGCCATGTACTGCGCCTGCATATCGGTGGGGAAGCCGGGGTATTCCTCTGTGGAGATGTCAACCGCGCGAAGCTGTCCGTCGGAGCGCACGCGGACGGTGTCTGGTCCCAGAATGTCGACCCGCGCCCCGGCTTCGCGTAGCTTGGCAATCACCGCGCCCAGATGAGCCGGGTTGCAATTGGCCACAATCAGGTCGCCCGAGGTGATGGCGCCGGCAACAAGGAATGTCCCGGCCTCGATGCGATCCGGATTTATACGATGCCGCGCGCCATGAAGTTGACTTACGCCCTGCACGCGAATGGTAGAGGTGCCGGCGCCCTCAATTCTGGCTCCCATCGCGATGAGCAGGGCTGCCAGGTCTGAAACCTCGGGCTCGCGGGCGCAGTTCTCCATAAGCGTTTCCCCTTTGGCCAGGACGGCCGCCATCAGCAGGTCTTCCGTTCCGGTCACGGTGATCTTGTCAAACACCAGGTGCGCGCCTCTCAATCGATCGGCGCGCGCCTCAAGGTAGCCGTGCGCCTGGGTAATGGTCGCGCCCATCTGCTCCAGGCCCTTGATGTGCAGATCGATTGGCCGGCCGCCAATGGCACAGCCGCCAGGCATGGCCACACGCGCCATCCCCGCTCGAGCCACCAGTGGACCAAGCACAAGGGAACTTGCGCGCATGGTTTTTACGATCTCGTATTTTGCCACCGGGTCGGAGAGATTCCGGCAGCAAATTCTGGTGCGATGTTGCGCGCGCCCGTAGCCCAGTTCCACCTCGGCCCCCATGGAAGCCAGTAACTTGCGCTCGGTTTCAATGTCGCGCACCTGGGGAATATTCTCAAGCGTGACCTCGTCTTCGGTCAGAATGGCCGCGGCCATGCAGGGCAGCGCCGAGTTTTTCGCGCCGGATACGCGAATGGTCCCGATGAGCGGATTACCACCCCGTATGACAAATTTATCCATGTATATTGAGCGACTCCATGATATAGAAGTGTAAATCGAGGTGGCGAATTGGCCGCAGCGAACTTGCAAAACCCTGGTCTGGTTTGACGGGAATCCAACCTCTTGACGCCGAAGGCGGACGCAGGCCCATCGGAAGCGATGAAAGATTCATTTTCCCTGCGCAACTTCATGACCTGGCCACGGGGACTGTCGACCTCTGAGCAGGTGCGCCTCTTACAGCTCCAGCACATTATCCTCAATAGCCAGCCGAACATT
>CAYWMR010000321.1:0-6092 GCA_964458965.1 uncultured Occallatibacter sp. | reverse complement strand
CCAAGGTGGCGGTGCTGGCGGCGGCGCTGATTGGATACTGGGTATTGGTGCGGTGGGTTCCGGTGCCGGGCGCCGGGCTGCCGGGGCGGGATATTCCGTTCCTCGACAAGGATTTGAACATTGTGGCCTGGCTTGACCGGCAACTTATGCCGGGGCATCTCTACGAGAACTGGACGACGCACAACCTGCGCGATCCCGAGGGGCTGCTCAGCGACATTCCGGCTCTTGGAACGGCGCTGCTGGGGCTGCTGACGGGGCTATGGCTGCGCGGGCAAAGGCCGGTGAAGGCTAAGACGCTGGGGCTGGCCGCGGCTGCGGTGGGATGTCTCGGATCGGGCTATTTTTGGTCGATATGGTTTCCGCTGAACAAGAAGATGTGGACCAGTTCTTACACGCTGGTGGCGGCGGGGTGGTCGCTGGTTTTGCTGACGGTGATTTATTGGATGGTGGAGCAGCGCGGCTGGCGCAAGGGCTGGACGTGGCCGTGGCTGGTGTTCGGATCAAACGCCATTGTGGCCTACATGGTGAGCGAACTGCTGCCAAGCGCACTTTGGAACATTGAATTTACATTGCGCGGACGGCGGACAGACGCGATGGGCTATTTGTCTCACACTGTGTTCACGCACATCCCGGACAAGGGCTGGGCCGCGTTTGCATTCTCGGTTACGTTTACAGCGGTGTGTTTTATTCCGGTGTGGCTGCTGTACCGGAAGAAGATATTTGTGAAAGTGTGATGGCGGACATGGTTTGAACCGAAACGAGTGCGCAGGGATTAGAGGAGAAGAATCGAATGAAACTCAGATGGCTGGTTGTGTCGATTGTATTGCTCGCGACAATGTTGCCTGCGGCATTTGGGTCGGTGACCCCTTATCCGGCATGGCCGGGAGAGGCGCCTAGCCTGGCTTACACCATGACAGTAAATGGCGAGCCTGTGTTTGTGCACCGCTTCCCGACTTACAACCAGTTTCAATGGATGGACCATGCCAGCTTCTCGATGACGGGGAAGGTGCATGTGACGATCACTTCGCTGGTGAACGATCGCAACGTGGTGACCTGCTATATAAGGCCGCTGGCTTACGGCATTCATCCGCAGATCAGCGGCAAGACGATCAGCTTCGATCTGGATGAACCGCGCTACCTGGTTATTTTCTTTAATGAAGAGCCGACCTTTCAAAGCCCGGGGTTGTTGCTGTTTGCCGAACCCGAAGAGAAGAATCCGCCAAAGCTGGGCGACGCGAACGTTGTGAACATTTTGGACTACAAATTGGACTCGACAGGCAAGACGCTGGAGACCGCGAAGATCAATCGGGCGATTGGCGACGTGAGCGCAAAACCTGGAGGCGGCGTGCTGTTTTTCCCCGCCGGCGTGTACCTGACGGGCACAGTGCTGATGCAGAGCAACGTAAAGCTCTATGTGGATGCGGGCGCAGTGATTCGCGGGTCGCGCAGCAACGCCGATTACGTTTCGCCGGCGATGCCCGCGGGGTCGAGACCACTGCGTGCTTTTTTTGTATTTCATAACGTTGAAAATGCGGGGCTGATGGGGCGGGGCGCTATCGACATGGAAGGCTATCCGTGGCTGTGGCACGACTTTCAGCCCGACATGGGAGATGGAAAGTCACGATCGGAAGAAGGGCTGGTGAACGATCCGCATGGAACAGGAGTGAAGGGCTATATTGTGGACCATTGCCGCAATATTTCTTTTCAGGGACTGCTGTTGCTGCGCTCGGCTTATTGGACTACGACGGTGAGCGACACGGAGAACTTCTCCTCGATCAACATCAAGATCGTGAATCGCAAACAGCAGTATCACGACGATGCCTACGACATTACCGGCAATAGCAACCACATTCTGATCCAGGACGGGTTCGCCATGACCATGGACGATACGTTCGCTTTCTATGGGGGCAAGCGCTCTACGGTGACGGACGTGGTGGTGAAGGGATTTGTGAATTACACCTATACATCAGCGCTGGCCATTGGATATGGAGGCGCGCCGAATATGAACCACCTGCGCTTTGAGGACGTGCATTTTGTCACCAATCAGAACAAGTTTGCAGTGTGGATTCAACTGACGCCTGCGTACTTTATCGGCAAGGGATACACTTCGGGCCAGAGATCGAGCGAAGGCATTTCGCTGAATGATTTCAAGTTTGTGAACACTACCTTTGAGAACGATGGCGGGCATGTCTACATCGACGGCGGAACTGCGCCGTTGACGAATTTTGTATTTGAGAACTGCACGTTCGGCAAGGCGACACGGCCCGGCGAACTGATGGGTTCCAACGTTGCGCCCATTGTGTTCAAGCACGTAAAGATGAATGGAGAAGTGCTGCGGAACGAGGAAGCGCTTAAGCGGGCAGGGTATGAGGTTTATGTGCCGGTGAAGTTTGAGCCCTAAGGATGGTGGTGGTTCATCTGAGGGGAACAGTTAGTTCGGCGAGCCAATAGATGCCGCCTGCTGCTGCGATGGCCTTCTGCAATTCCATGGCAGCTTGCTTCGCTGGGGAATCCGGTTCTGCTTTTGCACGCGCCTGTGCTTCGATCGCTGCCGCTCTCGTCTTTTCGAAGACATTCGACCCATATCCAACGCCATCTTTGCCGATCGTATAGCGCTTGATGAGGTCCGGGTCATACATGGAAAGCGGCTGGCCAGGATCGAATCCGATCTCGCGAAAGAACTCTGCACCGTTTGCGCCGGGCGCGCCGAAGAGCCACGGCTCGCCCCAGCCAGCGGGGTCTCCGCCGGTTCCGAGCGGGTTCAGCTTGAGGTATTCGATTCCGAGGCTGGAGAAGTAATCCAGTACGACTGAACTACCCGGGGCCGATATCGACGCAATTGTTTGCAGTGTCTGGCGGATATCTTCCTCGGGAAGGTACATGATGACGCCTTCCCAGATGTAAAAAGTCTTTTCCGTTGGACGAAGCCCCGCGGCGCGAAGGGCGCTGCCAAGATCGTCATTCGTAAAATCAATTGTGAGATAGGTGAGATTCGGTGGCACGTCTCCCACGACGGATTCGATGCGGCGTTTTTTGTGATCCTGGGTGGGGGCGGCATCCACTTCAATCACCTTGCAATTCTTGAGCAAGTCACGGAAGCGATGAGCTCGGGTATCGAAGCCGGCTCCCAGAATTACGATCTGGGTTGCGCCGTTTTGTACGGCACGCACCAACGCGTCGTCGATGAAGCGAGTGCGCAGAAGCATCATCCAGGCGAGCCCGAGAATAGCGGGGTTCCGGCTGGCTTCGTGATAGTCCTGCTTGAGGCCGATGCTGAGCGGGTGAGGGCTGATCAGAGCCAGTTCATCGTGGCCAATCAGGCTATCGGCAAGCATGTCTGGATTGCGCACGGTCTCGTCCGGTTCGCGCGAACCAAAGGCGCGAGCCGCGGCAACCATGATGGAAGTCCGCGAGGGCATGCTGCGTTTTGAATTGGTATCTATTCTGGCAGCGTTCATGGATGGTGTAGATCCGGCGAGTTCACGAGCAACCAGGGTTGGATGCTCAGGGCAGCCGTTTTTTGAGTTCCACGTTTACGGTATCGCCGACATCTTTTCCGATGATGCGGCGGATTGCGGATTTTACGGGAAGCTTGTGGGTCCCGTCGCCCAGGGCCATGAAGGAGCTTTGAAAAGGAACGCCGTCGATGTTGCCCTCGACTTTGACGAGACCACGTGTGCCGAAGAATTCAACGGAAGCGGGCCAGACGACGTAGGTCCAGCCCCCTGTTTTGGGACTCTTTTGCAACTGCGCGGTGAAGCGCTGATTCAACATGGTGCATTTCCTCGGCCTGGTGGTTAGATTGCGTCAATTGTTAATTCATCATTGACAGGCGCAGACGAGGACGTCCGCGCTACAGCCGGCCAGGAGGCCGGCGCTACATTCCGGTCATTGCCAAATCATGCGGTCACGATACTAGACCAGGGCGAGGTTCATGTTGTCGATGGCTTCGTCGATTTCCTGTGTGCTTTTGAAGCCAACGGCGGCGCAATCGATTCCGGCGTTCTTGAAAGCGAAGCGCATGGCGGCCTGACGGTCTTCGTGGCGCGTGAATTCGCCGTCGCCGCAAAGCTTCATGCTGATGATTCCTATGCCTTCCGATTTGATCCGCTTGACGTGATCGACGACCACGTTGACCTGGTCTGGATGACTGCCTTCGTCGTAATTTGGTCCGTCCATGCGCGTGCCCTTGTGATTCATGCGGATCATCGCGACTTCGAGCCATTTGTTGCCGGGCATCTGGCGAAGCGCGGGCTGGCCATGGACCGATGCGCCGCGTGTGTGTATGAGTTTTTTCGATTGCGCTTCGAGGACGCCATCCTGCCAGCGGGAGGTCTTGGAGACCCAGTCGGACGTGTGCTGCCAGTGGAGCAGCATGATGTCGAAGTACTCGGTTTGCGAGGTGCGGCGCATCTCGTCGAAACGCTTCATGGGGTCGACGCCCTCGTCTGTGGTGACCTTGGACATGAGCTGGTAACTGTCGCGCGGAAAAGCTTTGAGAGCTTCTCCGAGCATGGCAGGGGTGGTATAGGACTCCGAAGTCTCAAAGAAGCGGATGCCGCGGTCGTATGCGTAGTGAATCAGACGCGTGAACTCCTGCTGGCCAAGGGAGGACTGCACGTGACCGTTGTTGCTGCCGGTTCCGAAAGCGAGACGGGTGACCCTCATGCCGGACTTGCCAAGGGAGACTACATCGGTCGCTTTGGGGGTGGAGGCGTGCATTGGCAAGGTGGCGACGCTGCCGATGGTGCCAACGGCTAGCGAGGTTTTGAGGAAATCGCGGCGGGAAAATGGGCTCATGGGATGCTCCTTGGCTGGGCCGGATTGCGGGGAAACGGCCTTAGCGGAAATGGTATCACGAGGGAAGGACGGCGGGAGAGATTCTGGTTCGGTGCAAGGGGCTTTCAGGCATTTGCCGCATTTGGTTTGACGGGGCGAAACAGCCATAGAAGAAGCAGCGTGAAAAGCAAGCCGCCCACGGTGAACTTGAGCGGGATGGGGGCCTTCGATGGGGAGAAGAAGCCTTCGAGGCAGCCGGCTACGATCAGCATGGGAATGATGCCGGAGACCAATTGAGTGGCCTCGATGCCGCCCCGGGCGATGGATTCTTTCCAGCGCAGTGCTCCGGGAAAGAGCATGGCGTGGCCGAGGCGGAAGCCTGCGGCGCCGGCGATGAGGATGGCGGGGAGCTCGAGCGATCCATGGGGGGCGACAAAGCTCCACAGCGCCAGCGACATGCCGTATTGGTGGCAGGCCGCGCCAATGACGCCGAGCATCATGCCATTCTGGAACAGGGCGTAGAAGGTTCCCAGGCCGAAGACGATTCCGCCGGCAAAGGTAACAAAGCTGACCGTGAGGTTGTTGGTCATGATGAGGCTGGAGGCCTTGGGTTCGACACCGACGATAGACTCGGTCCACATCTGGTGGCGTTCCATGGTGGCGATCATCTGGGGGCCAACGAAGTGGCGCATGAATTCGGGCCGGGCGCTGGTGAGGGCCGCGCCGAGCAGTCCCCAGGCAACCGAGACAATGACGGAGGCCAGCACGTAGCCGATTTGGCGCTGGAAGATGACTGGATACTGGTCGCGGAGAAAGCGGAAGATGGAGAGCAAATTCGTCTTTTGGCCGGAATAGATGATATGGTGGGCGCGAGCCAGCAATTGATTTACGTGCGCGGTATAGGTGTGCGCGGTGGCATCCTGCCGCAGCACGGAGAGATCCGCGGCGATCTGGCGATAGAGCAGGGCCATCTCCTGCAATTCGGCGCGGGAAAGCTGGCTGAGACCGCTTGCGTCGGATTGGGCCAGGAGGGAAGAGAGCCGGTCCCAGTGCGGCCGCCGCTTCCGAATCCACTGGTTGGAGAGGATTTGCGTCATGAAGCTGAACTCAGACCAGCTTAGCATTGAGACGCCCGAGCTGGTGTCCATTGAAATGCCCCTTGCCGGCATCGGGAGCCGTTTCATCGCGCTGCTGATCGACTATCTAATATGGACGGCCGGGGCGGTGGTGCTGCTTCTTTTCGTCTTGATTGTGCGTCCGGCGATGCGCGCGTTCTCGAGCCTTGGATACCAGTGGACCGTTGCGATTGTCAT
>CAYWMR010000320.1:0-6100 GCA_964458965.1 uncultured Occallatibacter sp. | reverse complement strand
GTGAACTATATCTATGGCACTTTCCTGGTGCTGCGGGGACTGGACGCAATCGGCGTCGATCACCTTGAGCCGCAGATTCAGCAGGCAGCGGAGTGGATTCGCATGGTGCAGAATTCCGATGGAGGCTGGGGCGAAACCTGCGGCAGCTACGACGATCCGGATACGCGCGGCGTGGGGCCGAGCACGCCATCGCAGACCGCCTGGGCAATGCTCGGCCTCTTGGCCGCCGGCGACGACCGCTCTGACTCAGTGGCCAAGGGAGTGCGCTGGCTGCTAACCCATCAGGAGGCGGATGGCGGCTGGGACGAGCGCGTGGGAGCCGGACTTACCCGGCAGGCCCTGTACACTGGAACTGGCTTCCCACGAGTCTTTTACCTGGCATACGAGATGTATCGCCACTACTTCCCGCTGCTGGCTTTGACCAGTTATAAGCGGGCTATGGAAAGAAATGCAGCTTCTAGCCTTTAGCTTCTAGCTGTTAGCTTTTCGTTGCTCGGTCAAGCAATCGCAACGGGCTTCGCACTGAGCAAGATGCAAGTGGCAAGAAAAAGAAGATGAAAGTAATAAGCAGCAAGGTACGAGCTAGCAGCTGGAAGCTAGTAGCTAGAAGCTGGAGGGTAACTCAAATATGGCTATTCCTGTCTCTCAAATGTGGACGGTTGCCACTTATGTGCTCAAGAAGAGGCTGACCGGCGAAAAACGATATCCGCTGGTGCTGATGCTTGAGCCGCTCTTCCGCTGCAACCTGGCTTGCGCCGGATGCGGCAAGGTGCAGTATCCGCCGCACATTCTCAAAAAGCAGCTCACCCCCGAGGAGTGCTTTGCCGCGGTGGATGAGTGCGGTGCGCCCATGGTTTCCATTCCCGGCGGCGAGCCTCTTTTGCACCCCCAAATCGTCGAAATCGTCAACGGCCTGGTGGCGCGCAAGAAGTACATCTACCTTTGCACCAATGCGCTGGAGCTGAAGCGCCGCCTGCCGGAGTTTACGCCGTCGAAGTATCTCACCTTCTCGGTGCATCTGGATGGAGAGCGCGACCACCACGATTTTTCCGTCTGCCGCGAGGGCGGTTACGACATTGCCGTCGAGGGCATCAAGGAGGCCGTGAAGCGCGGCTTCCGGGTTACCACCAATGCAACATTCTTTGATGGAACCGACCCCAACAGCGTGCGCGGTTTCTTCGATGAAGTTATGGACATGGGCGTGGAGGGAATTGTGCTCTCGCCCGGCTACAGTTACGACAAGGCGCCCGATCAGACCAAGTTCCTGGGCCGCGCCCGCGTGCGGCGTCTGTTCCGCGCCATCCTCTCCAATCGCAAGCCGACATGGAAGTTCAACATGTCTCCGCTGTTTCTTGAATTCCTGATGGGCGACCGCAAGTACGAATGTACGCCCTGGGGTTCGCCGGCATTTAATATCTTTGGCTGGCAGCGCCCCTGCTATCTGCTTCAGGAAGGTTACACCGACACTTACAAGGAGTTACTCGCGACCACTAAGTGGGAAGAGTACGGTGTGGCCAGCGGCAACCCCAAGTGTGCTAACTGCATGGTAAGTTGCGGCTATGAACCGACGGCGGTGATCGATGGATTTGGCACGCTGAAGGGTTTCTGGGGCATGGTGAAGGGAAACTTCAGCTTGTACAAAGACAAGCACGCGCTGAATTTGCTGAATGAGGCAATGCCGCATGGGCCGGCAAAGCTGGTGCAGATCAAGAAGCCCGCGCACAGTCTTGAGGAGACCAACGCATGACCGCCGAAGTTGCCAAATACACCATGGCGCAGGTTGAAGCGCTGGAGCTTGCTCCGGGGTTCGAGCACGAGCAGCTTGAGGGCTGGGTGCCCACATTGGCCAGCGACGAGGATCTGCTCCAGGCGCTCAATAAGGCTTTGGATTATCGGGGCGACGTGACTCTGACGTTGAAGAACGGCGAGCGGATCGATGCCTACATCTTCAATTGCCAAACCGGTCCCACGCTGGCGGAATCGTTCCTTCAATACTTCGCACCCAACGCGCCGGAAAAGCGCAAAGTAAACTACGCCGATATTGCCCGCGTGGAGTTTACCGGCAAGGATCGCGCCGCAGGCAAGCACTGGGAGGCCTGGGTGCAGAAGTATAACGAAAAGAAGGCTGCCGGCGAAAAGAACATTGCGCTGGTTCCTGACAACCTGGACTAGGTTGCAGGCGGAGACAGCGGAGTTGGCTGCCCTCTTCTAGACATAAATAGAGATATGGTACAATCCGCCCCGTCAGATTAAAGAGGAACAGATGGGGCTCCTAGACACGAATGAAGTTGACCAGGTCCAAGAGGACGAGCGGTCCTCTGCGGTTTCACAAACTTCCGCGGTTCTCGGGATTGTCGGCGATCTCCTTATGGCGGCGAGTGTCTACTCAAAGATAGACAGCGGGAGAGAAGTGAGAATCCCGACCAATGACGGCTATATCGTAGCTCAGGCGAATCCTAGGTATAACGTGGCCAACGCACTGGACTTTGGGAACATGTCCATGGGAATGTTTCTCGCCTTGGTACTCGGCTTGGTCGCCGTCGTGATTGGGGTGATTGGGGCCCGCCAGGGAGGAAAGACGGGGCCGGCTGTGCTCGGCATTATCGCTGGGGCCTTCGTTTTGGCGGTTCCTTTTCTAATTGCCGCCCTCATCCTTTAGCTGTCGCCCTGCATTAGCTGAACGGCCGCACAGTCGTGTGTGGGGGTTCGGCACGCTGCGCCGAATCGCGCCACCAGCATGGCCCGCAGACCCGCCTTCCGAGCGTTCGCACGGCCTTCTTATCGAACGACACAAACGTTTCCCCGCCTGGCCAGCGGCCCTCATAGGCAATTACGCCGTCGGCAAAATCCGCGCCGAGTGCCCTCTCAAGAATCGTAAGCTGCCTTCACTGTGTCTCCCCTGCCGTAGGGCGAGCTGGATTAGGCAGTGATGACGTCGGGTTCCGAGATGCCTTCTCGCGTCGCCGAGGGTGCATCGGGCTGAACCTGCAAATTTCGCCAGGAAGAAACTCTACGTTAAGTTTTCCGCCCGATGGAAGCCCGCAATGTTCCATCACTTCCTTAGGAAATATAACCTGCCCGCGCTTGTTCGTGGTGAGGATGAATCGTTTGCCCATGTCAGCTCTATCGGCAGACCCGCTTTCGTGAATGAGGCTTTCAGTTCAACATAAGCCGTCAGTTTAGTATGGAACCTGAGAAGGCCTGATGAAAATCTTTGTTACCGGCGCCACAGGATTTGTCGGCCACCATGTAGCCAAGGCGCTGGCCGCCGAGGGCGCCGATCTGCGCATGCTCGTCCGCAAGACCAGCAATCTCGCCAACCTCGAAGGCATCCGCGGAGAGATGCACCAGGGCGACCTGAGCGAGCCTGAATCGATTCGCCCCGCTCTCGCCGGGTGCGACGCAATAGTCCACGTGGCCGCCGACTATCGCCTTTGGATTCGTGACCCCAAGACCATGTACAAGGCCAACGTCGACGGCACTCGGGACCTGCTCAGGATGGCCCGCGAGGCGGACGTGCCGCGTGTCGTCTACACCTCGTCCGTCGCCACCATGCACTTCCGCACCGATGGGCTGGTCATCAACGAGGACACTCCGGTGTCGCTCAAAGACATGGTGGGCCATTACAAGCGGTCGAAGTTCCTCGCCGAACAGGAAGCCATCAAGGCCGCCAAATCCGGGCAGCAGGTAATCATCCTCAATCCCACCACGCCCATTGGCCCCAACGACGCCAAGCCCACGCCTACAGGCCGCATCTTTGTGGACTTTCTCAACGGCAAGTTTCCCGCTTATGTGGATACCGGGCTTAACCTGGTGGACGTGGCCGAGGTGGCGCGAGCGCATGTGACGGCGCTGAAGGTGGGAACGCCGGGCAGACGCTACATTCTGGGTGGGGAGAACCTGACACTCAAGCAGATTCTCGACAAGATGTCGGCCATCACAGGCATTCCGTCGCCCACCGTCAAGATTCCCTTCGCCGTCGCCGCAACGTATGCGTTTTTCGAGGAGTGGATCACGGGGCGAATCCGGGGCAAGGAGCCGCGCGCTACCCTCGAAGAGGTGCGGATGGGCCGCAAGAAGATGTACGCGTCCAGCGCCCACGCCCAGCAGGAATTGGGGTTCCGGATTTTGCCGGTGTATCCGGCTATGCGCGCGGCGATTGAATGGTTTCGCGCCAACGGGTACGCCCCATGACCCGCACCGCCATCATCTCCGCCCTCCCCGGCGAGCTCAAGCCGCTGGTTCGCGGCTGGCCGCACAGCACCCGCAGCGGCATTCATTTCTGGGTGCAGCGCAACGAAGAAGAAGAGTGGATGGCCGCCTGTGCCGGAGCTGGCCAGGCAGCCGCTACCCGCGCCTTCGCCGCCATCGAAGACGGAGGCCCAATCGACCTTGTCTTCTCCGTCGGCTGGGCCGGAGCCCTGACCCCCGAGCTCAACCCCGGAACCGCGCACAACGTCGCCGGCGTCATCGACTCGCGCACCGGCGAGCGCTTCCACTGCGACGCCGGCGCAGGCGACCGCTGGCTGGTCACCAGCCCCATCGTCGCCGACGAGCACGAAAAGCAGCGTCTTACAGTGTCTTACAAAGCCGGCCTGGTCGACATGGAGGCCGCGGCAATCGCGCGCCTGGCCCTGATGCGTGAGATTCCTTTTTATTCCATCAAGGGCGTCAGCGACGGATTCCGAGACAAACTGCCCGATTTCAATCGCTTTATCTCCCCCGATGGGCAATTTCAACTGGCTCGCTTTGTTCTTTTCTCGATTCTCAGGCCCTGGCACTGGCCCTCTTTGATCCGGATGGGCGAGAATAGCAAGAAGGCTGCGGAAAGCATCGCTAAGTGCCTGCTCGATTTTCTGGATGAACGAGGTGATATAAGAGAGCACAATGGCTACTCAAATCTCAAACGCTGAAAGTCTGCCGGAACTGGACGTTCAGGCAGCGAAAATTCCCGCCACCATGCGTGCCGTGGTTTACCGCGGCGTCAACGACATGCGCGTGGAGACCGTGCCGGTGCCGGCAATCGGGCCGGGAGAGCTGCTGGTCAAGGTTGCCACCTGCGGCATCTGCGGAACCGACCTGAAGAAGATTCACACCGGGTCGCACTCCGCGCCGCGCATCTTCGGGCATGAGATGGCGGGAACCATCGTCAAGGTGGGCGAGGCGGTAACGCGTTTCGAGGTGGGCGAGCGGGTCATGGTGTTCCATCACGTTCCGTGCGGCGAGTGCTACTACTGCCGCAAGCAGACGCCGGCGCAGTGTCCACTCTACAAGAAGGTGGGCGTGACGGCGGGCTTCGAACCCTCCGGCGGCGGCTTTGCCGAGTACATTCGCGTGATGGACTTTGTGGTGGCCAACCGCGGCGTGGTGCGGATTCCCGATGGGGTTCCCTTTGAGCAGGCGGCGTTTGTTGAGCCAGTAAATACGGTTCTGAAGGGTGTAAAGCTGCTGAACCTGGCTTCGGACGATACGGTGCTTGTCATTGGGCAAGGACCGATAGGGCTGATGTGGGCAGCCCTCTCTCGTCGCACTGGGGCGCGGGTGCTCACCTCCGATCTTTATCCCGAGCGGCACGCGATTGCGGCCCGTTTCGGGCTCAACAATCCCATCCATGCCGGGACGGAGAACGTGGTCGACCGGGTTTTGGAAGAGACCGAAGGGCGCGGCGCGGACGCGGTGGTTCTGGCCGTGGGCGGCAACGCGCTGATCAAGACCGCAATGGCCGCGGTAAGGCCTGGCGGCAAGGTAATGCTGTTTGCCCAGACGCAGCACGGCGAAGCGACATTCGATCCGGGGGCGGTGTGTGTGGACGAGAAGACGCTGCTGGGCTCATACTCCTCTTCGTTCCCTATTCTGGACGAAGTGACTGACCTGGTATTCAATGGCTACCGCAATGGATTCGATTTGACACAGTTGATTTCACACCGTTTTCCGATTGAGCAATCGGTTGCGGCCATCGAAGTTGCATCTCACCCGCGGGCCGACTCCATGAAGATTATGATTGAGCCTGGGTCGGGCTCGGACGCGGGGGCACAGTAGGGGGAGCTTGATGGCGACAACCATGAAGGCCGCAATCCTCCACGGCCGCGAAGATATTCGC
>CAYWMR010000319.1:0-6100 GCA_964458965.1 uncultured Occallatibacter sp. | reverse complement strand
AGTTGTAGCCGGAGAGATGCAGCACGGCCTCGCGCATGGTTTTGGAGGGGATGGTTCCGGTGTTGACGCACACGCCGCCCACGACGGAGCGAGCCTCGACAACGGCCACGCGCTTCTTGATTTTGGAGGCGGCGACGGCGGCGCGTTGCCCGGAGGGACCGGAACCGATGACGATCAGATCATACTTAACGGCACTCATGCGATAACTCTCCAGGGTTCGATGCTGGTAAGGCGGCTGAGGGCATGCCCCGAGAAGCGGCAATTGCCCCTAAACCGGAGGCTACCATAGCGCGGGGCGGCTGGAGATAGGCAAGTTGTGTGAATTCTGCTCCGAAACGAGAAACCATGGGGTGAACAGAAACACAAGGCCGGAGGAACTGAGGAACGGGGAGTGGACAACCGCGGAGATTGGGATTCCGGGTCTTCGATTCTTTTGGAATTCTGTTACGGAATGTGTAAGAAGAGGCGAGCAGTTGCGACTGACTATTTCGAGAGAGAATTTAATGGATGACGGCGCAATCGGCACGAATCGATTTGGGAAGCCATCCGCGAAATGAATGGAGTTAGCGGAAAAGCGCGATTCTGGTAGAAGTTACCTGAGCGCGCTTTGTAACTCATTGCAAGATCAGCGGGCCCCCGGGGCGGAAAGTGAAGAATTCCAATGCAAGATATTCTGAAGTCCTTCTTCGCGCAACCTTTTCGAGTTAGCAGCATTTCTCTGGCAGCCATCCTGATTCTGGGCGGACTGGCCGCTAAGCCCCTCGATGCGCAACAGAAGCCGAGCGTGGCCGGCGACTACGCCGGTATGCTCAGTACCCTGCATGTCAAGTTGCATCTCAAGGTGGATGCCGCCGGGTCCATAACCGGCACTCTGGACAGCATCGATCAAGGCGCCATGGGAATTCCCTGCGCCAACTTTCATCTCGACGGGCAAGCGCTCACTTTTACCGTTCCCGCCGTTCATGGCAAGTGGACGGGCACTGTCACCGTGGACGGACTGACCGGGACCTGGGACCAGGGGACTCCGCAGCCGCTGAACCTTAAGCGCGACACATTCGTACCTGCGGCCAAGCCGTCGGCCGTGGATGGGATATGGCTAGGTACATTGCAGGCGGGCGCCTCGGCGCTGCGAATTCAGGTTGTGGTAAAGAGCGACAACAAGGGGCAGGAGTACTGCGCGATGGATAGTCTGGACCAGCGCGTGACCGGCCTGGAATGCGCGAAGGTTGTGCTTCAAGGCGACAACTTCTCGTTCGAGGTTCCGGTGGCGCACGGCAGTTGGAGCGGCAAGCTTTCAGCCGACGGTAAAACACTGACCGGAATGCTGACACAGGGAACTCCATTGGCCTTGAACTTTACGCGCCAGGACGCGGCGCAGACCGTTGCTCCGATACCTCCGCCAACCTTCGACCCGGCAATTGCACCAGTGAGTGCAGTCGATTTGCAAGCGGTGCTGGACAAGGACATTGCGGAGGCGCTCAAGAGCGGGCAATTGGCTCCCGGAACCGGCGCAGGCGTGTCGATTGGGGTGGTAGAGCACGGAGTGCGGCGAGTGTTCAGCTACGGCGTTGCCAAACCGGATTCGATGTTTGAGATCGGCTCGATCACCAAGACCTTTACCGCACTGATGCTCTCGCAAATGGTGGAACAGGGCAAGGTGAAGCTGGACGAGCCCGTGCGCGAGTTGCTGCCGCCCGGGACGGTGGCCAAGCCAGATGGCGCTGAGATTACCCTGCTTGACATTGCCACGCAGCACTCCGGCCTGCCGAGGATGCCGGACAATTTCGGTTCCGCCGATCCTGCCAATCCCTACGCCAACTATCATGCCGCCAATCTCTATGAGTTCATGGCAAAGCAGGGCGTGGCCAAACCCGCCAACGCCGGGTTTGTTTACAGCAACCTGGGATTCGGTCTGCTTGGGCAGGCGCTGGCAGTACGCGCCGCGAAGACCTGGCCCGAATTGCTGAAGGAAGAAGTGACCGGCCCACTCGGGCTTAAAGACACCGTTGTATCGCTCACGCCTGAGCAACAGGCGCGCTTCCTTTCCGCTCACGGCGGCGACCACAGCCCCGCACATGCCTGGGACTTCGATGCGCTAGCCGGGGCAGGGGCTATCCGCTCGACCGCCGGAGACCTACTGGCTTATGTTGAGGCCAATCTCCATCCGGAGAGCTTCAAGCTGGCAGCGGAAAGGAGGACCGGATCGACCCTGGCTGCCGCTCTGACCAAGCAGCATGAACTGAGGGCCGATGTTGGGCCGGGGACTCGCATTGGGCTCGCATGGCTCTTTGAGACAGAGTCGGGAAACTACTGGCACAACGGGGCGACCGGGGGGTACAGCGCGTACGCGTTCTTCAACCCCAAACAGGACTTTGCGGCGGTGGTGCTGCTGAATACAACGCAGGGGAGCAATGGCAGCTTCGCGGACCGGTTGGGGCAGCACATCGCCCAGCGGATGGCGGGAAAGCCGGCGATCTCGCTGGGGAATTAGAGGGATGAGTGCGCCTTCCCACCCCTTCGCCCGATAAAAGGCGAAAGGGTGAGGAACGGAGATGGTTGAAAGCCAACCGTCCGAGCCGCCTATTCGAACTGAAACCAGTTGACATTTGCGATGCTGGCCGTCGTTCCGTTGAAGACCACGTATAAGGTGTGCACTCCGGATGCGCCGCTGACAGTTGCGGTCACATTTTGCCAGGTTTGCCAGCCTCCGGTTACGGGCAGGGTGGCAGTGGCAATGGGAGTACCGGTCATGCTGTCGAGATAGAACGCGGCGGTTCCACCGTTGCCGTCGCTGGCGGTGCGCACCGTAACCTGGCTCACCGACGTGCCGAAGTCTACGTTTTTGTAAACGGCGTAGGCGCCCTGCGAAAGGTAGCCCAGATCGTATTCGCCGGTTGAGTCGCCGGTGGTTTCAGTTTCAAGGCCAGATTCCGAGGAGAAGCTGGAGCCTTGAATCTGCGCGGTGGCCGTGGTGGGCGGCAAGCTGCCCGTTACGGTTCCCGACCATGTAAATGTTGCGGCTGCGGTGGCCGGCAATGTGTAGGAGAACGACTCGGATCCCCATTGCACCGCGAATGTCTGGCTTGAGGTCGTGCTGTTGTACGCAATCAACGCCATTGAGCCATCGGGATTCTGAAAGGCAACGCTGGCAATGGCGGGTGTGTTGCTGGAGTAAACGCGCACCGCGCCGGGCAACACATATTTGCTGTAGTGGCCCAGGGTGTAGAACTCAATGTCTTTGGTCACCGCGCCGGTGGAGCTGTTGACGGTGACAATCGGAGTGCAGGTATTGCATCCGCCCAGTCCTGCGTTCTGCGTGAGGTTGGGACCAAGATTCTGGTCCAGGGCGAGGCTCCACTTTACAAACGACTTGGCGGAGTTGCGCAGCACCTGCGTAATCTCCAACATGTCGACCGTGAATTGATCGGACTGCCAGGTGCCGCCGGAGTGTTCGGTCTCCCAGTTCCCGAGGGCTGGGTATTGGTTCTGCAAAAGCTGCTGTGCGCCGGGCGCGCCGCCATACCCATGCCATGCCGTGCCGGCCACTTGCTTCAACTGCTGGGCCGTCAATCCTTCCAGTACGGTCTGCGGATAGGAAGGCGTGTCCCAGTTGTGATCGTAGACAAACACCTTGGTGGAAAGATTGGCGGTTGAAAGCGCGGGGAGCACGTAGTTTTGCAGCAGTGACAACTGCACCGTGTCGCTCATGCCCATGCTGGGGTAGGACGTTGTGATATTCAGCGGCTCATTCTGCAGCGTGATGTAATCGATGTTCACGCCGGCCGCCTGGTATGCCAGAAGATACTTGACGAAGTAATTTGCGAAAGCTGTTTCGTTGGCGGGCGTCATCAGCAACGTCCCGCCCATCATTGAGACTGGACTCATGGAGCTGGGGTCCTTCATCCATCCGGGCGGGCTCCAGGGATTCGCCATCAGCTTCATTTGCGGATTAAGCGTTTTGGCTTGCTGGATGAGCGGCAGGGTGTAGGCCTGATCGACGGCGATGGAAAAGTCCGCCAGCGTCGGATCGGTGGTTCCAACCGTCTGATCGTCGAAAGAATAGACACTCAACGAGATGTCGGACGCGCCCATGGGAATTCGCATGAAGCTGAGTCCGATGCCGTTGCCATTGCGCGTGAACAGGTCGTTGAGCGTGCCGGGGCGCGACGCCGATGGCTCAATTGTCATCAGCAGCCAAGCGGTCGAATCTGTGAAAGCCGCGCCAAAGCCCTCGATGGATTGATAGGTCTGTGTGGGATCGACGACCACCGTGTTTGTTCCTGCGTCTGCCGTGCTGCCGGTGGCGAAGTTGACGGTCGGCTGCGCGGCCATCAGACTCGTCTCGTCATTGGTGGTCATGACTACAGATACTTGAGGGCCAAGGATGGTAAATGTGCCCGAGGCCACCGCGCTGTTCAAGTAGCCGGTGACAATTGCAATGGCATTGATGGTTGTGGTTGCTGAAACCTCGATGGGAGCGGAGTAGAGAGTCGAAGCTGCGGTGGGCGTCGATCCATTTGTGGTGTAGTAGATCGCTACTCCAGTGGTCGAGTCAGATAGAG
The DNA here is from genome assembly GCA_964458965.1 of uncultured Occallatibacter sp. GTDB lineage: Bacteria > Acidobacteriota > Terriglobia > Terriglobales > Acidobacteriaceae > Telmatobacter. The sequence continues at coordinate 1,538 of CAYWMR010000319.1, read as the reverse complement.
TGACCGATTGAGCCGATGAAAACAATCCGGGAGCGGGCGAGAAAGTTGGCGTAGCGGCGGTTGGGATGTTGATGGTGTAGGTGCCCGTAGCTACCGCGCTGTTCGAATAGCCGGAGGCAACGGCAATGGCATTGATCGTTGTGGTGGATGAAACCGCAATGGGAGCGGAGTAGAGAGTCGAAGCTGTGGTGGGCGTCGATCCATTTGTGGTGTAGTAGATCGCGGCTCCGGTGGTTGAGTCGGAAAGAGTGACGGATTGAGCCGACGTATACGTCGCCGGAGCCGGAGAGAAGGTTGGCGTGGCTGCGACGGGGAGATTGATGGTGTAGGTTGCCGTGGCAACGGTGCTGTTCAAATAGCCTGATGCGACGGCAATGGCATTAATGGTCGTGGTGGATGAGACTGCGATGGGCGTGGATGCCGAGTAGAGAGTCGAAGCTGTGGTGGGCGTCGATCCGTTGGTGGTGTAGTAGATTGAGGCCCCGCTGGTCGAATCGGAGAGGGTCACGGATTGCGGCGCCGAGTAAGTTCCCCCAGCCGGCGAAAATGTTGGCGTCGCGGCATTTTGCTCCGGAGGAGGCGTCGTGTTGTTCGATCCGTTACTTCCTCCGCCGCAGCCCCCGATCGAGATCTCTGCGATACAAAACGCAATAACCCCAAATGCAAGAATGTTTTTCCTCATGACCCTCATCCCTCTCCCGCTCTGGCGCGGCGAAGTTCCACTCGCCATCCCATCCAGCCCCAGGCTCTTCAGAATTCGCGCGACCGATTTGCGCAGGGATTCTTTCCGAGCGTTGAATCGGCGAATCTTTTGAGCGAAGCGAGTTTACACCGTGAAGCGGGCGATTGGCTGTAATGGTGAACCGGGCGGTCTGCAGTTGTGGGGATTTTCTGCCGGATTGCTTCGGAAGCGAGGTCCAGGCGACGTTCGCGGCGGAGCTATTCCCGCCGCGAACGTCGCCTGGCATCGGACAGCAATGATAACCGGTTCAGAAGTGAGCCGGGCGCATTGTGGGATGAATCGCTGACTTGTCTTTGGCCGCAAATGAGGCTCCCGGCTGATTGCCATCCTCCAGGCGGAACTGGCGAATCATGCCGTCGAGGTCGTTGGCCAGCGAAGCAAGATTCTTGAGCGCTTCAACAGCTTGTTCCGCACCCTGCGCATTTTCCGTGGCCAACTGCGAGATGTGGCTCGCCGACTCGGAGATTTCGCCGGATGCCGAAGTCTGTTCGGTCGCGGCCGTGGCAATCAGGTTGATCTGGTGCTCGACCTCTTTGGACGACTCGATGATGGCGTCAAGGCTCTTGCGGGCGCGGGCGGTTTCTCCCATGCCGGATTCGACGGCGGTGCGGCTTTCGTTCATCACCTGAAGAGTTGCGCGGGTTTCGTCCTGGATGCTGCGGATGGTTCCGGCGATTTCTTCGGTGGCGCCTTTGGTGCGTTCGGCCAGGCGGCGAACCTCACCGGCAACGACGGCGAATCCGCGGCATAGATCGGAAGAGCGTCGTGTAGGGAAAGAGTGTCGCTTAACGTGTAG
>CAYWMR010000318.1:0-6122 GCA_964458965.1 uncultured Occallatibacter sp. | reverse complement strand
CCTCGTCGACGCTGCGGTCCATGAAGTTGGCGGTGGCCATGTAGAACTGCCAGAGATTCTCGGCCTTCCATGGTGTCAGAGCCTCGGGATTGACAGCTTTCACGTCGGCAAAGGTCATCAGCGTGAGCATTTTGAGCAGCATGGGATTGCCGATTTTGTCGGAAAAGTCGCGCACGTTTTCGATGTCGAAGATGTCGCGGCGCAAGGCATTCGACATCTCCAGATGAAGGCGGATGAGCTTGAGGATGGACTCTCGCTCTTCGTTGTCGAAGTCGAGCCGGGCGAGGAAGGCGTCGGCCAGTTCGACACTCTGGGAGGTGTGTTCGCCGGTGCGGCGGGCCTTGCCGGTGTCGTGCAGCAGCAGGGCGAGGAGAAAGAGGTCGAGCCGGTCGATTTCCGGCAATAGCTGCGCGAGGCGGTGCTCGTAGTCGTGCGTGGGTTGGCGAAGCTGATGGACATTATCGATGGTGAGGAAGGTGTGCTCGTCGACGGTGTAGCGGTGATACGAGTCGCGGATGACCAGCGCGTCGATGCCGTGAAACTCGGGAATAAGCATCTCCAGCACGCCCAGGGCATGCATGGTGCGCAGGGCGTGCGCAGCGTGCGGGCCGAGCAGGACTTCGCGGAGCGCATTCCAGAGATAGGGACCTTCCGGGACATGGATTGCCAGAGAGGGCAGGGCGTCTGTTATGCGGTCCTCGGCGGCCTGGGAGAGGGTGTAGCCGTGAGTGGCCATGAGGGAAAAGATGCGCAGGATGGCGGACGTGTCGTTGAATTGGGCTCCGGGCGTGATGTCGATGCGGCCGTGGTCGAGCAGGAAATCGGTGCCAGCTATGGGGGTTCGCCTGCGGCGGAATTGCTTGTAGAAACTGACCGGGGCGGGAAGGTGTTCCATCAGCAGCGCGGCGCGGCGGTAAATGATGCGGGCGTGACGATAGTAGGTGCGCATCCAGTAAGCGGGATCGGCGGTGCCGCGGGTCTCAAGGCCGATGGAGTTAGCGGCGGCCTCGTCCTGCGACTGCCAGTCGAGGGTATTGTCGTCGCGGCCGTGGCGGAAGTGAAGGAAACAACGTGCAGCGGCCAGGAAATCGAATGCTGACTCGGCGTCGCCTCGGGCGCTTTGGAAGACGCCACCACGCTGGCGGGGCCACTCCCTGGTTTCCTTGAGATGAAACAAGAGTGCGAACCAGACGGCCAGGTGGTAGTCGCGCAGTCCGCCCGGACACTCCTTCAGGTTGGGCTCGAGGTGAAAGATGGTGTTCCCGAATCGCGCATGCCGGGAACGGGCCATCTCTCCGAGTTTTTGGGTGATGGTGTTCCACTCGCTCAGCACCAGGCCGGGCAGAGTGACCTGATGCAGTTGCTGGTAAAGGGGAAACTGACCGGCAAGGAATCGCCGATCGAGAGTGGCCAGCGTGAACTCAATATTGTCCGGGTCAAATCGGCCCGTTTCCTTCACCGTGCGGGAGTTGGGGCTGGCACGCAGACCGATGTCCCACATGCCCTGAATAATGTGGCGGATGCCGTCTTTGGACTGCTCTTCAGCCTTGTCGTCGGCAAAGGCAAAAAGCACATCGATATCGGAGTAGGGGAAGAGATCTTTGCGGCCGTAACCACCCAGCGCGAGCAAAGCAATGTTCTGCGCGGGCTCTCCGGCGAACGCTCGACGCCACATTTCAATCAGGATACGGTCGACCACCGCGGAGCGCCGGCGGATGGCTGCAGTGCCGTCTCCGGTTCGCTCACAGGTCTGGCGGACAAGCGCCATCTCCCGTATGTACTGCTCCCGTAGATCGTCAACCGCGAATGCGACTGGATTCATGAGGTTTTCTGGTGTGGCTGGCCAAGGCAAGTAAGGAATTGTTTACAGGATAAGCGATGAAGGGGCGGAAGTGAATCATTCCGTCCAGGATAGCGGCGGAAAACCTGGCCGACGCCTTGCGCCGAGCAAATGGAAAAGGCTGTTGATGGCGAAATGTGGGCTTTGCAGCGCCAGTAGCTTTCTAAAGCGGATGCACTGCTTTCACACGATTGTAACGCAGTTTTCTTGGGGAGATCAGCATGCCGACGAGCGCGCCCAACCCCGGCAAGGCCACTGAGAACTGGACAATGAAGAGCCAAATCGGAAATCTGCGCGACAGAGAGTGCAAAGCACCCACAGCCTGCGGATGATGATCCGCCCATGTGAAGACCAGCGTGGGCGAGTAAGCAACGAGGAGAAAGATGCAGGTAAAGCCACACGAGGCGATGAGGACAGCTCCGGCGATGGACTGAAAAAGCCGTTTGCGATCGGCGACCTCATCGGGGTCGAGCGGCGAGCCGAATCTCATGAGGCAAGTCTGGCACAGCGCCAATGTGAGGTCAAGCAGCCGGTCGCGGCGTCCTGGGACAAAGCGGGGGATTCAACTTCAGGATTCAGCTTCGTGGCGCAGGCCCGTTTTTCTCCGGCTCTCGCCGCAGCGTGCATGCAGTATGCTCGAAATCGTGGATACGGCCTCATCCAAGCCCGTGGATCTTGTGCTTCCCTTGCCTGCCGGCGAGCGAACTACCGGGGCACACGATGTACCCGATTCAAGTATTGGGCTTCCGCTGAGTCTTGTTGAGGAACTGTGGCGCGTGGCAGAGGCAGAAACCTGCGGGCTCAGCCAGGACGAATTCCGCGGAGTGCTTTGGAGGGTCGGCGAAAAAGTGAATCATGGGCTGCCGCCCGGAGCGCTCGCGGATGCCGCCACGAAGGCGTCGTTCTACCGTTCGCTCCATCTTGCCGAGCTCGCATTGGCCCACGGGTGCGCACTCGGCCGAGAGGCGGCCTGGGAGACATTCCTCAGCCGCTACCGCAGCCCACTCGCCCATGCGGCGGTCTCAATCACCGGATCGGCTACGCTCGGACACGATCTTGCTGAGTCTCTGTATGCCGAACTCTACGGCCTTCGCGTCGCAGATGGCGAGCGCCGTTCACCGCTGGCCTCGTACACCGGGCGCGGCTCGCTGCTGGGCTGGCTCCGCGCCACCGTAGTGCAGCGATGGAGAGACCACCATCGCCGCACCCACCGGGAAACGCCGCTCGACGATTTCGACAGCCCCGCGCCCGCGCCGGCACAGATCCCCTCGGAACTGGCCCAACTTACCTCTGCCGTCTCCATGACGCTCCGCAGCGTGGCAGCGGAGGATCGCTTTCTGCTGTCAGCCTATTACCTCGACCGGCAGACGCTGCTCCAGATCGCTCGTACCCTGACCGTTCATGAAGCAACCATCAGCCGGCGGCTCAAGCGCCTTGCCGTGGGTCTTCGCAAGCAGCTTGTCGAGAATCTGATCTCAGCAGGCCTGAGCAAGGCTGCCGCTCAAGAGGCGCTTGGCGCCGATCCGCGCGACATTGAAATAAACCTTCGTCATTTGCTGCAAACTTCGCAGGTCTCCGCGTTCCAACATAAGACGGCACGGGGTGTGGAAAGCGATAACCCATGAGTGAGAACTTCCAATCCGGATACCATCCAGACGCGGACCAGATCGCCGCGTTCGTCGAGCGCGCGCTGCCTGTGCATGAGCGCGAGCAGTTGCTCGACCACCTGGCCGGCTGCCAGGAGTGCCGCGCGATTGTTGCGCTCTCGCTGCCGGAAGTGGAAGAGCCGGCGAAACCTTCGCCTGCCGTTGCGCGCAGGCCATGGTGGGCTAGTTGGGGCCTTGCATGGCCCGCTGCCGCAGCCATCGCCGCGCTCAGTTTCTTCGTTCTCTACGTCCATCATGCAGCGGTCGAGCCAGCGGCACCGGAAGAAGCCCAGGTTGCCGTCTCTCCTCCGCCGGTAGCGACAATGCCTCGTGTGGAATCGCGAACTGCAACTGCCGCGAAGCCTGTGGAGGGGCAATCGGCAAAAGCATCCAGCAGCGATCGCGCACCGGCTGTAGGCGGCCCGGCAGCCAGGAGACCTGACGTTCAACTCAACAATCAAGCCGTTGACTCTGCCGTGCTGACGGGGCGCGATGCCGGCGAGTTAATCAAAATGATGCCGGGGGCTTCCTACAGCTCGGCCGGGGCTGCAGGGCAAGCGCAGTCGTTTGTTGCCTCGCCAACAGGTAGCGCAGCAGGCAACGGAAATATTCATGGCGCAGCCGTGAATCCGCAGCCACTTGCAAAAGCACGCGCTGACGAATTGATCCCTGCCCAGCCTGCTGCTGCGCCGATGGTCTCCGCACAACCCTCATCGGCCGCACCTGCGAGCCCAGCCCAGGTCCAAAGTAGCCCTTCGGTCGCGGTGATTTCAGGCGCGGACGCGGAAGTGCCTGTCGATAATGCAGAAGTCTCCGCTACCCTGAACAACGAACTGGTGAACCAGCCCGTGTATCGGTTGCCCAGCGGGCTCCCCGTTCTATCCACGGTCGCGCGCGGCGGCCTCATGGTAGCCATCGATACACGCAACGCGGTCTGGGTTAGCAAGGACGAGGGCAGGCACTGGATGGCTATTCCTGCGCAATGGCCGGGCCACGCCGTGAAGGCCAGCCTGGTCGAATTCCAAGCCAACCGCCTGGCCGCCTCCGGCCGAACTGTCGGCGCCTTCGCTGGCGTACTCCAGCCCTCAGTCGCAACTTCGGGCGACAAGGCCATCGATACCAAATCTCTGAAAGGCCAATCGCTCGATGCTGCGCAAGGCTCCAGCATTACCGGCACAGTGACCGACCCGAGCGGAGCCGTGATTCCAAACGCTTCCTTAACCTTAATTGACACATTGACCGGCGAACGTCGCGACACCGCGACCGACACCGCCGGCCACTACGTTGTGCTTGGACTTGCTCCAGGGACCTATCGCGTGGAAGCGCATGCTCGCGGCTTCGCGACGACGACGCTTGCTTCCGTGGCCGTTGCTGTGTCAGGTCAAAGCGTTGCGAATCTCACCCTCAATGTGGGTGCGGTGACCCAGTCCGTGACGGTAGTTTCCGGAAGCTCCTCTCTCTCGACAGAGACTTTGGACGTCACGGCAAACGGGAAATTAGCGCAAACCTCGGCCGCTAGCCGCAACGTTGCAAAGAAGCAAAAGGCGCGACCGGCCGCCTCCGCACCGGCTTCCGCACTTTTCGAAATCACTACCGACGGCGGCGACAAGTGGACAAGCGCCGATGGCGTGACCTGGACACACCGCTAGCCGCCCGCAAAAATAAAATCGCATTTTTTAGTTGCGAACCTGCAAGTTTGGAAAAGCTTTGCGTTCTCCTGTCAGTCACTCAGCCGGAAGATGTTGCCGGCACCGCACAGGAGATCCAGCATGATCGTCGCTCGCTTTGTCCGTTCCCTTCGCGATTTCCGCATTCTCGCTGCCGTTGTGCTTCTCGCCATGGCAGTGCTGCCGTTCAGTTTTCCGGCGCAAACAACTACGCTCGCCGCTACCTATCGGCAAGGCAAGCTGTTCGTCACCATCCCTTACGATTCCAAGCGCGAAGGATCCGGCAAGCTGACCGTCGAGATCCTCGACCCCGAAGATCATTCGCTTGGCCGGATCGAGCGCGGCGTTCCAATACGCAAGGGGAAAGGCCAGTGGCAGCAGACCATTGTCCTCGAACAGCCCATCCCGTTCGAAGACATTCTATGGCAGCGGGTTCGCTATCGCTTCGAATACGACAACAGCATTGACGCTGCGATTGAAGGCATCGAATCCATTTCCCAGATCATCCGGCGGCCAGTCGTCCACGTACTCGGCGACAAGGAGTACATCGCCGGCAGCCAGGCTGCTATCCGCGTCATCGTCTCCGAAGCTAACAGCAACGTCGCGCAGACGGGCACCGTGCGCATCGATCTGATGACGCCGGACCACGAACCTCGGCCGCTCTTTTCCGGCGCTCTCAACCGCCGGGGCACACTGGAAGCGAGCTTCCGTTTTCCCGCCGGCCTTATCGGTAACTATCAGTTGCGCTTTGCTGTGGACACGCCCATCGGCGCAACGGAATATACGCAACCAATTCAGTTACAGGACAAAGCGTCGATCCTGCTTAGCACTGAGAAGCCTATCTATCAGCCGGGCCAGACCATCCACGTGCGCGCGCTGGCTATGGACCGCGCCGCAGGCCATGCAGCCGCTGACCGCAAGCTGACCTTCGAGGTGGAAGACTCACGCGGCAACAAGGTCTTCCGCAAA
>CAYWMR010000317.1:0-6135 GCA_964458965.1 uncultured Occallatibacter sp. | reverse complement strand
GCAAGGATATTCGAATGGAGTTCCTGCAGCCAATGTGGCGAGACGAGCCAGACCCATAGAATCGCAGGAAGAGAAACGACAACGGTAGCGAACAGAGTTTGAAGTGCGCGTTTACGGTTTACTCTGCCGGCCAGCAGGAAATAGAGCCAGACCAGGGCCGTATCGTGCGGCTTGATTGCCAGACTGACCGCAAGGCATAGGATGCCGGCCCAAACATATCGCCCGCGAAAGAAGCACCAGACGGCCACTACGCAGAGGCTAATAGCAATCCCAGCTACGTTGCCGGTGATGACAAGCAATTCGCTGTTAGCCAGGAGAAAGCCAACGAGAAAACCAGAGAGCGTCGGCAAGTAATCCGATCCAAGATCCCAGATGAGAAATGAAGCAAAGATAACGCCGCAGATGAGTAGCGTCATCCAGAGTATATGCGCGGGCCCCCACGGCAACAATGCGAATGGAACCGTGAAAGAAAACACCGTCGGTGGATACATATACCGCGCCAGGATGTTGCGAATCGCCGCGGAATTTATTAGCCGTGCGTCTTTTTCTGCCTGAACTACTTGCAGCACCTCGCTTTCGTTGTACGGGTCGCAATGTTGAACAAGGCATCGCGCGGGATAATAAAGCACTCTAAAATCCACCATCGGGACAGAGAATGTTCTGGCTAGCGCGGCGCCAAGCAAAAGAAATACTACGCTCCCCAGCAGCAACATATACAAACCGTCGAGCCGCGCCTTTGTCATCTCGCGCCTTCCGCAGCATCAGCGAGATCGCCGGTCGGCGTTCCGGCTGTAGAAGAACGATGGCGCGCATAGACCCACAAATAGAAAACCCCCACGACCAGCAGGACCAGCGGGGCTGGAAGAATCTGCACGCCTGCCGCTAACTGAGCTGAAAGTCCCGACGCAGGCAAGTGTAACTTGTTGATAACTGCCAGGAGGATCGCCCACGGAAGATCTCCGGTCAACACGAACACAGCGCTGTTGGCCACTATCGCGAGCCAGCCGATAGCACCGCCCTCGGCCCACAGCATGGCACATGCGGGAACTGTGAGCAGCAAAAGCTTGGCATCGTTTTGCCGATGATAAACGGGCAGCATGGTAAGAGCCGCGATTGCCGCGAGGGCGAGCCATAGATTCCTTGGCGTGGGCCTCGATCGCAAGGTTACAAATGCCCATGCCAGAAGAAGCGGCACGCACATAATATAGGTTACCGAATTATAGACAAGCGGGTTATCCCAGAACATGCCAGTCACAGCCTGCAAACTTATCAGCATATCCAGGCCATGGGCTCCGCTTGAAGCCAAGCCGGGATCGTTGATACCTCCGTGCACAGCAAACGCGGCGATATTGGCGTTGAGTTCCTGTATCCAATTTGGTGATACATGCCAAACCCAAAGCAGCGCCGGAAGGCTTAGCACAACTGCCGCAACCAGAGTTTGCAGTGCGCGTTTGCGGTAAACTCCGCCCGCCAGCAGGAGGTAGAGCCACACCAATCCCGTATCGTGCGGCTTGAGGGCAAGGCCCATTGCCAGGCACAGAATACCGGCCAAAACAAACCGGTCGCGAACAAAACACCAGACGGCAATCACGCAAAAACTGATCGCGATCGCAGCAGCGTTACCGGTAACTATGAGCAATTCGCTGTTGGCCACGAAAAAGCCAACCATAACTCCGGAAAGCACAGGTGAGCGATCCGCCGCGAGGTTCCAAATCAGAAATGCTGAAAAGAGGAAACTGGCGATGGTAATTGCCATCCAAATGGAAGCCGCAAGCCACCACGGCGCCAATGCAAACGGAACCGTAAACGCGAATGCCGTCGGCAGATAGAAATACCGAGTTACAATCTGGCGGACCTTCTCGGAATCCTTTGGGCTGTCAGCACCCTCCGCATGGTAGACGCGCAAAACATCCGCTTCCATATATGGGTCGGCATGTTCAAGGAGGCATCGCGCGGGATAGTAAACCACCCTGAAGTCAACCAGTTTGGTTGCGGCTCCTTGTTCCAGCACGCCGCCAAGAAGAAGAAACACCACGCTTCCCAACAGCATCAGATACAAGCCATCGAGCCGTGCCTTCGTCATCTTGAGCTTACCTTTCACTTTTGTTAGAGGGCGGTTTGGAAGCCAGTTTGCCCGAAAGGCACCTACGATGAGACAAGAGAAAGGAGCTTACTCGGTGAGCCGGTTATTGGGATTCTGCGGCTGCTATTTCGGGGCCAATTCTCTCCGCAGTAATCTCTTTCTTACGCGTTGCAAAAAGATACCATCCAAGCCATGCGGGCGTGGTCCAAAGGTAGAATGGCGAAGTTAGCCTAACATTCGCAAAGACCTCGATTAACGAGATTCCACAGATCAATCCGAAGAGGACGAACACGCGCCGCGAACCTGCCGCCCGATCAAGCCCAATTAGAACCGCGGGGAGCAGCATCGATTCGTCGGTGAACCAGCCGAAGGGCGTGCACATTGCCGAGACTAGCAGAAGCACGAGGCCTTGATCCATCCAGTTCCAAAGACTGCGGCGGGTCCAGAAGTACCAAAGCGCCCAAACGCAAGCTGCAGCACAGGGAAGAAACTGCAACCACACGGCTTTGCGATCGATGAGAAAGCGGAAGAACACGCTGAGGACAGGCACCGCCTCATCCAACGCACCCCCGGCATGCATCATCTGCGAATACTGCGACCACGCGTGGCTGTCGAGGCAGAATGAGAGCGCGCAACTGGCAAGCAGCGCAATGGAGAATCCAGCGAGGATGCGGTAAGTGTTACGCGTAACAGACCACAGAAGCAGCACAACAGCAAAAGGGAAAAACAGATGCGGTTTCATTGCGCATAGCAGCAGCGCCGTTCCGGCAAGAAAAGGCCGGGACCGGTGAAAGCAGAGAAAGAGCGTCACGCCGGCGAGAAGGAAAATGCCGAACTGTCCTGCTTTCAGGCAGGCAATCGCGGGGGCGAACCCGTAACCGAGCAGATGAAGGCGACTGTCGGGCCGTCCATTGAGGCGCCAGATCATCCAGGGCGCCAGCGAAAGTCCTGCGAGGAGAATGAGCACCCATAATTTGAACGCCGTCTTGAGGTCGAAGAATCCCAGAGGCCATGCCAGGAGGAAGGCTACCGGTGGATTGCGCATGACCAGAAGACTCTGGCTGTCAGAGCGTCCGGCGATGCGCTCCAACTCTCTTATCGCTCCGAAGTCATAAGGGTTTAGGCCGTGCGCGAGTTGCTGTCCGGCGGTCCAATAGGAAATGAAATCCCGCTCCGCAACGCTCTTGTCGGTCAGTCCTGCAACAAAAACCCAGGCGACGAAACCGAACCCCGCGGCTACGATGCATGCAGCCGCAACTTTGCGAAACAAAACTCTGCTCATCGGTTCGCTCCTTCCAGTGAGACAGCTTCACTCACGATTGGCCCAGCCACTCTCTTATCGTCGGAGGCGAATAGATACCATGCGAGCCACGTAGGCGCGGTCAGGAGATAGAGCGGGGATACTAAACGAATGCCGCAAACTAATCCGACATTCATCAGGATACTTGCAAAGCCGAGCAGGGCCAGGAGTTTCCGCGATTTTGTTAGATATACGCCACGTAACAAGGCCGGCAGCGCGATCACCTGATCGAAGACCCAGCAATATGGAGCAGCAAGGATGGAAGCAAGTATCAGCAGGCTGCCTTGTTTCGTCCAATCCCACGAGTGGCGGCGCGGCCAGAAATAGGTCATCGCCCAGGCGCAGCACAAAACGGCCGGCAGATATTGGAGCCACATTGTGTGTGGGCTGAACCGCAGGCTAAGCGCGACACTCAGGCAGGGAATAAACTCCTTTTCGATTCCCGATCCGCGAATCATCTTGGAATATTCTGTCCAGGCCAACGGGCTAATCAGATAAGTTAGTGCGCAACTTGCTGCCATGGCAACTGAGGCACCCGCAAGAATCTTATAACTCTTCGCGACAGCGATCCAGGCCAGCAGCACAACGCCGAATGGGACAAACAAGTGAGGCTTCAGCGTGCAGAGCCATAGAGACATTCCCGCCAGGAATGGGCGTGAGCCATTGAGACGCAGGAACAAAACAAGGCCCAGCAGGGCGAAGAGAGAAGTTTGCCCAACGATCAGGCACTCCAGCGCGGGTGCGAAGGAAAGTGCAAGCCAGTGTAGTTGATTTCGAGGGCGGCCATGCATCAGCCAGAGGATGCGCACGGAAGCCGCGAGGCAGCCGACCAGAATCAGAGACCACAGCAATGCCCCGCTGCGCAAACCAACGAAACCCAGAGGCAACGCCAGCGCCAAACCCCACGGCGGGTTCCGCATATAAAGGACACCGTAACCGGCGGCAAGTCCGGCGGAACGCTCGATGCGGCCCATGGATTCAGGATCGTAAGGATTGGCATGATGCGCGAGTTGCTGCCCAGTTGCCCAATAGACAACAAAATCACGCGCGCCCGCGATGTTACCTGTGAATGGCACAACACAGATGAACATCGCTGCCAGTGCGAGCGCAAGCCCGGTGGCGATCACGATTGATAAATCTGCAATGTCGGTGTCTGAGCTTGAAGCAGGGAGATTTGTTCCGCTTGCCATGTTATCTATGGTGACCTCCTGCCAAATTGCGGACTCAGACGCAAGTCTCCGCTCACCACCTTGGCTATCGCGATGGCCAGCGCCGCAACCACCGCGCCGGCCAGCACATCGCAAAAGTAATGCCACCCTGTTGACATCGTAGAAAATACAATCATTCCCGAAAGTACCGCAACTGGAATGCGCAATGGCCGGATTCCCCACAAAGCTTGAGCGCAGAGAATCGCCCATATTGCATGGAACGATGGAAAGCATACGATCCCAGCCGATTGGAAGAGATATTGGCCGGGCTTACGAATTTCGAGGAGTGCTGCCTGGCAAGCCGCAAAGGCGGGTTCAACGGGAAGGTGATAGCCGTACCACGGTCCAACGGCCGGAAGCAGTGCAAACAGCGGAAGGCCTAAGGCAAATGCCGCCAGGTTTGCGGTGAGGAATTGCTGCGCGTGTTTCACCTTACCGGCAACAACAGGCAGAAGGATGGATAGCACCAGCAGCGGAGGAAGAATGTTGTAGCTCTTATTGGCCATGACTCCCAGCCAATGCCGCGAGGACCATGCCATAATGGCCGGCACGCTGACTCCAACCAATCGGTCGAGGTGCGCGAAATTAGCGTCCTGCAGTTCGATCCCCTTGCCCAGTCTGGCTGCGATAGCCACCGGATAGCGGAGCAGAATATAAAGGAATGGAGCCCACAGGATAGTTAAGACCGCGTCGAGTAGATATGCCTTCTTTTTTTCATTCAGATAGAGCACCAATGGAAGGATCATTGCAAACACGAGTACAAATCCTATTGCCATGGGACCTGCGTCCGGAACCTTTATGGAGGTTAGCCGGCAGCCTACGATCGAGATAATCGAGATAGCCGCGCCCTCGTAGAGCATCTCCCGATAAAACGGTCGCTCGATTTTGGCTGCGAGCGGTCTCCCAGAAGCAAGAACAGAATCGACATTCGCGGATAGCCCTTCGGGATCGACTTCAGTCTTGGCAGCTGTCATCAATCTATCCCTCCTGGGAGCGGTCTTGTTTTTGCTACCCTGAGAAGACGGAATTTGCCGCTTCGGAATGTGCGCATAACGTCGAATGACCCCGATCCACGGATGCACAGTTAGTCCTATTTTAAATAAAGACACATCTCATAGTAACTGCTTGCCCAACGGCAAAGGCGAGGCAATTTCGTTGGATGATGCCCAGATTCCGGGCCACTTCTCTTCAAGGCCGGGCATCGAACTTGTGCGCTTGGTTCTCACCTTGCAAACGCGGCCCGTACCGATAAGACACGAATCTAATATCTTTGTGTATCACACTTTCATGTCATGTATACGAGGACCGGTCTGGAGCATAGTCTCTGTATACGGGTGTTTACACTACAGCAATTCTCTCCGGTGCGCGGAATTCACTAAGTTGTTGATTTATCAGGGAAAATACCCCCTTTGAGAAATGGCACGCTGCGTGCTATAGTAAGTGCGACCCGGTCGATGGCTGGGAATATCAATCTTCGGAGAGGACAATATATGAACAACTTGCTCATCAAGATGTATGTGAAGTTCCAGGATCTGGTCAACCGC
>CAYWMR010000316.1:0-6141 GCA_964458965.1 uncultured Occallatibacter sp. | reverse complement strand
TGGCCAATAATATGCTTCCATTACTGAAGGCGATGGTCCCGGTGGGCGTTACGGAATAAGCCGAGGTGACGGTTGCGGTGAAGGTGACCGATTGGTTGCGGAGGCTGGGATTGAGCGAGGAGGCCACCGTTTCAGTGGTCGGCAGGGTGTTCAATGCGGACTGCGAGATGGTCGCCTGCGCCCCGCCATAGCTGGTATTTCCCAGATACGTGGCCTCGATGTCTTGTGAGCCAGCGGTCAAGGCGGAGGTCGTATAGTTGGCAACGCCGCTCGAACTGATCGAGCCCGAGCCCAGCAAGACGCCGTTGTCGGTAAACTGCACCGACCCGGTCGGCGTACCAAAGCTGGCGCTTAGCGTAGCAGTAAAGGTCACGGACTGATTCAAGAGGGAAGGATTAGCCGACGAGCTCAAGTTGAGTGTCGTGCTGGCCGCCTGCACCAGAATCAGAATCTCCACTGAGACACAGGCATTAAAAGCGCCTTCTCCCGGATAAGTGGCGACAAGTGCATTCACGCCTGGCGAAAGCGGCGCAGTGGTCGCGATGGCCGCGCCGTCGCCGCCGATCACCGCGCTGGCGAACTCGACTCCGTTTGAGTAGAAGGTGACCGTGCCCGTCGGGGTTCCATTCAGCGAAAAAAGCTGTGCGGTGACCGGCACGCTGGCCCCCGCGCTGGGATAGTAGTTGGACGGAGTCAGAAGCAAGGTTGTCGGGCCGCTCTCCTGGACTCCTGCGTATTCGTAAGCCCCAATGTCAACGACGGGATAGCCTGTGCCCGTGGCGTCCTGGATACGAGGATTGCCATCGAAGTCCGTGGTCAACGGCCAGCCCAGATTGTCCAACTGCTGCAGGGCGCTGTTGTTGCCAGCGTTGATGGTCGGTGAGCCAGCCGCCTCATGGTAGTCGTTGTTGGCGGCATCCACGAAGAGCGGAGCGGCGGAGATGTTGCCGTAATTTCCAATGGGATTGGGGAGGATGCCGGAGGAATCGAAGCCCGGGCCGCCGGTTGAATAGATGTCGTTGTGGTCCAGGGTTACGTTCTGATTGGGAAAGGTCGTGATCCCCAGAATCTGGAAGGTGGGAAGGGACGTGTTGCCATAGAAGATATTATTAGCAAACTCCACCTGCGTCGGCTCGGAGACTTCGACGTCGGAGGCGCCCGGCGCAGCAACCACATAGGTGTCCGGTGCTGGCGGCGGGGAGCCGGGAATGACAGTAAAACACTCCACCGGCGTCGTGGGCGCGGAGTTCAGCCCAATCATGTTATTCACGAACAGCACCGTCGGCGCAGTATAGGAGTTATCCAGCCGCGCGTTCCAGATCATGACTCCTCCGCCGATGCAGCCAGCGGTGTTGCCGTAGACCAGGTTCTGGCTGAACACTCCGCCCATTCCCGTTGCCTGGTAGAGGTAGATGCCTCCGCCCACCTCGTTGGAACTATCGCTCCCGTTATTGCGCACGATGTTGTCTTCAACAACGTAGTAGAGGCCCTGCGGGTAGGCCGCTCCATACAAGGCCAGCACGCTCACTCCGGCCGCGCCAATACCCACACCGATGCTAACCGTGTTGTTCTCGATGGTGTTTCCGCTGACCACTGCGGGCATCAATGGCGCTGATTCGCCCTGCTCCCAGATAAGATAGACGCCGGAGGCGCGCTGATAAAACGAGCCGCCAGCGCCTGGGCTGCACGGAGTGCCATTGAGTGAGCCGGAAAACGAGTTGGAACTGATCTCGTTGTTCTGGATGAGTGGGGCGCTGTCCTGCGAGTAGACTCCAAAGCAGGCGTTGTTGGTGATGGTGTTGCCAACGATTGAGGGGTTGGATCCGTTGATGGCCTGCACCCCGCCGGAAAGCGTATATGCCTGGCTGGACGACGAGGGTGTGCCGCCGTCCTGAATTGTAAAGCCGCTGAGGATGCTGCTGCGCGTTTCGTAGGTTTGAAAGGTGACGACGAAGGCATTGTTGGTCCCGTCAATGACGGTGCTGGCCGGGCCGGCGGAACTCTCGACCGTAATGGCCTTACCCTTGAAATCGATGGCTTCGTTGTAGGTGCCGGGGCCCACCAGCACGGTGTCGCCGTTTTTTGCGGCATTGATGCCGGCCTGGATGGTGGGTTGATCCCTGGGAACGTTGATCGTCACCTGCGCGCTGATTATTCCGCAGCATCCCCCAAGGCACAGCGCCGCAGCCAGAACTACGCGCCCCATGCGCTTCTCCGCCGACACACCACATCCTGCAGCGCACAGCGCCGCAAGAATGTCCTTTGATGAACACATCGAAAGGAACAGCCCTCTGTAAGGGTCCCCGAAAACCACCCCAAGGATACCACGGTGCCAACTCGCCGCGCTCAGGTCCTCCAGGGTCGTACTGGGCCTGCTGCGATCAGATCGTTTCAGGGGAAGGCAAGGCCAGCCCGCTTGCACGCGCCCGCGAACGGCGAGCTTTAGTTTCACTATTGCCCACCCATAACCGGCGGCTCGCGGAAATGGAAAGAGACATATGCAAACAGACCGAAACAATGTAGACCGAAACAGAGACAACAATGCGCGCCAGCCAGGCTATGAGTTCCGCCTGGGCACCACGGGGCCAGGCCCAAGGGACGTGTATAACTCCGCTGAAGCGAGCACAACCGCCCTGACCACAGGAGTGATCACTGTACCCACAAACGGCGTAACGCTCTACGCGCGGATTTACTCCTATATCAACGGAGTTTCTCAGTACAAGGATTACATCTACAAGGAGGCACAGGAGTGAGTGACTTGGCAATCGTCCGTCGCATCGCAGTGAGCATAGGTCAAAATCCTGCGCTACGAGTCGGACAGTTTCGGTTGCAGATGATATCCCCGACTCGCGCATTCATTCGTTTGGAACCACTAAGGCGCTCTCTGCGTTCCGGTTGTTTTCTCGCTATCCGTCTTTTGTGACGCCTTGAGCTTGTCTTCTGTACCACAAGCCATAGTTTTTGAAACGGCCGGATCGGGTTATCCGGCCGTTCTTTTTGTTGGGTTTATGGACTGAGTTCTTCGGCCCTTTTTGGACCGGCGATGATGGATGCTTCCGCACTTGGATTACCCTTTGGAATGTGGCTCGCGAAATGCTATGAGCGCTGGCGATCTGGTAGGGGATCTGCCCCTGCCAATCCTGTCGGCGATTCGCAGTACCTGAGGTCCAAACTGGCCCGCCACAGTGGCGTTATACTCACCAACGGATAGCGCCCGCTCTCCATTTCAGGCTCAACCAACACAGGTGGCTCTTCGCAAGTATTCCAAGCTCGATACGATTCCGAGCGAATCACCGGCTACCCGTAAGTTGCCTTTCGATTAACACCTCGCACACGTGGCCAACACGCCGCCCAATGCTGCTCATGGTTGGGAACGAATGGGATCAAGAATGGCGTCTCGCCTCTGGACGGGGATGATGGTGCCGGGGCTAAGGAGTTGTCAGTGGCGGAGATCTAATTGCCACCCAATCTGCGTGTACCACGGACGGATTGCGAACGGGTGTGTCAAAAAAGGGGTGAATCCTGGGGACTCAATGGCGTGGACTTTGGGACCGGTTTTCTTCTATGCAAAAAGCGACCGTCTTTGGCACCGAATATCACTATTTCTGCCTGAGCTCGGATCGTGGGGACTGCTGGGCGGGAGAGACAATCGCCCCTTACCTATCTCTCACTGACGGGGTCCTGCTCGCAAACCCAAGTTCCCTCATCGCTACGGCTGGCTCACAAGCTGTACCCGAGTCCCCGTCCATGCCTATGCTTTTCCTTTGTCTGGCAGTTCTGGGGGCGGCATTCGCTCTCAAGCTTCAGTCATCTGACAAGTTCAGAGGGCGAACCCAACTTAGTCTCCACGTAAGCTCCAGATAGAGAGCACAAAGCTCTCTATGCCGAAGCGCTGGGCCACGCGCTCTAGGCGCTTAGATGGGGTTACGGTTTGTGGCGCGGGTGACGGGATCATGCCGTTGCCGGCCTCTGAATGCTTCCCTCTTCCGATATTGTGTCTCGCCCACTGGGTGGAAGCCTCTCGGCATGCGCTCTGGCCTACAAAGCCACATGAACACAGGTGTTGCAGCAACGATAACGGCAACCACTTTAATTTCAAAAAAGTCCGGGCTAAGAAGCTCTTTTTATTGGTCAACTAAGCGGCACTTTCCGGAAACGGTAGTAATTTGCCTGCACGCTGAGCTTGCGAAAGGAAATCCGCCCAATCCTGCATCATTTTAGCGCGCGGTTTCAAGTAGCAGGCATGGTTGTAAGCAGCGCTTACGGCATTTCGCGGTGCGTGAGCAAGCTGCAATTCGATATGATCGTGCGCGTAGCCCTGCTCATGCAGAATTGTGGACGCCAGGCCACGGAAGCCGTGGCCGGTCATGCGGCCCTTGTAGCCCATACGTTCCAGAGCCTTCAGGATGGTGTTGTTGCTCATCGGCTTACCGGCGTTGCGATCACCTGGGAATAGCAACTCGCCGTTCCCCGTCAATTCGCGCAGCATCTCGAGCACTTCCAATGCCTGCGTGGCCAGCGGCACGATGTGCGGAGTACGCATCTTCATTCGTTCCGCTGGAATGTCCCAGCGGCCGGCCTCAATGTCAAACTCCGCCCACCTGGCCCCGATCAATTCGCTTGTGCGCACGAAGGTCAGGGCCATCAGCTTCATCGCCAATCTGGTGACGTGCGTACCCTGGTAGACTTCGATCGCCCTCAACAACCCATGCAATTCCTTTGCATCGACTCGCGCGTAATTGATTTTGCGCGTTGCTTTGAGGATGTCGCTGGGACGAATCTCGCTGGATGGATTGCGCTTGGCGTATCCGTGGGCTATGCCAAAACGGAAGACCTGACCCACCGTCTCCAGCGCACGTTTGGCAATGTCTCGCGCGCCACGATCCTGAATCGTTTTGGCCATCGCCACCAGCTCCGGCGCCTCGATCTCGGCAATGGGCCGCGCTCCCAGGCGGGGCAGAATATCGCTCTCCATCCGCCGCTGAATGTACTGCACATGACGCGGGCTTTTCCCATCGTGCCAATGCTCCAGCCAAAGGGCCGCAACGCTTTGAAAGGAGTTTTCGACGGCTGCTTTCTCGGCGGTCTTCCCGGCCTTCCTTTGGGCCATAGGGTCCAGACCAATTGCGAGCAGCTTCCGGGCCTCAGAGAGGCCTTCCCTGGCCTGCGCCAGCGACACGTCCGGGTATTTCCCGAAGGACATGAGCTTCTCCTTGCCCTCGTGCTTGTACGCCCAGCGCCAAAGCTTCCCACCCGCAGGGGTGACCCAAAGATAGAGACTCCGAGCGTCGCTCAATCGGTATGCCTTGGCCTGGGGCCTGGCCTTACGAACCTCCGTGTCTGTCAATGACATTTTGCCTCCGGAAAACCCCGGAATAAAAAGTACCCCCCGCAGGTCTCGGTTTCCATAGTACGCCATTGGACGAAAAGAGACGAAAACCCCAGTGTTCATTGGGGTTTTCATCTCTTTATTGGATGTCTTGGGATGTCCTTGGAAGGGGTCTTGGCGGAGAGAGTGGGATTCGAACCCACGGTACTCGTTAAAGTACACACGCTTTCCAAGCGTGCGCCTTAAACCACTCGGCCATCTCTCCTGCGCGTGGTCTATCCTCTTGAATCTACCACAGCGGGCGTGTTATTCGGGACGCGGCGGATGCCTGGCGAGCGAAGGCATTCGACCGCGTCCTGATTGGTTTCGTCAGGTTTCTATACCTTTGCTTCCAGGTCTGCAATTACATCGAAGAAGCGCTGGTCGAGACGGCGATTCGTGGCTATGGCTTCCTTGATGGTGATGTCTGTGATGTCGAGGCCCTTCAACACGGCAATGCGGCCCCATTTCTGGTCGTGGACCATGTCGATGGCGTGCAGGCCATAGCGCTGGCCAAGGACGCGGTCGAAAGCCGTGGGAACGCCGCCACGCTGAGTATGGCCGAGGTTCACGGAGCGGGTCTCGAAGCCGGTCTTCTTTTCAATCAAGTCTGCCAACGCTTCGCCAATGCCGGACAGGCGCGCATGACCGAAGGAGTCGACCTGAGTTGATCCGATGACCTGGCCAACCTCGGGGAGATGGCAACCTTCGGCTACCACAACCACGCCGTAGTGCTTGCCGTGATCGTAGTTGTACTTGAGCAGCGCGCAGAC
>CAYWMR010000315.1:0-6142 GCA_964458965.1 uncultured Occallatibacter sp. | reverse complement strand
ACGGCTTCTCGATCACCACGCCCACCTTGCCCTGCTCCGGCTGCGCCATACCCTGCGCGCCCAGGTTTTCCACGATCCCCGCAAAGAACTCCGGCGCAGTTGCAAGATAGAAGAGCCGGTTGCCGCCTATGCCATTTTCCGAGGCAATCCGGTCTAACTCGGCCTTAAGTCCCGCATAGTCCGAAGGATCGTCGAACTTAAGCGGGAAGTAACTGATGTGACTTACAAATTCGTCCAGCTTTGGGTCGCTCGCATCCACGCCGCCAAAGCTGAGAATGCCCTGGCGCATATCCGCCGCAAACTCATCGCCAAGTGGCCGCCGCGCCACACCTACAATTGCGAACTGTTTTGGCAGCAGCCCCACCTGCCGCAGATGAAACAGCGCCGGCAGCAGCTTGCGCTTCGTCAGGTCGCCCGACGCCCCAAAAATCACCAGAATCCCCGCCTCGGGAATCCGCTCAGCGCCCTTCGTGACCTGGGAAAGGTCTTCCGCGCTCACACTCGCTTGTATTGTCGTCATCCTCGCCTCGCCTCCGGCGCAATCCTCAGCGCCACCGTCAACCAACCCGACCCTGTCGTCTGCAACTGTTCGATTGCAACTACCCCTGCAACACCGCTGAAACATTTCTACACGCCGCGAAATCAAAGCCCGTGAGAATTTTGGATGAATGCTGCGCAGGTTTCAATTCCCGCCCGACGCTCGCCTCTCCCCGGCCTGGATGAGGTCCAAACAACCTGATCTTTTTGAGGTCTGACCACTGCGGTAAAATTTAAAAGCACCCGCCGCTCGCAGTGATAATATCAGGAAGCCTTGGGAGACAACATGCCAGACGCATCGTGTGATATCGGCCTCATCGGCCTCGCCGTCATGGGACAAAACCTTGTCCTCAACATGAACGACCACGGGTTCAAAGTTGCGGTTTTCAATCGCACAGTTTCCAAAGTCGACGATTTCATCGCCAATGAAGCCAAGGGGACCAACGTTGTGGGCGCGCATTCGGTGGAAGAGCTCGCCGGTCTGCTCAAGCGCCCGCGCCGAGTAATGATCATGGTCAAGGCCGGCGACTCCGTCGACCAGACCATCGACCACTTGCTTCCCTTTCTCGAGGCCGGCGACATCATCATCGACGGCGGTAACTCGCTCTATACCGATTCCAACCGGCGCACCAAAGATCTGGCGGCCAAGGGGATTCTGTTCATCGGCACCGGCGTCTCCGGCGGCGAGGAGGGCGCGCGGTTCGGCCCGTCCATCATGCCCGGCGGAAATCCCGCGGCCTGGTCCTACGTCAAGGATATTTTCCAGTCCATCGCGGCCAAGGTTGACGATGGGACCCCCTGCTGCGACTGGGTCGGCGAAGACGGCGCCGGACACTTTGTGAAGATGGTTCACAACGGCATCGAATACGGCGACATGCAATTGATCTGCGAGGCATACGACCTGCTCCATCGCGGCCTCGGCCTCACCGCCGATGAGCTCGCCAGCGTCTTTACCGAGTGGAACAAGGGCGAGCTCGACAGCTTCCTGATTGAGATTTCAAGCCACATCTTCGCCAAGAAAGATGAAGACGGCCTGCCGCTGGTAGATAAGATTCTCGACACCGCGGGACAGAAGGGAACCGGCAAGTGGACTGTCATCGGCGCGCTCGACACCGGCCAGCCTGTCACGCTGATTGGCGAGTCGGTCTTCGCGCGCTGCCTCTCGGCGCTGAAAGAAGAGCGTGTCGCCGCTTCAAAGATACTCGAAGGCCCAACGGCCGGCGCCGTCACCGACCATCGCGAAGCGTTTATCGAAGATGTGCGCCGCGCGCTCTACTGCTCAAAAATCATCTCCTACGCGCAGGGTTATATGCTGCTGAAGGCCGCGGCCAAAGAGAACGGCTGGAACCTGAATATGGGCGGCATCGCCCTGATGTGGCGCGGCGGATGCATCATTCGCAGCCGCTTCCTGGGCAAGATCAAAGAGGCCTTCGACAAGAATCACGACCTCACAAATCTCCTTCTCGACAGCTTCTTCTTCACCGTGCTGAATGAGTACCAGCCCTCGTGGCGCAAGGCTCTTGTGCAGGCCATCGAACTGGGCATTCCCACGCCGGCGTTTTCAACCGCACTCGCGTTCTTCGACGGATACCGCGCCGATCGCCTGCCCGCCAATCTGCTGCAGGCCCAGCGCGACTACTTTGGCGCGCACACCTACGAGCGCGTCGATAAGCCACGCGGTACGTTCGTCCACACAAACTGGACAGGAACCGGCGGCCGAGTCTCAAGCACCACCTACAACGCATGAGCTGTTTTACTTATTCCAAATCTGGGTGCCCCAGGTCCCGCTTTTGGGACCTGGGATTCAGGCTTAGCTCAAAAGACTAACTCTATAGAACTCCCAATCTCTCTAACTCAGGCTTCAACTTATCCGCCCCATTGAAGACGATCCCTTTGATTCCTTCCTCCTGCGCCGCGGCCACATTCTCCGGCCTGTCGTCGATAAACAGAATCCGCTTCCCTGGCCGCCCAAGAATATCCAAAGCCCGCACATAAATTGCAGGCTCCGGCTTGCGCAGCCCAAGATAGCAGGAACTCAGCGACACCTGGAAATACTTGCGCAGCCCAAACTCCCGGAAGCGATACTCGTTCGTCTCGCCTGCCTCGTTATTCAGCGCCCCCACCAGGCATTTGCCCTGCGCCGCTACTTCGGCAAGAATGCCCAGCGCTCCATTGGGAAGCACCGCCGACTGAGCGCAGATAGCGTCGAAGAACTCGCGCGGTGTGAAATTTCGCGGCTCATAAAAAACGGTCGCGGCCAAATACGCCTCGACGTTGATGGCGTCCCGCTCCCACGCGTCGTAGTGGACCGCATGACGGGCCTCAAGCTCCGCAAGATCCAGGTTGAATTGCTTCGCCACCGCAGCGCGTTCGCGGTGGTCCCAGCCGTTGGTGAGCAGAACCCCGCCCACATCGAAGAGAATTACGTCGAAGGGGAACATCGGCGCCTCTCGCTTTTTATTCGGCGCGTCGATGCGCCCGTTGAGTGCTTAAAGAGTATCGCAAGAGGCCCAGAAAAAGATTCAAGCACTGTTAAACATGCCGCGTGCTCTATTGCTGCTTCGCAATCGCCGCCGTAGCCAGCGTGCCTCCCAGCCCCATCGTCTCCACCGCCGACGATGGCACAATCACCATCGAGCCCCGCTCCTTGATCGCCTCGTACAGCATGTTCATGGCGCGCAGATGCAACGCGCCGGGATTCTCGCTGTAGACACGCGAGGCCTGCGCAAACTGGTCCGAAACCTGCACCTCCGCTGCTCCCAGAATCACCCTGGCCCGCCGCTCGCGCTCCGCCTGCGCCTCCTGCGACATCGCGTTCTCAAGAGTCTCCGGAATCCTCACGTCGCGAATCTCCACGGATTGAATCGTGATGCCCCAGGGATTGGTCTTCTCATCCAGAATGCGCTGCAGTTCGCGCCCCATCATCTCGCGTTCGGTGATCATCTGCGCCAACTCGTGCCGGCCGATCGATTCCCTGAGAGCCGTTTGCGCGCTCATGTTCACCGCCTCGTTAAAGTTCTCCACTTCCAGGATCGCCTTCTCCGCGCTCCACACCATCCAGAACATGTTCGCGTCCACATTCACCGGAACCGTGTCGCGGGTCAGTGTCGACTCGGCCGAGACGCTGTGAACCCGGACGCGCTGATCGATTGAGCGGCTCACCGTCTCGAAGACCGGCAGCACGTGAAACCACCCCGGTCCGCGCAAGCCGACGTACCGGCCCATGCGCATCAGCGCCACTTTCTCCCATTGCTGAGCCACCTTGATGGCAAACAGCAGATAGATACCGATGAGGACGCCTGCAATCAGCGCCAGAGGATTCTTGAGGATTACCGAAACAAGAAAACCCGCGCATGCAAACAACAAACACGATGTAACTGCAACTCTGTTCATTCGACCACTCTCCATTCCTGACTTTAAGTTTCACCTCGCACGGACCGGCGCTGAAGCCAATCCGCGCAACGCTTCAATCAAATCGTCCACGGTAAATCCCGCCGCGCCGGCACGAGAAACGCAATCGCCCACAATCTGCGCCAATTGCCGCTCGCGTTGCGCGTCGGTCCGCTTCATCCTCTGTGCGCTGATAAACGTGCCCGTTCCCTGATGCGTTTCCAGCAAGCCGCCGAGTTCGAGTTCGCGATAAGCGCGCACCACTGTATTTGGATTGATGGCCAGGTCGACCGCAAGCTGGCGAACCGTGGGCAGTTGATCGCCCGCGGACAGCATCCCGGAAGCAATGCCGCCGCGCACCTGGTCGATGAGCTGGCGGTACACCGGCACTCCGCTGTGCAGGTCCAATTGAAGGCGAAACCGGGTGGATGAAGACGGTTGAATCATGACAACATCAGTGTACTATAAGACTAATACATTATGTCAAGAGAAAAGTTTTGCGTCGAAGCAGTCACGCTCGAAAGAGTCTCAGTCCGTCTCGTCGAGTATTGGCAGCGCGCACGCAAAAAGGCCATCCCCGAGGGGATGGCCTTTTTGCGATCAGCGCCAGCTAAAACAAAGCAAGCCTACTGCCGCACCGGCACGCCCACAGCCTCAATCCCGGTGTTCCTGGCCTGAGCCTTCTCGGTCAGCACCTTGTGGGCATTGTCTTCCAGGGCCTGTGCCTCGGGCAGAAAGGTCAGCGCCTTCTGGATCATCGGGTCCCAGTCGGCCAGCGTGCGCAATCCCTGCAACTGTCCAAACGCGATGGTAACAATTTTCTCCTTGATGCGCGTCTTCAGCCAGGGGCTAACCTCTTTCAGGTCGGCCTCCGTCCAATCAATGCCCTGGCTCGTGAGGTATTGCTTGAACTCTCCCATCACCGCGTCATCCACTTCAAACCCCTTGTCTACCGTGTGGTTGGCAACATAAGCCGGTGCAAAGTGGAAGAACACATCCTTGTAAATCAATATGTCCTGGAAGTGGTTGCTCTTGGGGCTCTCGATTTTCTCGTCCGGAGTAATCCCGCCGCCGCCGTATACGGTGCGTCCGGAGTCGGTCAGCTTTACTTCCTGGTTGGTGGAGTCGGACGGGAGCGCGCCGGCGTGGTTGTAATAGTAGTCGTAAAGCGAAACGCCGGAATAGTTGCGCTGGATGAGGCGCCCCGAAGGCGTGTAATAGTGATAGGTTGTGAGCGCGAGGCCGGTGTTCTCGCTCAGGTTATACACGGTCTGCACCAGCCCCTTGCCAAAGGTGGTTTCGCCCACTATCAGCGCGCGGTCGTGGTCCTGCAAGGCGCCACTCACAATCTCCGCCGCCGATGCCGTATTGCGATTCGCCAGCACTACGATTGGAAAATTCCTGCCGTCGTTGCCGCGCGTGGCTGTGTACACCTGGTCGGGATAGGCGCGTCCGCGCTGCGAAACAATTGTCTGCCCTTTGGCCAGGAAGTGGTCGCAAACCTCAACCGCCTGGCTCAGCAACCCGCCCGGGTTGTTGCGCAGGTCCAGAACCAGCCCTTTCAGATTGCTGAAGCCGTCCACGGCCTCAATCACTTCCTGCGCGGTGGTTTCCTGAAACTGCGTCAGATGGATGTAGCCCACACCGGGGCGAATCTCATACTTCAGGTCCACCGATGGGTGGGGAATTTCGTCGCGGATCAGATCGAAAACCAGCGGCTTGGCCTGCCCTTCGCGAATCATGGTCACCTGCACATGCGTGCCCTTGGGACCCTTCAGCGCCTTGGCCACCAGGTCCGAGGTCATGCCGTCGGTCGACTTTCCGTCCACCTGCGAAATCACGTCGCCGGGATGAATGCCGGCGCGGAACGAGGGCGTATCCTCGTAAGGCGTAATCACATACACCTTGTTGCTCTGCTGCTGGATGACCATGCCCACGCCGTAGTAGCGCCCGTGCTGATCCTCCCGCATCTTGGCGTAGGCCTTGGGATCGTAGAAATTCGAGTGCGGATCCAGAACCCTCAGCATTCCCGGAATGGCGCCGTCATAGATAGCCAGGTCCGCCTTGTCGCCTTCAATGGGCTCGGCGTAGTTCTGCTCCACCAGCGCATAAACGTTGGTAAACGACTTCAGGCTGTCGCGTAGCTGGCTCTCGTCCGTGGAAGACTCAGCCCCCACCTTGCGCTGCAATACGCCGCCCAGAACGGCGCAGACGG
>CAYWMR010000314.1:0-6144 GCA_964458965.1 uncultured Occallatibacter sp. | reverse complement strand
TCCTATCGTCTCTCTATCATCGCTGGCAGTTCTCGCTCTAATGGGCGGACTGGCGGCACACGCCGGCGGCGCAAGAGTGATGATGGGCGCAATTCGCGTGACGTTCTGGGGTGGTCTGGCGATGGCGATGACAGCAGGCATCGGTTGGCTGGTTGGGGCAATCGCACAATGAAAGCCATTGAAAGCTCCAATTTGGCACTGTTTACCCACGATAAGGCCTTTTGTAGTCGGCAATTCTTACCGCGCTTGGGAAAGATGAGTACACGAGGTAATCTTGGTGACATAGGCCTGTTCGCACCAAGAAAGATCAGCAAACACTGGCCGACCTTTCGGTATCGGTACTCCTCATGGATTGCCCATTCCCTGCCACGGGAGCAGCCAAAACTCCACCTGGCTAAATAGTCGGCTTGTCAGACACTTGCTTTTGATCCTCAATTGGCCGGTTAGGCGGTTGCCTGGTGTTCATCGAAACTCGAACCATGTGTGCGAGGGATTGGACCGGAGATGAGCCCCCGAAACAGGCTTTATCCAACCCTGGGGCGCCCGCGTTGTCGACTTCACGCGAGGGAGGGCAAAGACTAGGATACTGCTTGCTCCTCACGATTTCACATTTTGCAGTTCATGATGATGCCAACTTGCGAGTTGGCTTGGAGAACTCCGAAGCAACTCGGAATTAGATGTTTTCCGAGTTCAAATCCGGGATTGGTGCTGATTTCGGCAAAGAGAAATTAGGCTGATCCCACACGATCAGCCCATGGCCCGCTGGTTGCAAATTTGGCAGCATTTTGGCAGCAAATATCGCCGATTATGCCGGTTTTGCCGACTGTACCAGCTCATAAGTCCTGTGCCGTCTATAATTTGGCTTTTGAAGCATTCCATGGCATGGAAGAGGTCATCGGTTCGATCCCGATCAGGTCCACCAACAAATCCAATAACTCACAGCAATTTTTCGGAAATCTCCAATCCGAGATTCAACCCGAGATTCATAGTGCGCTCTAACTAGAGCGTGGCGGGCACCCGCTCGACTGCATCCCCTCGTCCTGGGTATTTGCGATTCGCCGGTGATTGCAGTGGAATGGTGCGGCTGATCTCAATGAAGCGAATAGCCTCGGAATTAGGGGAAGGGCTGACAGCGGAATTCCACCACCCTTAATTTGGAAACCGGTTGGGAACTGGCTGAGCGTCCGTCGAGGCGAAGGCCGGCGAGGCAATCGCGTCTGCAGTTACCAATGCTGCCGGTTTTCAAAGAGCTCATGTGTGAGCGACCGGGCTGGGAGTTGACTAAGAATCTGTATGAAAACTCCAAAGGGGTGTGGAACCGGAGGCGAAGAACATCCATAAGGGGTTAAAACCCCTGGTCATTTCGGCTTTTTTCCCCACGACTGAAGTCGCGCCCTTTCAAAACAGCCTGGCCATGGCAGTTTTTATACAGGATCTAAGAGAAATCCAATCGAGATCGGGCAAAACTCACCGATCAATTGCTCCAACCAAGCCGATGAAGCAGCTTGGGACCCGAGGCAACCAGGCCTGGGACTGCCTGTTCGGGATGAGTCCGCGCACAACCCAATGGCGGACTCCATCAGTCAGCGGCAGCCGGCCAGGGCGCCCGCAGGGTCTCCGAACTATGCGGGCGTCGGCAACAACCCTGGGTTGGTCGTGTTCTCGCGGTTGGAAAAGGTCGTTTCGTGTTGTAAGCGGCCGGGGGTGCAGATGGGAATCGCTCTGGAACAAAGTGACAATTCGAGCGTGCTCCGCCTGAGTGGAGCGATCGACATTTCCTGCGCGGCGGAACTGAAGACTCTCCTGCTCAAGGCGCTCGCGTCAGGTCCAGATGTTCGCATTGCGCTGGATGGGGTGACCGAACTGGATGTGACCGTTGTGCAGTTGCTTTGGGCCGCCGAACGCGAAGCAGCACGGGCAGCAGTGGCGTTCGCGCTGTCGGGCCAGGTGCAGGACCCGGTCCTCTCCGGCCTACGACTGACCGGCTTTGAAGAGTTCGCAACAACCATGGACCTCTTCAAGCCCCGGGAGGTAGTTTGTTGCCAACCGTAAGCCAGGCTGAGCAGTACAAGCAAAGCTTCCGGGAAGAGGCCCGCGAGATTCTCGTGGAGCTTGAAGCGGCTCTGCTGGAGCTGAACGAGCACCGCGGCGACCTGGAGTTGGTTGGCCGGATCTTTCGCGCCCTGCATACCATCAAGGGCTCGGGGGCCATGTTCGGCTTCGAGGATCTGGCCACCTTCACGCACAACCTGGAAAACGCCTTCGATGAGGTGCGCAACGGGCGGCTCGTGGTCGGTTCCGAACTGGTGGATCTGACACTTTCGGCGCTCGATCAAATTCGGGCGATGCTCGAAGAGGGTGCGGAAGGGGCTTTGGAAGCAGACCCGGAAGCCTGCGCGAGGATTCTGGCCGGGGTGCGGCGATTGACCGGCAAACCTGAGGCTAAGGCCAAAAAGAGTGCCACGCCGTTGATGTCCGCGGACACGGCTGGTCCTGTGAATGCGTTGGAAGAAATGCGGAAGTGGTCCATCCACTTTGCTCCTGGACCGGAATTTATGTTGAACGGTTCCAACCCGTTATTGCTGGTGCGCGAGCTGCGGCAGTTGGGAGACCTTGCGGTGACGGCGACGATGGACGCGGTTCCGCCGCTTTCAGAACTCGACCCGGAGCGCTGCTATGTGGTCTGGGATATGGTGCTCGCGACCTCGGCCGGGGGCGACGCGATCCGCGATGTGTTCATCTTCGTCGAGGATAATTGCGAGCTTGGCATCGAGCCGGTTGGCAGCTCTGCGAACAGCTCTGAGTTAACGGCGCCCCGGTGCGAGGCTGAGGTAGCGGCCATAGCGCTGGAGGAACCCCGTGCCGGTTCCGGAGGACGCAGGACCTACGACAAGGCAGACAATGCCGCCAGTCTTCGTGTGCCTGCGGACAAGCTCGATCAGTTTGTGAATCTGGTGGGCGAACTAGTGACGGTGCAGGCCCGGCTCAGCGAGCTGGCAGTACGCTGCGACGATCCAGACGTGGCCGCGGTATCGGAGGAGATCGAGCGGCTGACCTCATCGTTGAGAGAAAACTCGATGAATATCCGCATGCTGCCGATTCGAGCCACGTTTGAGAAATTCCGTCGCCTGGTGCACGATCTGGCCCGCGACCTGGGCAAGGATGTCGAGCTTACTCTGGAAGGCGCGGATACTGAGCTGGACAAGACGGTCATCGATCAGCTGGGCGACCCGCTGATGCACCTGATCCGCAACAGCATGGATCACGGGATTGAGCCGGCCGCCACGCGCGCCTCACGCGGCAAGCGGGCCACGGCAACCATCCATCTCTCGGCCCGGCACTCCGGAGCCAGCGTGCTCATCGGGGTCGAAGACGATGGCGGCGGCATCGATGCGGAGGCGGTTCGCAATCGCGCCATCGAGAGGGGCCTGGTGGCTGAGAATGCTTCGCTGACCGAGGCCGAGACCTTTGCTCTGCTCTTTGAAGCCGGCTTTTCAACGGCAAAAACAGTTACCGACGTCTCCGGCCGCGGCGTGGGAATGGACGTGGTTCGCCAGCGCGTCGACAGTCTGCGGGGCAGCATCGACGTAGCCAGCAAGCCGGGAGTGGGAACCAGAGTGACTCTGCGACTGCCGCTCACGCTGGCCATTATCGACGGCCTGCTGGTGAGCGTCGGCGAGGCATTTTTCGTGCTCCCCCTGGCCAACGCCCTGGAGTGCATCGAGCTGAAACGCGAAGACGGTGAGCGCGCCAATGGCAAGCGCCTGGCAACCGTGCGCGGAGAGCTCATCCCCTATATCTGCCTGCGCCAGCACTTCGACATTCGCACCAAACGCCCGGCGATCGAGCAGATCATGGTGGTCGAAACCGAGCAGGGGAGGTATGGCTTTGTGGTGGACCAGGTGCTGGGAAACTGCCAGACGGTGATCAAGAATCTGGGCCGATTTTACCGGCATGTCCAGGTAGTCTCGGGCGCAACCATTCTAGGCAACGGAACGGTGGCGCTGATTCTCGATCCGGAACGACTGGCACAAGATGCGGTGCGGTCGAATTCGCACGGCTCGTGCGGGAGTCCCGCACTGGGAGCGAGAAATGGCCGGCCGATGGACTCGACCGTTGTGAAAGGTATTCAGGGCTTCGCCGGTGCTGGGGGAAAACGTCAGCGCATGTCAAATAACGATTCAACCAGCTGAGTCTCGCGCTTCTTCCATTCTTCGCCCGCAGGCCTGCGGCCGATTGGGCAGATGAAATTGGGAGCGCGCGAATACAGGCAAAAGGGAGGGGCGGATTCAATGCCGACTACTGTAACAAGTGCGGGCCGGAAGCTCAATGGCTCTGGCAATGGCAATGGCGGGAATGGTCACCATGGAAACGGGCGGGTAGACCACGACAAGTTGAGCGTCAAGGCGCATCGGGACGAAGACGATTCGATGCTTGTGCTGGACGAGATTATGCGCCTGGTGGATGCTTCGAAAGAAGGGCGTCTCAGCGAGCGCGGCAATGCAACCCAGTTCAACGGCGTAAATCGCGAGATGATCCAGGGCGTCAACGAGATGCTGGATGCAATTCTTCTTCCCATTGGCGAGGGAAATCGCATTCTTGCACAAATCTCGGGCGGCAAGATCGACGAGCTGATCACGGCCACCTATCAGGGCGACCACGAAAAGATGAAGGTCGCAGTGAACAACGTGGCCGTGGTTGTCCAGGCGCTGGAAAAGGAAATGGGGCGGCTGACCGATGCCTCCAAGGAAGGGCTGCTTTCCGAGCGTGGCAAACCGGAGCAGTTTCACGGCGCCTATGCGGAAATTGTGCGCGGGGTGAACGTCATGCTGGATGCGATTCTTCTCCCCATCGGCGAAGGCAACCGTGTTCTGGCGCAGGTTTCAAACGGCAAGATCGATGAGCTGATCGCGCAGACCTACAAGGGCGATCACGAGAAGATGAAGCAGGCCATCAACAACGTGGCTCAGGTACTGCAGGGCCTGCAAAAGGAACTCCTGCGGCTGACCGAAGCTTCCAGAGAGGGCCAGCTCTCCGATCGCGGCAAGCCGGAGCAGTTCCAGGGCGCGTTCGCTGAGATCGTTCGCGGCGTCAACACCATGCTGGATGCAATTCTCCTGCCCATTGGCGAAGGCAATCGCATTCTTGCGCAGGTTTCAAACGGCAAGATCGACGAGTTGATCGCGCAAACATACAAGGGCGATCACGAGAAGATGAAGCAGGCCATCAACAGCGTTGCCACGGTGCTGCAAGGTCTTCAGAAGGAACTTGCGCGTCTCATCGAAGCTTCCAAAGAGGGCCAGCTTTCCGATCGCGGTAAGCCGGAGCAGTTTCAGGGCGCGTTCGCTGAGATCGTTCGCGGCGTCAACACCATGCTGGATGCAATACTCCTGCCCATTGGCGAAGGCAA
Organism: uncultured Occallatibacter sp.; assembly: GCA_964458965.1. Classification (GTDB taxonomy): domain Bacteria; phylum Acidobacteriota; class Terriglobia; order Terriglobales; family Acidobacteriaceae; genus Telmatobacter. The sequence goes on along the minus strand of CAYWMR010000314.1, from coordinate 734 downwards.
TCGCATTCTTGCGCAGGTGTCAAACGGCAAGATCGATGAGCTGATCGCGCAGACCTACAAGGGCGACCACGAGAAGATGAAGCAGGCCATCAACAACGTCGCTCTGGTCTTGCAGGGTCTGCAAAAGGAGCTGGCGCGGCTGACCGAGGCATCCAAGGACGGGCTACTCTCCGAGCGCGGAAAGCACGATCAGTTCCAGGGCGCCTATTCGCACATTGTGCGCGGCGTGAACTCTATTCTCGACGCAGTAATCGGCCCGCTGAATTTCTCCGCAAAGTATGTGGAACAGATCAGCAAGGGAGATATCCCGCCGCAGATTACCGACACGTATCATGGCGATTTCAACCTGATCAAGAACAATCTGAACACGTTGATCGTGGCCATGAACGACATTACCGGGGCAGCCGAGGAGATTTCGAATGGCAACCTCACGGTCAGTCTCCGCGAGCGCTCGCCGCAGGACAAGCTGATGCAGGCGCTCAGCTCGATGGTCAGCGGGCTCACGCAGACGGTCTCCGATATTCGCGCCATTGCGGGCGAGGTATCGGCTGCGAGTCAATCGATCTCCACAGCATCGATTCAGGTTTCCAAGGGCGCCAGCGCGCAAGCGGCTGCGGCCGAAGAGGCCTCATCCTCGATGGAGGAGATGGTCTCGAACATCAAGCAGAATGCCGACAATGCGCAGCAGACCGACAAGATCGCCAACAAGAGCGCCAAGGATGCGCAGGAGAGCG
>CAYWMR010000313.1:0-6146 GCA_964458965.1 uncultured Occallatibacter sp. | reverse complement strand
ACGGCTCCATTCCCTCCGCCCCAGAAGCAGGACTTCATCGAGGGCTTCCACTATCCCGCGGGATCCCCTGACACGCTGAAACCCGATTTCTTCAAATCCTTCCCGCCGTCCGCGGTTTTTGAGCGTAACCTGATTTGGGACACGGAAATGATAGAGTCGTTCGGCCAGAATTACTTCGATCAACTCAAGCTGAACGTGCCGCTCCATACCACCCCTGAACAGGATATAAACATGCCGGGAGTGGGCAATTTCCATTCTCACGATACTGTGCTCGAATGGGTGGGGCGCTCCAAAAGAAACGGCCAGGATTGCGCCCTGATCGAATACCGCGCATTCTTCAATCCGCTGCAGATTGCCATGGGCGGCATGACCATACAAGGGCGCAGCGACTTCTGGGGAGAGATCTGGGTGTCCCTGTCGACCAAGCAAATCGAGTACGCCACCATCTACGAAGAAGTCTCCGGGGAGATGAAACTGCCCGGTCAGGATACTCCGCAGCTTATGAGCGTGTTCCGTTTCGGAACGCTGGAACCGATAAACGCGAAGAATTGAGGCGGCGCATGAAGACGAACGTGGCTCCATTCAAGCACAAATGGGCATTTGTCCTTTTGTGGACCAATGTGGCCCTGGTGTTGGTGAACCTGATCATGATCGCGAGCGGTCCGCGTCTCACCGCTCGCGACCTGATCCACACCCTGGTTTTCACATTTGTCTACGCAAACCTGACCAGCATTTTCGCGGCTCTGATCCTGGGCTGGCTCATCGACAAAGCGGCAGCCCGCAAGGTATCGCCGTGGAAGGTCTTGATTCCCGGCGTCCTGGTGTTCGCCGTGGGAGGCTGCCTTGCGGCGCAAACTCTGCTGGCGGCAGCAGGCTTTGCAGCTTCGCAACACTTCTGGCTCGACTACTTTTACACGCTGCGCATCGCGGTGCCGCTGGCGCTGGTTTTCGGTTTGGGCGCAATGACACATGCAACCCTGCTCAGCCGCGTGCAGGCGATGGAACAGGCACTGCATGAAAAGGAAATCGCCGAAGAGCGATCGCGAAAACTCGCGGCCGAGATGCGCCTGCGGTCGCTCGAATCGTGGATTCATCCTCATTTCCTGTTCAACACCCTCAATTCGATCAGCGCGCTTATCGCACTCGATCCTGTCCGGGCGGATCAAATTGTTGGCCGCCTGGCGATCTTGTTGCGGGCCTCCCTGGACACCAGCGAGCAATCGCTTATCCCTCTGCATCAGGAAATCGCGATGGTGGAAAGCTATTTGGACATCGAGCGTGTGCGCCTTGGCGAAAAGCTGCGCGCGCGGGTGGAAGTGCCGGTTGAGTTGAGAGAAACTATGGTTCCAACAATGTCTGTGCAGTCGCTGGTGGAGAATGCGGTCAAGCACGGAATTACCCCTCTCCGCGATGGGGGCGAAATTCTGCTCAAGGCGCGCGCCGACGCAGGGCACGTGCGCATCGAAGTAAGTGATACGGGGCCGGGCTTTGACCTGGCTAACATTTGTGCCGGCCACGGGCTCGACAAGCTGGTGCAGCGTCTCGACGCGTTGTTCGGCGACCGGGCAAAGCTGAACGTCTTCCGGCGAGACGAGTATTCTGTGGTGGAAATGATTGTGCCGCGCCTATGAAGCTGCGTGTCTATCTAGTTGACGATGAGCCGCTGGCACTCGAGCGCCTGCGTCGCTTGCTTCAAGATACAGGGCGGGTGGAAGTGGCGGGTTCGACGACCAGGCCAGAGGAAGCCGTGGCCGCTCTCACCGAGAATCCACCCGACGTGTGCTTTCTCGATATCCAGATGCCGCGCCTCAATGGATTCGAAGTTCTGGCGCGGTTGCCGAGCCAACCCATCGTAGTTTTCACCACGGCGTACAACCAGTACGCGCTGCAGGCCTTCGGCGAAAATGCGGTCGATTACCTGCTGAAGCCGGTGCAGCCTGAAACGCTCGATCGCGCTCTGAATAAGGTGGAGCGGTTGCGCAGCGCGGGACCTTCGGCGCAACCCGATCTGCATGCCCTGCTCCGCCAGATCACGGACTCGCTCGAAAGCATCAAGGTCGAGTTTCCCAGCCGGATCGCGTCGCGCCTCGGGGATCGTCTTTGGTTCCTCGACCTCGATAAAGTGAGCCATTTTTATGCCGAAGATAAGCTCACCTACGCGGTCTCCGAGGGAAAGGCCTACTTTATCGACCACCCCATCACGGAGCTCGAGAAAAAGCTGGATCCGAGCAAGTTTGTCCGTATCCACCGCAGCACTCTCGTGAACCTGGCGTGGATCAAAGAAGTATCGTCTCTGCCCGGTGGAGCTCTCAACATACGCCTCAAGGACGCCCGGAACACAGACCTCACCGCCGCCCGCGACCGCGCCCGCGAGTTCAAAGCGAGGGCAGGGTTCTAGAAGGACGGTTCGCTTTTTGTTGCCTGCGATGCAGACAAGGATATCGAGCCGTTCACTTGCAACCCGGTCAGGAGAATCGGGTTGTTTTCCATAGCCTCCCGCCGGCGACCAGGACGGTTGCCCCCAGCACCGCCGCGAGAATCCAGACCCAGGTGAAGTTCATCGTGAGTGCGGGGACGCGCGCGTTGAGGCCAAGATAAACGAAGGTGCCCGCGGCGACGGTGAGAATCGCGTAGTCCCACCAGCCGCGGCGGTCTCTGGAATCATTTGGGTTGGTGTGCGACGACCCGCTCAGTGCTGCGAGCACGCGGCGGTAGTCGAGCCCGTAGCGAGAGCACTCGCGCAGCAGAGCGCTGTTGGTCGACGTATGCTCGCGCTCGGTCGCCACAGCGGTGCTTACGGCGACGGCTCCGGCGATCATGACCAGTGAGCCGAAGAGCACCAGCATGCGGTGCGGCCAATCGGAGTGAGCGAGTTCGCCGAATACCAGCGCGCCCCAGGCGAGGCCCCAAAGCTGGTTGGTGTTGGAGAGCGGGATGGCTCGCCCGATGCCGAGATACTTGGTGGCGAACTGCTGAAAGAGATCGCCTATCACCCATGCGAAGCCGCCCAGAAAAAGCCAGAAAAGCAGATGCTTTGTCTCGGGGGAATGAAAGATCGCGGCGCTGGTTCCACCATCGAAGGCCAGCACGAGGGCGAAGACGGTTCCCAGTTCTCCAATGGTGAAGACGGTTACGAAGGAGAGCGGATTCATGCCGCTGATGTAGGCCTTGCGGTAGGGGATGTACATGGTGCCCCAGAGCAGGCTTGCGCCGGCCGCAGCCAGAATGCCGCTGAGCGCGCGGTGGGCGTGTGGGGCGTCGCCATGAATGGTGCTGAAGCCGAGCATGATTGCGGCGGCGACGATGGCCAGTGCTCCGAGGACCACCTTGGCGATGTTGCGGGTGCTGGCTCCTTTCAACTCGCCGAAGAGCAGGCGGCCCCAGAGAATGCCGACCAATGAATTGGTATTCCACAAGGGAAAGGCGATGGTGAGGCCGACGTCGCGAATGGCAAAGACGGTGAGGGTGTTTGCAACGGCCCAGAGCATACCGGCGAGGATGGCGTTGAGGATAAGGTGCCGGTTGAGGTTGAGATCTGCGAAGACGTAGCGGGTACCTTTGAGGAGGGTTGGGACGGTCCAGCGGGCGGTGAAAACGCCGGCCACCATGCAGAGCGAGATGGCGTAGGGCGAGAGGCCGGAGTTGACGAGCTTGGTGGGAGCTTCCGCTGCGCCGAGCCACACTCCGGCGGCGAGGGCGCAGATTACGCCGAGCCCGTGCGCCGAGCTGAAGCTTGCGATCGTTTTCGCGTTGGCCGTTGTGCTCATTGGGAGGGTTCGCCCGCTGCGTGTGGAGCGGTGTTAGTGAAGCGTGATCAGCAGCGCGAGGCCGACACAAAACACGATCAACGGTATCAGGAAGTGGCTGTCGGTTAGGGTTGCCGCGGCTTTTTGGGAGAAGGTCATCTGCGCACCGTCGATTCTCGCATAGTCGACACAGATCCGGCGATGCTCGAAGGTTGGGACAAAATGCTGTAGGCTCAGAGAAGTGTCCATTCGACGGAAATATCACTTGACCCCATATTCAAATCGATCGACCCGGCCATTTCACTACCCCAAGCCCGAGGGGGCTCTGCATTGCGATGGAGTTTCGCTTGAAGCGCTTGCGAAGCGGTTTGGCACGCCGCTGTACGTCTACTCTGCCAACCAGATTGTGGATCGGCTCGGGTTATTTCAGCAGGCGCTTGCCGGCCGGGAGCACCTGGTTTGCTACGCAGTGAAGGCTAACTCGGCGTTGGCGATTCTGAAGCTACTGGCCGATCGCGGGGCGGGTTTCGATATCGTCTCCGGCGGGGAACTGCAGCGGGTCCTTATTGCCGCGCCGGAGGCTGTAGATCGAGTGGTGTTCTCGGGCGTGGGCAAGACTGCTGCGGAGATCGACCTGGCGCTGAAGGTTGGGATTCTGGAATTCAACGTGGAGAGCGAGGCGGAGTTAAATCTGCTGGCTGCTCGAGCGGCGAAGCTGAAACGCAAGGCGCGGTTTGCGCTGCGGGTGAATCCAGACGTGTTTGCCGATACGCATCCCTACATATCAACAGGATTGCGCGAGCACAAATTTGGAATCGATATCAGGCAGGCGGCGGGGATTTATAAGAGCGCGGCCGGCAGCCGCTGGCTTCAGGCGCATGGGGTCAGCGTGCATATCGGGTCGCAGATTCGCTCCGCTGAGCCGTTTGGCGCGGCCATGGTCCGTGTGAGCAAACTTGTGGCGCAATTGCGGCGGGAGGGGATCGCGTTGAAGTCGATTGATGCCGGCGGGGGCCTGGGAATCGACTACCATGGCGGCAGCTTCGACGCCGCGGCCAAGGTGGCGGAGTACGCTGCGGCAATCGAGACCGGACTTCAAGGATTTGAGGGGCGGCTGCTCGTCGAGCCGGGCCGGTTCCTGGTAGCGCAGGCAGGCGCGCTGGTGGCGCGGGTGCTGCAAGTGAAGCGCAACGGGAAGAAGACATTTGTGATTACAGACGCGGCCATGAACGATCTTATCCGTCCGGCGCTGTACCAGGCACACCACGAGATTGTGCCGGTTCGTGCGCGGCCGGGCCGGGCCAAAACTGTGGACGTAGTGGGGCCGGTTTGCGAGACGGGCGACTTTTTTGCGCGGGACCGCAAGCTTGCGCCCGTGGAGCCGGGCGACCTGGTTGCACTGCTCGACGCCGGGGCTTACGGCATGGCGCAAAGCTCAAACTACAATACGCGGATGAGGCCGGCAGAGGTGCTGGTAGAGGGCGCGAAGGCGCGCCTGATCCGGCGGCGGGAGACGATTGCGGATTTACTGGCGCCGGAAGTGGGAATTGCTGAGAACTGACCTTTCCGAAGCACCATTCCTGAAACTCCCACAACCTCCGGCCCGTCCTGATAATGTACTCCGCGGAGGATCTTTGCAATGCAAGTAGGATTGAAACTGGTGTGTGCTTTGGCTGTGGCGGGCATGGTCGTTGGCCTGGCCGCGAATGGCTATGCCGACTCCCTTACGGTGAAAACCGAACAGGGCAAGGTGACGGGCAAGACGATCAACGACGGTAAAGTTACGGCGTTCCTGGGGTTGCCGTACGCGGCTGCTCCGGTGGGCGATCTGCGCTGGAAGGCTCCCGAGCCGCCCGCCAAGTGGAAGGGTGAGCGGGATGCAACCAAGTTCGGGGCAAGCTGCGCACAGAATCACGTCTTCGACGACATGATCTTCCAGGACGCAGGGCCCAGCGAGGACTGCCTGTTTCTGAACGTGTACGCGCCTGCCGATGCGAAGGATAAGAGCAAGCTGCCGGTTATGTTCTGGATCCACGGCGGCGGGTATTCCGGCGGTGGAAGCGATGAGCCGCGCCACAATGGCGACTTTCTGCCTTTGAAGGGCGTGGTGCTGGTGACCATCAATTACCGGCTGGGGGTGTTCGGGTTCCTGGCTACTTCGGACTTGGCCGCGGAGGCAAATGGCGCGGCAGGGAACTACGGGTTGCTGGACACGGTGGAGGCGCTCAAGTGGGTGAAGGCCAATATCAAGAAGTTTGGCGGCGACCCGGACAACGTGACTATCTTTGGCGAAAGCGCGGGCTCGTTTGCCGTGAGCACGCTGATGGCGTCGCCTGCGGCGCGAGGGCTGTTCGCGAAGGCGATCGGCGAGAGCGGCGGGGCCTTCGGCTCTACGCTGCC
>CAYWMR010000312.1:0-6154 GCA_964458965.1 uncultured Occallatibacter sp. | reverse complement strand
GCGCCATGCAGGGCGACCAGGTGCTGGTGGAAGTGGAGCCGCCCAAGGCCGATGGCCGCCGCATGGGCCGCATCGTCCGCATACTGGAGCGGCGAAGCCCCACTGTGGTTGGCGTGTTTCACTATGCACGTTCCGACCGGGCTCAGGGGCACAGCGTGGTGCCTTTTGATGAGCGGATGACGCAGCCGATTCTGATTCCACCTGGTCAGGAGCTGCCAGCGGCTAACGATGCCGCCTCGCCGCATCGCGTGCTGGGCGCGGAAGTAACGGCAGCTTCGGTCCATCACGACCTTGAAGGCCTCGTTGTGGATGTTGAGATTACAAGCTGGCCTACGCCTACACGGCCGCCGGTAGGGCGCGTGATCGAGGTGCTTGGCGATCCGGACGACTTCGGCGTGGATGTGGAGATGATGATTCGCAAGCACCAGTTGCCGCGGGTCTTTCCTGACAAGGTGCTGGCCGAGGCGCGGGACGTGGCGCATCTCGACCTCTCTGAGGTTGTTCGACGCCGGGATTTTCGCAACCTTCCGATCGTCACCATCGACGGCGAGACGGCGCGGGACTTCGACGATGCGGTGTTAGTCACCGAGCGCGCGGGCGGCTACGAGTTACAAGTCCACATTGCCGACGTGGCCGAATATGTGCGCGCGGGAACCGACCTTGACCTGGAGGCGCGGCTGCGTGGAACCAGCGTCTACTTCCCCGACCGCGCCATTCCCATGCTGCCGCTGGAGCTATCGACCGGCATTTGCAGTTTGCGGCCCGGCGAGGATCGGCTGGTGCTGTGTTGCGTGATGCAGCTTAACTCCGAAGGCCGCATCGAGAGTTATCAGATCAGCGAGGGAGTTATTAACTCCGCCGCGCGGATGACTTATACCAATGTGCACAAGATTTTGGAGGGCGACGAAGAGACGCGGGAACGCTACGCCGCACTCGTCCCAAATTTCGAGCGGATGCGCAAGCTCGCCGGCCTGATGAACAAGCGGCGCGAGGAACGGGGGAGTATCGATTTCGATTTGCCTGAGCCGGTGATCGAGTTTGACGAGCAAGGGCAGATGCGGGGTGTAACCAAGTCCGAGCGCACCTGGGCCAACCGGCTGATCGAGGAGTTTATGCTGGCTGCCAACGAGTGCGTGGCCATGTGGTTGGAAGATCTGGGCGTGCCGTCGCTCTATCGCATTCATGAGAAGCCTGAGCCGCGGCGCGTGGTGCAATTTGAGGAACTTGCGGCAGCATTCGGATATTCGCTCGGCCTTGGAGCGCTGCCGGTGAGGCGCATTCAAACGCGCGGAGATCGTCGCGATGCACAGCGCAGCGGCCGCAGCCCGCGCACTCTCGAAGTCCCTGAAGATATCCCTGTAACTCCGCGCATGTATCAGAAGCTGGCCGCCAGGATAGAGGGAAAGCCGGAGGAGCGGATTCTGAGTTATCTCATGCTGCGGTCACTGAAACAGGCGCGCTACTCGGAGATCAACGAGGGCCACTTTGCACTGGCCGCGCCCACTTACACGCACTTCACGTCGCCCATCCGCAGGTATCCGGATCTGATTGTGCATCGCATAACCAAGGCGCTGCTGCGGGCTGGCTTGCGAGGTGAAGGCGAGATTGCGCAGGGGCGTCATAGCTCGCCTTGGACGCATCCGAATGAGGGGGGCGGGTTGGCCTCCCCGGTCTCAAAATCGAGACCGGGGGCATCCGTTTCCTTTCCCGGGGAGGCGCCAATTCCGGAAGCGGAGCTGGCCCAGATTGCCGAGGAGACCAGCATCACTGAGCGCCGCGCCGCAGATGCGGAGCGCGAGTTGGTGGAGTGGAAGAAGGTGCGCTTTATGCAGGACCGCGTTGGCGAGGAGTTTGCCGCGCTGGTACTGAATCCCGCGAAGTTTGGCCTGTTTGTCGAGCTGACCGACCTGTTCGTCGAGGGGCTGGTGCCCATCGATTCGCTGCGGGACGACCGCTATACCTGGCGCGAGAACACTCACGAGATTATCGGCGAGCGCACGGGACGCCGCTTCCGCGCCGGCGACCGGGTGCAGGTGATTCTGGATCGCATCCTGGCGCAGGAACGCAAGCTGCAGTTCTCCATCGTGGAGGAAGGCTTGCCGCTGACCGGCCGGACGACCGGCAAATCTCCCACAAAAGCGAAGAAGCCCAGGCGCAAGGACGGGGCGGGGCCGGTATCGAAAGGAAAGAAGCGATTCGGCCGGAAGGGCAAGCGTCGATAGAGAGCAGCGAATTGGCGTGGGAGCCGCTTGATTGCGCGCGATCCAATACAATGATTCTCGGGAGCAACGATAATGGCACATATGGTTTTTTGCGTTCGCAACAAGAAGGAGATGGAGGGCCTGGACGAACCGCCCTTCGACTCGGAGTTCGGTCAAAAGATATTCAAGAATGTTTCGAAGGTAGCCTGGGCCGAGTGGGTCGACCGGCAGAAGATGCTGCTGAACGAGTACCGGCTGCAGCCATGGACCCCGCAGGCGCAGCAGTTCCTGGTGGAGCAGATGGAAGAGTTCTTTTTTGGCACTGGGTCGGCGCTGCCTTCGGAGTATGTGCCGCCTTCGCACTGAGGGCGGCGCGGAGTCAATGGCAGGAACCGGCTGATCTCAATTCGTATCGGCGATTCGTATTCGCGGCTCCTGAATCCTATTCCGTCACTCTTCCCTCATCAGGATCATTGGATTTACTCTTAGCGCCTTTTGAGCGGGAACCCAGGCTGCGGCCAGGCCCAGCACAAGCATGGTCAGAACCACTCCGCTCAGGACCAGCGGGTCTCTCGGCGCGGCCTGGTACACGATGTACGACAGCACCTTGGACGCCAGGATGCCAAGCGCCATTCCGGCGCTAGAACCCACCGAAAAGAGCACAAATGCCCGTCCCAGAGCAGCCCGCAGCACCTGCTTCCGTCGCGCTCCCAGCGCCATCCGAATGCCCAGTTCGCGCAGCCGCTTGCTCACGGTATAGGAGGCCATGCCGAAGATTCCCGTCACGGCCAGCATGGCGCCAAGCATCCCCAGAACTCCCAGCGCGACTGTGGCTACCCGTGCGGCAAATAACGCCGTGCTCATCTCCTGGTTCCACGCCCCAAGGATGAGAGGCAAACCCGCATCCACGCCGTGAACCTTCCGCTCCAGCGCCCTGGCAATCTCTTCGGGATCGCGACCCGACCGAACCAGCAGCCATGTGCCGCTATCCTGGTGCTGCAGAAACGAAAAGAACATAGCAGGCTTCTGATCCTCGGTGAGCGTGCGGTACTTCCCGTCTTCCACCACGCCCACGACTTCCGCCCGCTCGCCACCCCAGTACTTGAAATGACCACCGATGGCCTTGTCCACCGATCCAAAGACCTTGACCGCAAATTCGCGATTTATGAGCGCCACCTTCTGCGCCTTGCTGTCGTCGTTGAGAGTCAGGTTTCTCCCCGCCAGCAGTTTCGTGCCCGCGGCTTCCAGGTAGCCGGGCGAGATGTTGTAGTCCATGGCGTCCGCGGCCTCATTGGTTGGCCGGAAATCGGTTGTGCTGTCGGTATAGACGGACGAGTCGCCGCCGCCCAGGCTGAGCGGCAGGTTGCTTACATAACCCACGGCGGTTACGCCTGGAATGGCCGCGGTCTCTTCGATCATGCGGCGCTGGAGTTGCGGAATCCGGTCGCCGGTGTAGCCGGCCATTTGCACATCGCTGCTGACCAGGACCACGTTCTGCGGATCAAACCCGAAGTTGCTGTGCATCGATCGCAGCAGGCCGCGCACCGCCACCAGCGAAGAAGTCACCAGTACTGCGCAAATCGCAATCTGCAGCGCCAGCAGAACATCCCTCAGGGTGAAGCGCCGCAGCCCACCGACACCTGCGGCGCCGGTGCGGATCACCTGCCAAGGATCGGAACGCATTACCTGGCGCACCGGTACAATCCCGAACAACAGTCCGCTGGCCAACGCCAGACCCAGCGCCACAAGGTACGTGCCTGCGTCCGGATTGACCGGGACATTAATGGGAATATTAGGCATGGGTTGCCAAGCACTTAACAAGCGGAGGATTAACACGCTTCCGACGAGCCCCAGCGCTCCTCCCGCGAGTGAAACGAGAACCGCCTCAGTGAGCATATGCCGCAGGATCAGGCCGCGCCGGGATCCCAGCGCCAGGCGCAGAGCCGTTTCCCTGGCGCGATCTGCCGTGCGCGCGGCAAACAAACTGCCCAGGTTGGCGCACGCCGCCAGCAGAATGAGCCCGGCCAGCAGCATCAAGGCTCCCATGAATCCTCGTGCGGGGCCTTCCAGCGCGTCACCCATCAGGCCCGGATGAGCCAGGGTGAACTTTACGCCGTCATCGTCGGCTGGATACGTCTTTGACAGCCATGCCCCAATCGTATTCAGATCCGCTGCTGCCTGCGCGGGCGTCACACCTGGTTTCAGCCGTCCCACGATCAACGGGGAGTGATTGGCGCGATACTGCAGCGAGTCGTGGCCCTCGACGGTGGGTTGCTCTACGATCGGGATCCACATGGCCGGCGCAAAGAACAGTTCCGTGCCTCGAAATGCAGGAGGCGCAACGCCAATGATTGTGAACGGATGCTTATTGATCTCCACCAGCCGGCCCGCTACGGCTTTGTCGTCGTGAAAATGGCCATGCCAGTACGCATAGCTCAGGACCACATAGGGAGCGCTGTTCTTTCCGTGTTCGTCGGCAGCGTGAAAGAAGCGGCCCAGATACGGCTGTATGTTGAGTGCATCGAAGTAGTTTCCAGTCGCCATGTAAGGCCACGCGGTAGATGGATTCCCGCCGGTATCAACGCCCACCGGACCAATGATGTTGAAGGAGGCCAGGCTCTCGAAGGTGCGGTTCCTGTCGCGCAGATCCAAATAGTCGAGATAGGACTGCGATGCATACAGGCCTCGTTGCACCAGGAAAAGATTCTGCGCGTTCGGCACATTCACCGGCCGCAGCACCACGGCGTTTAACACGCTGAAAACCACTGCGTTCGCCCCAATCCCCAGTGCCAGTGTCACAATCGCCGTGACCGCGAATCCGGGTGACTTTCTTAACTGCCGAAACGCAATTTTCAAGCCGTTGGTCATACTTGGCTCCGTATTTAGGAATTCGCAATTGCTGAGGAATACGGATGCACTTGTCGCTATGTTCCGTGAAAAGAGCCCTGCCGGCCGGTTCGCGCGACGCTGCTGGTAGAATGGAACTTGCCGCATTGTGTGGCACCTCGCCACCGTGGCGCCCCCAACCCCATGGCCCCCTTCGCTGGAAAGACGGGGGCCGAACAAAAGAAGGAAAAGCTCCCCTGTGACCCAGACGATACGAAATATCGCCATCATTGCCCACGTAGACCACGGAAAGACCACGCTGGTGGACGCCATGCTGCGTCAGTCGGGAACCTTCCGTGCCAACGAGCAGGTGGCGGACCGCGTGATGGACTCGAACGAACTGGAGCGGGAGCGCGGCATCACCATCCTGGCCAAGAACACGGCCATCGTTTTTGAGGGCGGCAAGATCAACATTGTGGATACGCCGGGACACGCCGATTTTGGCGGCGAGGTGGAACGCGCGCTGAAGATGGTGGACGGGGTAATGCTGCTGGTGGACGCTGCCGAAGGACCTCTGCCGCAGACCCGCTATGTGCTGGCCAAGGCGCTTGAGGCCAAGCTGCTGCCCATTGTGGTGATCAACAAGATCGACCGGCCCGATGCGCGCCCGCAGGAAGTGCTGAACGAAATTTACGACCTGTTCATCGACCTCGATGCTGATGAGTCGCAACTGGATTTTCCGGTGCTCTACACGGTAGCCAAAGCAGGCACGGCGACTCTCGATCCGGCCACGCCAGGCGTAAATCTGCAGCCGCTTTTTGAGTCCATCGTAAGCACCATTCCGGCGGCCACCGGAAATGAAAACGGCACCCTGCAGATACTGGTCACCAATCTCGATTACTCGGAATACTTCGGACGCATCGCTATCTGCCGCGTCTTCCAGGGCACGCTGCACGCCGGCGACGACGTAACCATCTCAAAGCGCGACGGCTCGCTGATGAAGACGCGCATCACCAAGCTCTTTACGTTCAGCGGCCTCAAGCGGATTGAGACCACCGAGACCACGATGGGAGACATTGTGGCCGTGGCCGGCGTGGAAGGCATCACCATCGGCGAGACCATCACCA
>CAYWMR010000311.1:0-6194 GCA_964458965.1 uncultured Occallatibacter sp. | reverse complement strand
GGTTTCAAACCTAGAACGCCGCATGCCCTGGCTGGCCACCATCGCCGCTACGAGTCCATTTGTGGGCCTGTTTGGCACGGTAGTGGGCATCATCGACGCTTTCCATGGACTGGGCACGGCAGGGGCGGCCACGCTGAGGGCCGTAGCGCCGGGCATCTCCGAGGCGCTGGTCACCACTGCTGCCGGACTTTTTGTGGCCGTGCCGGCGCTGATTGCTTACAACCTCTTCAGCGCGCGCATCCGGGTTTTTGCCGCGGCGGTCGACGACTTCTGCCGCGAGTTGCTGAACTCCCTTGAGGAAATTCCTGTTCGCGCGCCTTCTCCCATTCCTCCGCGCAGTCCCGGCGCTGAATACTCCCGGGAGGTTGAACGTGGCCTACATAAATAGCAACGGCCAGACCCGCAGTTCGCTGGCGGAGATCAACATTACCCCGCTGGTGGATGTGGTGCTGGTGCTGCTGATCATCTTCATGATCACCGCGCCGGTGTTGCAGTCGGGCATTGAAGTGTCGGTTCCCAAGACGCGCACCGTGAAAGAGATCACCGAGCAGCGCATGGTGGTGACCATCGATCGCGCGCAGCGGGTTTTTCTCGGCGATGAGCCGGTGACCATTCACAACCTGGCGCTGAAGCTGCGCAAAGCGGGGGTTGATCCGGCACATCAGGTGATTTATCTGCGGGCCGACGAACAGGTTCCCTTTGGAGCTTTTGCCGCGGTCATGGACGCAGTGAAGCAGTCGGGCATCACCAATGTGTCGATTGTGACCCAGCCGCTGGAGGCCAAGGCTTCAACGGCGGGCGGGAATTAGCGTTGGATGGACGCTGGTTGGATTTCGATTGATTCCAGGTCTCGAAAAAGAGACCTGGGGCACCGGGTATCGGCATGGATGGTCTGAGGCAAACGGATGAGCACAACAGCGGAGCTTGACGGCTATCGGGGGCGCGGATTGGCGCGGCAGCCCCTGGCCGCCCCAGCCGCGGGCTCCGTTTTGCTTCACGCGGGCCTGGCCGGCGTGCTGGTGTTCTATGGCATCCTCGGCGGCTTTTTCAAACACAGTCTGTGGGGCTCTCCGGGAACAGGCGGGACCATCGCGGTGACTCTGGTGTCGGGCGCCTTGCCGCTGCCCGCCGATCAACCGCCCAACGAGAATGTGCTGACCACCGAGACTCCCAGCCAGGCGCCAGCCGCGCCCAGCCCCAAGGACAAGCAAATGGTGGATGATAGCGCCATTGCCATCTCAGGCAAACAGGTAAAGCCGCAGGATGAGACGGCCGAGAAGACTCAGCCGCACCAGCCCACGCCGAAAGCGAACGACCTGGCGCAATTCGGCGAACAGTCTGGTTCGTCGATGGCCCGCGCCACGCAGGCGCAGGTTGCGCCGACCAATGCTCCGGTATCCATCAGCAACAGCGATTTCGGCACCCGCTTCGGGTGGTACGAGGAGGTCATACGGCGCAAGGTCGATCAGAACTGGAATAAGCCCGAAGTGGATCCGCGCACGGCCAAGGGCGCTGTGGCGGAGATTTATTTCCGCATCAACCGGCAGGGCAACCCATCCAACTTCAAGATCAACAAGGGCAGCGGCAGCACTACACTCGACCAATCGTGCCTGAGAGCCACTCAAAGAGTTGACACATTTGGGGCTTTGCCGCCGCAGTCCAACGACCAATGGCTCGACGTAACCTATGATTGTACGTACTGAGTCCCGGCGTGCTCCGGTTAAGGCGCGTTTCCGATTTCGTACGAGGAAGGATTGCAATCCGCATGAAGACTCATTTCCGCATCTTCCCCTGTTTCTTTTCGATTGCGCTTTGCCTTGGTCTGCCCCAACTGCGCGCGCAGGATTGGGTGCACACCGGCACCAATCTCGGCAACGCTCGAATCCGGATCGCCGCGGCGGACTTCAAGCCCGGTGGGGACGATCCCGAGACGCCCGCCCTGAAAGCCGCCTTCGATTCCACTCTTTACAGCGACCTGGCCAACGCCGGCATCTTCGACCTGGTGTCGAAGAGTCTTGCGCCGCAGGCCACGCCCGGCGCGCCTCAGGAGATCAATTTGCCGCAGTGGGCTGGGGTTCCGTCGAATGCGGCCATGGTGGCGTTTGGATCACTGGTGACCAATAACGGCCGCTTGATTGTGCAGGGCTGGCTCTTCGATACGCACAACACAGTCAGCCCCCAGGTGCTGGGCAAGCAGTACAACGAGGTTTCCGGCCGGGATATGGCGCGAACGCTGGCACACCGATTCGCCAATGAGATCGTGCTTCAGCTCGGCGGCGGCGTCAACGGCATTGCGGAAACCAAAATCTACTTCGTCAGCTCCAGCAGCGGCACCAAAGAGATTTGGGTCATGGACTACGACGGCCAGAATCAGCACGCCGTCACCCATCTGGGCAGCATATCGCTCTCTCCGCGCATCTCACCGGATAACTCGCGCCTGGCGTTTGCGTCGCTTGGCCGGGATGGTTGGGCCATCCGCATGTACTCTCTGGAACTGAACCGCCTGGTTGCGTTTCCGGTCGGCGCGGCAGGCGGGAGCAATCTCTCCCCGGCGTGGTCGGCGGACGGTACCAAGATCGCCTTCTCCTCATCGCGCTCCGGCGATCCCGAGATTTATGTCACTGACTCGAGCGGGGCCAATCTAAAACGTCTTACTACGTTTAAGGGACCCGACGTTTCGCCCACCTTCAACCCGCGGACCAACGCGCAACTGGCCTGGGTCAGCGGACGAACCGGCTTGCCGCAGATTTATACCATGGACCTGGACGGCACCAACGTGCAGCGCCTGACCGACGGAGGCTATGCCATCTCGCCATCCTGGTCGCCCAATGGGCAGGTGCTGGCTTTCAGTTGGAACCGAAAATACGGGCCCGGCGATCCCGGCGGACAAGACATTTATGTGTTCGACATCGCCAGCCTGCATTGGCTGCAGGTGACACATGAGTCGGGCAGCAACGACTATCCCTTCTGGGCTCCGGACGGGCGTCACATCGTGTTTGAGCGCACCATCGGCGGTCACTCCGATATCTGGACCATGCTGGCCGACGGAACCGAGCAGCACCAGCTCACCCGGACGGGAGACAACTTCATGCCCAACTGGAGCTGGAAATAGTTTTCGCCGCGGCCGAGGGGCATGCGATTGCTCGTTAACGCTGGCGGCAACACGGCTGGTTGATTAGAATGGAATGGTTGCCGGCAAGCCATGCAACTTGTGTTCAATAGGGCTGAGCCGGTCAAGAAACGCCGTCGTCAATCCTCGTTATCGATCGGGATGAGCCGCCGGCCTGAACATTGTGCCAAGGGCAGAAAGGCCAGTTACTTCGTTCCCGGTTCCGGCGGCAATAGCCTTTTTTGAGAGTTGCCGGTTGATTCGAAGGGGAGAAAGTTCCGGCTTTACGCGAGACAGGAAATGCCTTATCGCCCGGAAGACACACTCGATTTTGTGGAAGGAGAACTCCAATGAAAAACCTGATTCGTGTTCTGGTACCTTTTGTACTCACTGCCGCCATGTTTTCGGTTGCCGGTTGCGGTAAGAAGTCGGCACCGCCGCCGCCCGAAGTAACCGCTCCGCCTACCACCGCTCCGGTGGCCGCGCCAACTGCCAAGATCACAGCCACGCCCAACGTCGTCTCGGCCGGAGACCAGGTGCAGATTGCATGGCGCACCACCGACGCCACCAGCATCTCCATCGATGGCATCGGCACGGTGCCCAGTTCCGGTGTCAAGTCTGTGGCCCCCACCACGTCTACCACTTATCATCTTGTGGCCCGGGGCGACGGCGGCTCGACCGACGACTCGGTCCGGGTTACCGTAAACCCGCCTCCAGCCGTGGTGGTGCCCGTCAATCCGGTTGGCGCTGGCCAGTCGGACGAGGGAGCATCCTTCAAGAGCAGCGTGCAGGACATCTTCTTCGACTACGACACCTACGATATTCGCGCCGATGCCCTTTCAGTTCTGTCGCACGATGCGGCCTATCTCGGCAGCCATCCCGATGTCAAAATCGTTATCGGCGGCTACTGCGACGAGCGCGGCTCCAACGAATACAATCTGGCGCTTGGCCAGAACCGCGCCGACGCCACCAAGAATGCCCTGGTCTCCGCCGGCGTGGCTGCCAACCGCATCCGCGTTGTGAGCTATGGCAAGGAAAAGCCGTTCTGCAGCGAGTCCACCGAACAATGCTGGCAGTTGAACCGCCGCGGCGGATTTACCGAGGAACACTGAAAAACAGTTGTTAGTGATTAGTGATCAGTGGTTAGTTCTCAGTGGTTAGTTGTCAGTGGTCAGTTGTAAGCCATGAGTTGTCAGTTTTAAGTTGTCAGTTGCGAATGTCCCTTTTTCAGGGCTGCGCTCGCTTACAACGGATTTTCGGCAACTGACAACTGAAAACTTACAACTGACTCCTGTTCTCAAATGGTGAGGAATGCTTAGAACAAAGACACTCCGTAATCGTCTCCTGGGCGCGGCAACCGCTGCCGCGCTCCTCGTCTGCTTGCCCGTGCCCGCGCACGCAGTTAACAAAGACATGGTGGAATTGCAGACCCAGGTGCAGCAACTGCTGGATATGGTGCAGCGGCTCCAATCCACCATGGACACGCGGTTTGGCGCGCTGCAGCACATGGTCGAAGCCACGGCGGACGACGCCAACCGGATGACCGCTGCCGTGAACGCCCTGCAGCAGAAAATCCAGACGCAGTTGGATGCGAACAACGGCAAACTGGATCTGGTCTCCGGCCAGATGCAGGGTTTGAACGACTCGGTGGATGAGTTGAAGTCCCGCATGACCAAGCTGGATAAGTCGCTTCAGGACCTGCAGGGCCAGCTGCAGAATATGCAGAGCCAGCCAGTCGGTGCACCACCTGCCGGTGCCCAACCTGCCGGCGCGCAACCAGCCGGTGTGCAACCCGCCACACCGCCCGCTACTGTCTTTCCACCCCCAGCGTCTGCCGGCGGAGGGAGCGCTGCCGCCGTGGCTCCTGCGCCCCCTCCCGCTGCGGTTGCCCCAACTCCCCAGGTTCCGCCGCTGAAGGAGACGCTTGAAGCGGGTGTTCGCGACTATAACGCCGCCAGGTACGATGTGGCCACCGGCGAGTTTCAGGACGTGCTGCACTACTATCCCCTGGACGACCTGGCCGGGACCGCCCAGTTTTACCTGGGTGAGATTGCCTACAAGCAGTTGAATTTTCCCGACGCGGTGAAAGATTTCAATGCCGTGGTCGAAGGGTTTCCAGGCAACAAGGAGGCCCCGGCCGCGCAACTGCGCAAGGGACTGGCGCTGCTGCAATTGAACAAGAGAGACTTGGGAATTCACGAACTGCGCACTCTGATTCTGCGTCACCCGCAGACGCCTGAGGCGGCCCAGGCGCGCACCAAGCTGAATGGCATGGGAGTGAAGATTATCGCAGGAAAATAAGCGGACACTGAACCCGCACGAACAGCAAAAGCCGCGCGCCAAGCGGGGCTTTTCACTTACAACTGATAACTGACAACTTGCAACTGGTTACATCAAGCTCGCCATCAGCGAATCGAGCGCTGCCTTCGGCGGCCGCGTCAGCGATTCGGGCAGTGTGGCCAGCGGCTCGTCCACCACATTCAGCAGGTCGATGAACGTCGGCTTCTCCGTGTTGATGTAGAAAACGCCGGTCAGAATTTCGTCCTTGTCGTGCGCCTCCATCAGCGTGCGCACAGCGTTGGCTTTGTCGGTGGGATCGTAGTCTTCCAGCAATTTGCGCAGCCGCAGGTTCGAGCCGTCGTGCATCTCCACTTCATAGGTCTCGCCGGAACTGTAATCCACCTCGATCTCGTCGAAGCTGGCCACAAATCCGATCTCGTTGATAGGCTCGTCGTTCTCCTGCATGAACTTGTAGCTCTTGGTCGATCCTTCGTGGTCGTTAAAGGTGACGCAGGGGCTGATCACGTCGAGCATCACCGTGCCCTTGTGCGCAATGGCCGCCTTCAGCATGCTGAGCAACTGTTTCTTGTCGCCTGAAAACGAGCGGCCCACAAATGTTGCGCCCAACTGGATGGCCAGCGCGCAGGTATCGATGGCGGGGAGATCGTTGATGACTCCGGTCTTGAGCTTCGAGCCAATGTCGGCAGTGGCCGAAAACTGCCCCTTGGTGAGCCCGTACACGCCGTTGTCTTCGATGATGTAAATCATGGGCAGATTGCGCCGCAGCAGGTGAACGAACTGGCCC
>CAYWMR010000310.1:0-6196 GCA_964458965.1 uncultured Occallatibacter sp. | reverse complement strand
GCCGGTTGCCGACCATCGCCTGGTGTTTGTGCAGCCCGCCGACGAACTCAAGATAGAGACCACCACCGACGCGACCCAATACAAGCCCGGCTCCGATGCCCGCATTCATTTCCATGTGAGCAACACACGCGGCGAGGGCGTGCAGGCCGCGCTGGGCTTGCAGATTGTGGATGAGGCCGTGTTCGCATTGGCCGAGCAGAAGCCGGGCTTCGCAAAGGTCTTCTTCTTTCTTGAGCAGGAGGTAATGAAGCCGCGCTACGAGATTCATTCGTTCTCGATGGGCGATGTGGTCGATTCCGCGGATGCGCCCGATGCGCCAAACCTGGCTGCGCGCGCGCTGTTCTCCGCAACCGAAATGGCCAACCCTGCAAAGGTCGACGTTGAGTTTGGCCGCAGCCTGCCACAAGACAAGTATTGGGAATACCAGAATCGCTATCGCGCCGCATTCGAGGGCCAGGTGCGTCAACTCGCCGCAAAACTTAACAGCGTGATTGCAGACCAGCGTAACGGCGCGGACATTGAGAGGGCCTTTGCGACGCTTCAAAACGGTGCAACGCCGCGCGATGCCTGGAACACTCCTCTGCGCATTGAAGAACGCAACTGGTTCTCCAGGCAGCGTCACATCTACCTGGTGCGAAGTGCAGGCCCGGATCACATCTTTAACAACGCAGACGATCTAACGTATTCCATTCAAGAGCGTTCAGGATCTGGTGTACGCGAGCCAGGAAAAAGCGGCTCAGTCGATCTACACATTGAGCACGATCGCGGCCCGGACAACGGCCTCGCGGAGATTGACGGCACGGTCATCGATCCATCCGGCGCAATCGTTCCGAACGCAACCATTACGCTTCTTCAACTCTCGGAGATCGGAGCGCGCACAGCGCGCAGCAATGCCCAGGGGCAGTTCACCTTCGCAGGCCTGTCCGCAGGCAGTTACCGCATCGTTGTGACGGCGCAGGGATTCGAGACACTCTCTGACAGAAGTATCCGGCTGCAAGCCCGCGATCGCGCGGCCCTAACGGCGACTCTGAATATTGGAGCCGTAACTCAGTCTGTCACGGTTATCAGCGGAGCCGATGCGGAAGTACCCATGGACGTTGCGGGA
The DNA here is from genome assembly GCA_964458965.1 of uncultured Occallatibacter sp. GTDB lineage: Bacteria > Acidobacteriota > Terriglobia > Terriglobales > Acidobacteriaceae > Telmatobacter. The sequence continues at coordinate 5,091 of CAYWMR010000310.1, read as the reverse complement.
GTCAGCGCCACGCTGAACAATGAATTCGTAAACGCAGCTCCCATGCCCATGATGAAACGCCAACTCGATGCAAAAGCAAGCGGTGCCGTGCTCACCGGACGCGACGCCGCGGAGCTTGTCAAAATGATGCCGCAGGCGGCTCCGGCTGAGCCAGCGCAAAACGCTCCGCACATTCGCTCCTACTTTCCTGAAGCGCTCTACATCAATCCCGAGATCATCACCGACGGCAAAGGCAACGCGGATATTTCCATTCCTGTCGCCGACTCCATCACCACGTGGCGCATGGCCATGCTGGCCTCCACGCAGTCTGGTGCGCTCGGCTCCGCATCTTCAAGCCTGAAGGTCTTCCAGGATTTTTTTGTGGACCTCGATCTGCCCGTCATGCTTACGCAGGGCGATCGCGTCTCCATTCCCATAGCCGCGTACAACTACTCCGGCAAGTCCGGCGAGGTGAGCCTGAAGCTTCAGCCCGACGATTGGTACTTGCTCTTGAGCGACACCCCGCAGAAAACTCTCTCCGTCGAATCCGGTCGCGTGGGAGGCTCGCAATTCACCCTCAACGCCAACCGCATCGGCAAGTTCAAGCTCACGCTATCGGCACGCATGGTCGACGCGCAGGGCGGGAATGCGCGCGAGGATGTTGTTGTCCGCGAGATCGAAGTCATCCCCAATGGACGCGAACAGAGTGTGGTGTTCAACGGCCGCCTGGAGGCCACCGCACAGCACGATCTGAAGCTGCCCGCCAACGCGATTCCCGACGCCAGCAGCATTCTTGTGCGCTTGTATCCGGGGCCGTTGAGCCAGATTATCGAGGGCATGGATAGCATTCTCAGCATGCCCGGCGGTTGCTTCGAGCAGACATCCTCCAGCACCTACCCTAATGTGCTGGCGCTCGACTACATGAAGCGCACCAAGAAGCTGACCCCGGAGGTTCATGCCAAAGCCGAGGGTTACATCTCCAACGGCTATCAGCGCCTGCTCACATTCGAGGTGCCAGGAGGCGGATTCAGTTGGTTCGGACAGGCGCCCGCCAACAAGATTCTGACCGCATACGGCCTGATGGAATTCAACGATATGTCAAAAGTCTCTGACGTTGACCCGCGTCTGATTGAGCGCACCGCCGAGTGGCTCGCGCGGCAGCAACAGGCAGACGGCAGTTGGAAGCCTGACACTCAGTTCATCAACGAGGGCGCGACCAACCGATTCAACTCCGATCAATTGCGCATCACCGCATACATTGCGTGGGCCCTGGCCAATACCGGCTACAAAGGTCCATCCACCGAGAGGGCCATGCAGTTCATCGAGTCTTACAGCGGCCCCAGGCCCGACCCGTATACGCTCGCGGTCATCGCCAACTTCGCCGCGGACTATGGCAAGGATCGCGAGTTTACCAGGCGATCGATGCAGGCACTGGTCGACGCTAAAACCGAAGAGGGCGACCATGTCTCGTGGAACGCGGAGGAGACCGGCGTCTACTCCACCGGCCAAAGCGCCGCCATTGAAACCACCGGCCTGGCCGCGCAGGCATTGCTGAAATGGGGCCAGGCCGCGGAGACTGTCCGCAAGGCCTTGAACTTCATCTCGGCAAAGAAGCAGGCCGCGGGCAACTGGGGCACAACGCAAGCCACCATCATGGCATTGCGCGCTCTGGTCCTCGCCACTCAACTGAGTGCGTCGGATGTCCATGGCTTGCTCACCGTTGAACTGAACGGCAAGCCCCTTGAAACCCTGCAGCTCAACGCGGAGAACAACGACCTTTTGCATCAATTCGTCTTGAAGAGCAAAGACTTCAATGACTCGCTAAGCACCGCTTCCGTACATCTGAAATTTGACGGCTCCGGTACACTTGCCTATCAGGTTGTGGGCCGATACTTCACGCCATGGGAAGAGCATGTCCCCGCGGAGCCGCTCACCATTGACGTTGCATACGACCGGACAAGACTCGCTGAAAACAACATCGCCACTGCCACGGCAACAGTCCGCAACAATCTATCCAAGACCGCAAACATGGTCATGGTCGATCTTGGCATCCCTCCAGGCTTCGATCTGCTCAGTGAAGATTTGCAGTCGCTTCAGGAGAAGTCGGCAGACCAGAAAAGCGGCCGCCTGGAGAAGTTTTCGCTCACGGCTACCCAGGCCATTCTCTACTTCAACGCGCTCTCAGCAAAGCAGACAGTCACCATACACTTTCGCTTGCGCGCCAAGTACCCAATTCACGCCCGCACCTTTCAGTCGCGCGTCTATGAGTACTACGATCCGGAAGTAAGCTCGACCGCGCACCCAGTCCAGTTGGAGATCACGCAGCATGATTGACCGGGACACCAATTCACCGGTTCTTTCGCGAGAAAGAGCGTAGTCGTTTAGCCGCATCGTTCACTACTGTGCGAAATGGGACTGTATGGCATCTAACTCGGTGGAATGATTGGTGGACGCAGGCGTCCGAGAGTTGAGACCGTCGGGGCGATGCGGATCGGCATTACGCGGGCGCCTGAGTTGGCCGAGAGGTTGCACAGATGACAACGGATTCGAAGACGACAGCTCCTGTACGAGAAGTCCCGCGCTGGTTCAAGATTGCGCAAGCCGTGTTTATAGGCGCCTTGACCGTGGCGCTTTATTTCGTCGGACTGAGCATGGTTCAAAGCCGCTTCCATCAAGGCGGCCACCTGGATCGGCACGGTCATATCAGCCGGTAGCGGCATGATCGGAACCATCGCTGGATCCGCGAATGTTTGGATGGTTAGTCTCCCAGGTCTCAAGAGCGAGACCTGGGGCACCCACAGTTGTTGATTGAGTTACGCCCACAGCTTTTGGGTGAATTGCAGGATTACGCGGTCTTTGCGACAGCCGCAACCTCTTCTTCGGCGACGACGAAAAAATACCGTAGGTCCGCTCGTCCAAAAGAAGTGGTGATCGCCACATCGGAGGCGTCGCGGCCCGTGGCCATCAGTATGCGGCCAATCCGGGGTTGGTTGTTGCGCGCATCGAAGGTCCACCAGCGGCCGTCGAGATAGACCTCAAACCAGGCGCTGAAGTCCATGGGAAGCACAACGGGAACTCCGATGTCGCACAGGTACCCGGTTGCATAGCGAGCCGGAATATTGAGTGCGCGGCAGAAGGCGATGGCCAGATGTTGAAAGTCGCGGCACACGCCGACGCGCTCAGTAAACACATCGAGAGCAGTCTTGGTGGGCCGGGCATGCTGATAGTTAAACGCCACCTTGTTGTGGACCCAGTTGCAGATGGCTTGCACGCGTCCCCAGCCGGGTTCGGTCTGCCCGAACAGTTCAAACGCAATGCTTGAGAAACGGTCTACCTCGCAGTAGCGGCTGTTGAGCAGGAAGGTGAGAATCTGGTGCGGCAGATCGCCGACGGCCTGCTCGCGCGCATTCCAGTTCACCTCGTCGGGTTCTCCGGAGTCTTCGACGAGCGTGGAGCCGCTAAGCCTGAGTTGACCCGGAGGCGCAACGAACCGCGCGCAACGATTCCCGAAACTGTCGATGTAATGTGCGACGTCGAGTTCCGGATCGGTGCCGAGTTCGTCCGGCTCCAGCAGATCGGCGGCGCGGGAAGGATGGACGTTGAGCAGCGTCACCATGGCCACGGTGGCGGGGATATCGAATTGAATATCGTATGCAAGCCGAATCAACATTTTTGGCGTCCTTAATCCAAAGTTATTGGAGCTTAATTGCGTCTCGCGGCCGAAAAACATGGCGTGGCGACAACGCTGTCCTCAAGTTTGGATGCAGAAAAACGAAAGCGAGTCGTCGAGCGCCCAGGGGCGCATTTCGTTCGCAAGCAACCATCACGGTCCGCGCCGGGGACTACCCGATTTTCTCCGTCTCTTCCGGGCATTTCTGTAGCGAAACGGGCATCTTTCGGGTGGCCGATATGTTAACGTATCTCTACGCCCCGGCTTCCACAAGACGTTTGGCGGGTTCGCGGGCCGAGTCGCCCAAATGCATGCGGACCCCGAATTCCAGGTGTGGGCGCTGAGGGGGCGGATGGGAATACAAGTTGCGCTGAATCACCGGACGCTCTACCGGTACGGCAAGGCGATATCTCTCGGTCCCCAGGTGATCCAGTTGCGTCCCGCGCTGCACTGTCGAACGCCAATTCTCAGCTATTCACTTCGTGTTACCCCCTCCGAACATATCCTGAACTGGCAATTGGACCCGCACAACAATCGCCTAGCTCGCCTTCTCTTTTCAGGCAAGACGAACGAATTGCTGGTGGAGGTGGATCTGGTTGCGGACCTCTCTCCTTACAACCCGTTCGAGTTTTTTCTGGAACCGGGAGTGGAGGAATACCCCTTCGCCTATGCGCCGGGGCTGGCCAAGGATCTCGAACCCTATCGATCTGTGGATCCGCCGGGACCGCTGATTCACACGTTTCTTGAGAGTTTCGTCGGACGGAAGAGCGGAACTATCAGTCTTCTGCTTGACCTGAATCGAAAGCTGCGAGACGAAATTGCTTATGTGACGAGGCTAGAGCCTGGCATCCAGGCGTGCGAACAGACGCTGGAGATGCGCTCGGGATCGTGTCGGGATTCGGCATGGCTGCTGGTTCAGAGCCTGAGAAATCTGGGCATCGCGGCACGGTTTGTCTCGGGCTATCTGATTCAGTTGCAGGCCGCCGATCCAGCCTCAGGTGGCCCGCAAGCGGACTCAGCGGATCTGCATGCCTGGGCGGAAGCGTACTTGCCCGGCGCGGGCTGGATTGGCCTCGATCCGACCTCGGGCCTGCTGACCGGCGAGGGGCACATCCCGCTGGTGTGCACTCCAACTGCTTCGCAGGCCGCGCCCATCGGAGGCACCTCGGAGCCGGCCGGCGTAGAGTTCAGCCACTCCATCTCGGTTCACCGTTTGAATGATCCACGACGGCCTTCCCAGCCTTTTACCGAAGGGGACTGGCTGCGGATCAGACAGGTTGCGCATAGCGTCGACCGAGAACTGGAAGCGCAGGATGTGCGCCTGACCATGGGCGGCGAGCCAACCTACGTCGGCATCGACGACCCCGAGAGCCCGCAATGGAATATCGATGCAGCCGGCGCCGCGAAGAGGGCGCGCGGCCTGGCGCTCATTCAGGGCCTCC
>CAYWMR010000309.1:0-6209 GCA_964458965.1 uncultured Occallatibacter sp. | reverse complement strand
GGCATGGAGGCCAGGTCGGCGGTGACGATGCGGCCGTTGATGTCTTTGCCCATGGCGATGGTGAGGCGGGCTTTGGATTTTGCGAAGGTCTCCGACTCGATGATGTCGCGCAGGTGTATGGTTTCGCGCTCGTGGTTGGGCACCTGGATGCCGACGGTGTTCTTTCCGGGCATGCGCTCGATGAGGATGCTCTCGGCGCTCATGGCCAGGCAGAGGTCGTCGGCCAGCGAAGTTACGCGCGAGTATTTGACTCCGGCTTCAGGCTTGAACTCGTATGTGGTGACCATGGGGCCGGGGTTGATTTGGACCACCTGGCCGCGGACATCGAACTCAGCGCACTTCTCGACCAGGACTTTGGCTTCGTCGCGCAGGTCGTCTTCGTGCACGGCTTGTGGACCACCGCCGGGGTTGAGCAGGGTGCTGGGGGGGAGCTTGAATCCGCTGACGTTTTTGGGGGCGACGGTTGCGGTGCGGACTTCGGCGTCGGCGCGGTGGTGAATGGCGATGCGCTCAGGCTGGCTGGCGGCCGGTGACTGCAACGGCGTAGCGATGGGGCGCGAGGGCGCGGGTTGGGCCGGCGTTGGCTGCTGGGTGGTTCTGCCGGTTGTCGATGTTTCCCAATCCTCGAAGATACGCCCAGATTCGGCTGCAACCGGATTTTGCGCGCGCGGTGAGACTGGGACGGCGGGTGGTGATTCCGGCTCGGCTGCGCGCTCCCAGATGCTGGGCCGCCGGGTCGCGGCCATGGAGGCATCTTCCGCGGAATGCAATGGGGCACGCTGGAAGGCTGGGATTTCGTCCAGCGGATCGGGCTGGGGAACTGGGCGGCGGCGGCGAAACAGGGAGGCGAAGAAGCCTGGCTGGAGTTCGGCTTGGGCTGAGGCGGGGAAATGGTCGGCGGCAGCCTCGAGTTCTGGACCATATTCGGCTTCGCGGCCGGCTTTCTGCTCGGCTCGCTCTTCGCGCCAGCGACGCCAGCGGCTGTTGAGGGCAAGAGCGTGTCTCCAGCGGTTTTCGATGGTCTCCTTGAGAATCCAGAAACTGACGGCGGAAGCGAAGTAGAAACCGGCTGCGGCCAGGACGCCGGCAACGAGCCAGGCACCCTGCATGTTCAGGTATCCGACCAGAAGGCCGGCCATGAGGCGGCCGAGGACGCCCTCGACAGGGAGCAGATGGAGCCAGCGCCAGTGTATGGGCAACATGGCAAAGACAGCGGGGATGAAGACGATGGCCAGCAAGGCGCCGAGCCAGCGCAGGATGGGCGACCCGGCGAAGCGTGGAATCTGCCGGTTGGCGACCCAGGTCCAGCCGATTCCGGCGAGCCAAATGGGGAGGAAAAAGGCGGTGACACCGATGGATTGGAGGAGAAGGTCGCTGAGGGTCGCGCCGATGGGGCCGATCCAGTTGTGAACGGCGTGGGGCCCGGTGAGATCGGCGGCGGTGTTCAGCGACGGGTCGGTTGAATGCCAGGTGACCAGCGCAAGGAGTACAAGGAGCGAGGCCAGCATGAGGACGAGCCCCAGAAGCACGTTGAGGGGCCGGCTGCGCGTCGGGGATAGGACGATTCGAATGGGCTTCATGGCTGGGCGCTCCCGCCGGTTTGCCGCTCTTTGAGGACCTGCCGCGAGCGAGCCGGTGGAGCGGGCGAAGAGTCCCAGAGCAGCTTTTATTATCCCTTTGCGGGAGGGGCTTTCCGGGGGAAAACGGGCGGGGGGAACCACGGAAGGGAATAGGGGCTAGGGACTAGGGAATAGGGACTAGGGAATAGGGAATAGGGTCGGCTTAGTGAATTAGTCCTTCGGACTGCACGACTTTCATGCAGCGTTTCAGACCCTGGTCGGAGGTCAGGAGGTCAAATTCCTCCGATGCGGCAACTGCGCAGATGAGAATATCTGTCGATCCGGATGCTACGCCCCTGCTCTGGCAAAAGTTGAACAGCCGCGCAGCCTCTTCAAAGTGGCTCTTTGTAAGCGGTACATCCGGGAACCTTCCGAGCGCGGCCCGTAATTTGTCGAATTGAGCCAAGTGCTTTATGCCAGACAGAATCTCCTGCCGAATGGGGCCAATTATGGCCACGCGCCCGTCCTGAATCGCTTCCCTCAGCGAGGTCACCATTTGCTGCTCTTCGGCGCTCAAGGCCGTCCCTGGCTTGCGCCGCAACAAAAGCGACCAAACGCAGGTATCGACAAGAATCTTCACGGTTCTAACTCGATCCGATCGAGCAGCCGCATTTTCTTGTAGTCGTAGTCGGGATCGTAGTCGATTGTCCCAGCCAGTTCCAGAATTTCGAGCTGTTTGCGCCGCTGGATGTACTCGTCTAAGGCCGCGGTTACAGCTTCCTTTTTGGTTTTGTGGTTGCCGACGCGGCGGGCTTCGTCAATGAGGGTGTCGTCGAGGGCGAGGTTGGTTGGCATAGGACACCTCCTGAATGTGTAGAGTATCACACATTGTAACGTGTGAAGAATGGTTGAGCGCGGGATTCGTGGCGGGAGGGGGATTCCGGGGGAAAACGGGCGGGGGGAACCACGGAAGGGAATAGGGACCAGGGTGGACCTGTCCTCAAATTCGAGACAACTTGTTAAGGGTTCACTTACAGGGGTTCACTCTAGTATTACCTTCCTATTTCCCACAACGTTGAAACCGCATTTCACCGACTCATCGGAGATTAGGGACTGGAATTGCCAAATGCCAATTCATCGATGGCAGTGGGGAAACAGGATCGCGAATGAGAATGAACGCTAACCGCATGGATCACTGGCCAGCAATCTGGGCCGAAAGCTCAAGGCGCGGGTCGTGTATCTCTGTATTGGCGATGAGCGCCACAGACAGCACAGTGATGTCGTCATCCTGCCCAAAGCTGCAAGCCTCGTCCACGATATGCTGAACCGTAGGCTGCGCCTGCATCAAGGTTGAGAGGCGTTCATACCCAAACAGCTCTCCCTTGGGGCCGCGTGCCTCGAGAACGCCATCGGTCAGCAGCGTGAGTGTCTCGCCCGCCTGCAGATGCGTCGTTATGGATTCATACTGCTCATCTGCTGCCAGGCCCAGTGGAAGCGATCCCGGTAAGTCAATCTCGCGCCCTGCGCGAAAAGGTGCGAGGTGTCCGGCATTGGCGATCACCGTTCTACCGCCCGTCTCAACGAGCAGCGCAATGCAGGTGGCAAATCCGCCCCTCGTGCGGCCCAACAGTCGCTGGTTCAGGCGCGTAAGAATCTCGCCGGGGTCATTGGTAAATTCGGCCAGCGTCCGCACAGTACCCACAATCAGCGATACGGTCATCGCCGCTTTGAGTCCCTTCCCGCTCACATCTCCCAGGACGATCAGCGCGCGGGGCTCGTCCTCCAATTCGCCCAGAGGAATCACCTGGTAGAAATCGCCGCCCACCTCGGTGGCAGGCTTGTAAACGCTGGAGATGGCGAAGCCGGGGATGGCAGGCAATTCGGCAGGAAACAGCACATCCTGCACCTCATGCGCCGAGGCAATCTCGCTCTCAATGTGCATCTGGCGGCGGCGTTCCCGCGCCTGCTCGCGCGCCACCGTAAACAGCAGCACCAGGAACAGCAATGTGTTGAGAATTGCGGGGATGCCGAACACGTAAGGGCCCAGGGGAATGGCGGGGTTGAGATGGCTCCACGGGAGCCGGAAATGGGTATAACGGATGCCCACCCAAGAGGCATTCACTACCAGGTTGTAGATGCCATAGAGGGTGGCCGCGACTGCCAGCGGAAGCAGCCCCCGTGAGGCGCGTCGACGCACACCCACAACCACGATCACCAGCAGATAAATCGGCGTCAGCGCCGTGATGGCGTTTGCCGCAATGTCGGCTGCCTGCATGCCGGTTCCGGCATATTCCCAGAAAGCTTTCAGCGTCAAGTCAAACGCCAGGGCGCTCAGGTCGACCGCGATCAGCGCAAGGCTCCATCGCCTCCACGCCGGGTGCCTGTGCAAGCCGAACAACGTCAGCAGCAGCATCCATAACGAGATGTTCTGCACCGCGAGCACTACGCCATCCTGGGAGATGTTCGCAAAGTTCGACATGCCGAACAGGACGATGCTCATGCCAAAAATGCACCACAGGAAGTTGCTGATCAACAGCAAGGCAAGCCACAGGTAAACCAGGTTGCGGCGTTCGCGCAGATACAGCAGCAAGGCGATGACGCCGGTGATAAACAGCGCACCCGCAAAGATGAAGCGGGGAAGCATCATGTACTCCGTCTTGATCTGCGCGAAGCTGGGCCGCATCGACAGCACCGCCGGCGACCCGATCGCTGGCGCGGCCCTCAAGCCGCCGCCCCAGATTCCATCATCCGATGACAGCGGAGCCTGCCACACCCGCAGCGCCAGCACTCCATCCAGCGGCGCCGCTCCCAGCCCGTATACGGTGCCGTGCTTGAACCGGAACCACCAGGCGTGCGGCGGAAGCTTGCCGCTTCCGCCCAGCTTGTGTCCGTTCCAGTAAACCTCGTACGCATCATCCACCGGCGGAATCAGCACCGCCAGCTTCCCTCCGCGTCCCTCGATCTGGATGTGCTTCCGGTACCACGCGAAGCCGGTGTATCCGGGGTGCGTCTGGTCGCCCCATTCATGGTCCCCGTCCAGTTGTTCCCAGGTGGAATCGTCGAGAGCGGGAGCGGCCCAGCCAAGGCTGTCGCCCAGATGAAACTGCCACTTGCCTTCGATCGTCACGCTGCCCGGGCCAGGGTTTTGCGCGATGAACGGCTCACCGAACGCGCGGATGCCTGGAACAGCAAGCAGCGCCGCGAGTATGGCAGGCGCAATCGGAAAGAGACAAGAACCTAGGGCCTTCCGTGAGATCATCCGAGGGTCTCCCTTGAAACGTGCTTTTGAGGATGGCGGGGCTCACTGAGGATACCCGCCAATTCATGCAGAAAGCAACAAAGAATCTGTGGGTACTTGGGGAGATGATACCTATTCACCGCAACACCAGCCGCGTTTTCTCTGGTAGTTGAGGCTTCCCTTCCGTCATACGCGTCCGAGTTCGTCATCAGCCTGAAGAACCTGCCGGGAGGCAGGATTGCACGTCGCGCCCTGGGCCGCGAACCAGCGAGAATTGCCGGAAATGAGTATCTTGTTCGCTGCTTCCCCGGCTCCGAATCGGCTCGTGGGGGAAAGTTCCGCTACCCTCCCCGGTCCCCAAAAGCGAGGGACCGGGGGCACCCTCATCTTGATTTGGAATGGTCACCGAGACTAGGGCCGCCCGCCTCAACTAGCGATGAATTTGGCTCCCCAGATCAGTAGCGCGCCGCCTAACAGGATTCTATAGATGGCGAAGAGGGCGAAGCCGTGCTTGCGGACCCAGAAGAGGAACCACTCGACTACACCCAGGGCTACGAAGAATGAGACGCCGGTACCGATGAGGAGAATGACCCAGCGATCGCCGGTCATGACTACATGTGCGGCAGCGACGCCGGCCGCTTCAGCAGCCTTGCCGGGATGGATTTCCTTGATCAGGTCCCAGACGGTGGCGGCGGCCATGGTGGGGATGGAAAGCAGGAAGCTGAAGGCGAGGGCGGTGGGGCGGTCGAGGCCGGCGATTTGGCCGGCGGCGATGGTGGACATGGAGCGGGAGGTTCCGGGGAATACGGCGGAGAGGGTCTGGCAGAGGCCGATCCAGATGGCTTGCGGCAGAGACATTTGCTCGATGTCGGTAGTTTCCGCATCGCGGCGGCTGGCCCATATGTCGACGATCCACATAACAATGCCGCCAATGAGCAGGGCGAGGGCCATGGCGGTGATGCTTTCAAGGTGCTTCTCGCTCCATTTATGCAGCAGCAGAGCGGGCACGGAGGTGACGGCAAAGGCGATGAGGGTGAGCGAGATGGGGTGTGTGAGCAAAGTGCGGTCGCCCCGCTCGCCCCTTGGAAAGGTGCGCAGAAACTCGAAAATGCGGCCGAGGAAGAGCAGGGTAAGGGCAACGATTGCGCCCAACTGAATAACGATGGTGTACATCTTCCAGTAGGCGTCATCGAGCGGGATATTCATGAGCCCTTCAGTGATGCGCAGGTGCGCCGTGGAGGAGACGGGCAGGAACTCGGTCAAGCCTTCTACTATGCCTAACAGGACGGACTGAAGATAGGGATTCAAGAAACCTCCGTATTGCGATGAGCGACGCCTTGATTGATCAGGGAGGGGCGCGGCGAAGTTTACGATGCAGGTTTGCTATTAGTCAGGATACCTCAGTGCAGGGC
>CAYWMR010000308.1:0-6213 GCA_964458965.1 uncultured Occallatibacter sp. | reverse complement strand
CAAATGCAAAGACAAAAACCTTGACAACACCAGCCGTCTCATAGAAGCCCCTGAGGGAATGCTGAATTGCAGCAAAGACTTGTTCGGAGATTCCCTCAATAGATCCCCCGGCGGTAAATTTGGCTGCCGCCCAACCGATCTTCGCGAAAGCGTATCCTGATAAAGTAAGTACGCGAGGTGGCGCATGAAGCCCAGCAGAAACTTCACTGTCGTAATCGAACGAGACGAGGCGGGCTATCTCGTTGCTACCGTTCCCGCCCTTCGCGGATGCCACACTCAAGCAAAGAGTCTTGACACCCTGATGAAGCGCACACGCGAGGTAATCTCCCTGTGTCTCGAAGAGGAAAAGAACCCTCCAGGCGCGCTTGAACTGGTAGGCATTCAGCAAGTCTCTGTATAACGCGCCTTCCACGCCTCAGGGGATAAGAACTCGTCCGCGCCCTTGAAAGAGCAGGTTTCACCGTGAACCGGACTCGCGGGAGTCACGTATTTCTCAGTCACCCTGACGGCAGGACAACCACTGTTCCCGCGCATTCCGGAGAGACGATCGGTCCAGGCCTGTTGCGAGCAATCCTGCGTGATGTTGAGCTTTCTTTCGACGAGTTGGCGGACTTGCGTTAGGGCGCGTGCCCACTTCCTGGACAACCCGGCGCCGGCAGCGCGACACTCCAATCTAGCTTCTTAACGCGGACGGAATGCTCTTTGAATAGGGGGGTGAATGGGAATCATGATATGCCCGAGGCATGGGAGGTCAGGCTTCTATGAAGTGTGTCCTCACGTTGCACAAGATCTCGATCGCGGGGTGTTTGGCAATTTCGAGAAGGTGTCGGTGATGGGCAGTCTTCTTCTCTGCAGAGAATGTTACTTAAACAATGGCTTCGATCAATTTCGCGATTACAAATGCAACAACCTGCCGAGGCATGAGTGGCCTGAAACTGACGAGACTGTACTTGATAAATTCGAGGACGCGTACAAAACACTGGAAGGCAGGCGTGGTTATTGCGCTGAATGCGTTGCGGCTATTCAAGTAAACCAAGCGCGAAAAGACGGCGAAAAAGACCCCTTCCCGATCTACGAAAAAACCATGACGTCTCATGACCAAGTGCGCATTCAGGCACTTGCGGACTACCTTACCCGTCATTTTGATTTCCAGGGATCCATTGTCACCAAGACTAAGGTTGCCGCCTTTGTGACTCCTGGAAACTATCGACAGCCGACGACGGTGAAAATCTACTACGTGCTGGATCAACACCAGCAAGACAAAATCATCTTACTCACATCGGACTTTCTGAAGGATTTGCCCTTGAATCAGGCCAAGGTCGAGTTCTGGGAGGCTGAAAAGTGGACCGCCTGGAAGACAAAGAACGGCACCGCTGGAAGCAGGGGCAAAGAGGTTCTTCAACGTGAGGCGTACTTGAACTGCGAATAGGCCGGGCGCGCCAAATCTCGATTTTGAAACCTGGGATTCACTTCACCTACGCCACCACCCGCAACCGCACCCCTTCATGCTCCTGCAAGCAAGCAACGACATTGAACAGATTCGCCGCCGTCGGATTCCCCTTCGGCCCGAACATCTGGTGCAGCGTCTTCACGTGAATGCCTGTCTTCTCCGCCAACGCGGGAAAGCCCAGCGTCGCGTTGATGAAGTTGCGCAGAATCTCGCGGCCCAACGCCGCCTCGCCCGCCAGCAGAGACTCGACGGCGTCGCTTAACAATCCCCGGCGAAACTCCTGATCGTTCCGCACCCGCGCTTGCACCGTTTCCCGAAAATCACGCGTCAACGCCATGGCTCGCTCCTCTTTTGCCGCTTGTAGTCCAGCCAGCATTCACCGGCCATCTCAATATCGTCCTGCTGGCGCTTCGTCGTGCCGCCACAAAGCAGAATGACGATCCGCTCTCCGTCTTTCCCGAAGTAAACCCGATATCCCGGCCCGAAGTCGATGCGGTACTCGAAGACGCCGCCGCCAACACTCTTCACATTTGAGAAGTTGCCCAATCCCAACCGATAAAGAGCGGTGGTAACTCGGCGCGCCGCATTGGAGTTGAGCCGGTCAAACCACTCGCCGAACAGATTGCGTCCGTCAACCCGGAGATATTCCCGGAGCTCGTTCATTTATCGAATGGTAGCATATATTGTACCGTTATTTAAGAATGTGAGTCGAAGAATCTAGTGCATGTCCCGCTGCGGGGCCGCTAGCCGGCTTGGGCCAATTCCGCAAGCAGGCGAGCCTGGCCGCGCTCTCTAACTTCGGCGGAAAGCTCCCGCATGGATTCCTGCGTAATCTCACGGCCTTCGCCTCGTGCCACGGAGGCGCGGGCTTCGCTAAGGGTGGCTCGGAACTCAACACGTCGCCGTTCGCGTTCCTCCCACAGCGCAAGGGCTTCTTCAATCGCTTCTTCCTCGCTGTGCAGGCGCCCCATCTCCATGGCGTGACGCGCGAATGCTCTTTGATCGGAGGTAAGTTCGACTTCCATGGCTTGAGCTCCTTTTCAACAGAGTACGGCAACCTGTTCAGAAACACCAATCCCGGGCGTCCCCAACTTCAAACCTTGAAAGATAAATCTTACGGCACCGCCCGCAACCGCACCCCTTCATGCACCCGCGAACTCGTCCTCCAACTCGAAGAAAAGTTTCCATGATTTGCATAGTATTACGCGCACTTGGCGCACAATTGTTTCATAGTGTCTTTCACAACCAGGGCAGCCCGAACCGAATCTGCGACCAGGAAATTGAGGGCTGATAGCTGAAAGCTGAGAGCTACCAGCAAAACCTCCCGTAACTCCTTTGTTTCCTAATTTCTGCGGCGAAGTTTAAGAGAATCAAATATGTGCAGCGAAGGCTCTACCGTATCTCCTTGAAAACAAGATATTTTCTTACAGGGACCCGGGGGGTGGGGGGTCTGGCAATTCCCCGCAAAGCTACGCTGGTAGAATTGCCTCCATCATGTCCCGGCGACTTGCGATCTTGTTTCTTTGTCTCGCTCTCTCAGCCAAACTCGCCCATGCCACTCCCGAGCAGTGGATTGAAGTAACCAGCCCGCACTTCAAAGTCATCACCGACTCCAGCGACAAGCAGGCGCGGCACATCCTGGATCAGTTCGAACGCATGCGCTGGATGTTTCAGGTGCTGTTTCCCAAAAAACAGGTCGACACACCGCTCCCCATCGTCGTAATTGCAGTCCGCAACGAAGCCGGCTTCCAATTGCTCGAACCCGCAGCCTATCTGGCCAAAGGACAGATGAACCTGGCCGGCCTGTTCCTGCGCACTCCAGACAAGAACTACGTCCTGCTGCGCTTGAATGCCGAGGGCGAGCACCCCTATGCCACCATCTACCACGAGTACACACACCTCCAACTCGGCAACGCCGGTGAGTGGATGCCGCTATGGCTCAACGAAGGATTCGCGGAGTTCATCCAAAATACAGAAATCCGCAGCAAGGAAGTCCTGATAGGCGAGCCAAGCTTGGAAGATATCCTATACCTCCGCCAAAACAACCTATTGCCCCTGCCTGTTATATTCAAAGTTGACCATAACTCACCTTACTATCACGAGGAGCAAAAAGGCTCGGTCTTCTATGCTGAGTCATGGGCGCTGACTCACTATCTCGAAATAATGGATCACGACAAAGCTACCCACCGCCTTACGACTTATATGTCGCTGGTCAGCCAGCATGAAGATCCGGTTGTCGCAGCGGAAAAGGCCTTCGGAGACCTCAAGCAATTGCAACTGGCGCTTCAGACCTACATCCGCGAAGGCAGTTATAAGCAGTTCGTCCTCTCCAGTGCAGCCGCTCCGCTCGATGAAGAATCCTACAGCAGCAAACCTGTCACATCGGCCCAGGCAGATGCAATCCGCGCCGATGTTCTCGTCTATGTTCAGCGCACTCCGGAAGCCAGGTCGCTCCTCGATGCAGTGCTCAAAGCCGATCCTGACAATGCCCAGGCACACGAGACAATGGGGTATCTTGCGTTTCGAGATGGAGACAGGGAAGCCGCCCGCAAATGGTATGAACAGGCGGTCAAACTCGATTCGAAGAGTTATCTGGCGCATTACTACTATGCTGTAATGTCGATGAGCAGCGCTAACTCCCCAGGCGATGATAACTCCCTTAATTCAGCGGATATTGAGGCCAGCCTTCGTGCTGCTATCCGGCTCAACCCCAGTTTCTCTCCTGCGTACGATCAGTTGGCTAACTTATTTGTAATGCGGCATCAAAACCTGGAAGAAGCACACATGTTAAATCTCCAGGCTATTCAATTGGATCCCGGAAACCTAATCTTCCGTATGAATGCAGCTACCGTGCTGATGACCATGAGCCGGTACGAGGATGCTGAGTCCGTTCTTCGCAATGCTGCGAGTCTGGCAAAGAGTCCTGACGAAGCACAGATGGTGCAGAGCAGGATTAAACAGATTGACGCTATTCAGTCCCTTGGAGCCCGGCCAGGCGCAATGGTGACCGAACCGCCAAAGGGCGAGGTAGACATTCAGACAGCGGAGAAACTGGTGGACGCCGAACCCAAGCCAAAGCATCCGACAGAACCGCCGGATGGACCCAAACATTTCGTAAACGGAGTGATTCGGGGAGTGCAGTGCACCTATCCCGCCATAATCGAGTTCCACGTTGAAACTGCGAAAAAGCCCATATCCGTTTACTCCAATAATTACTTTAAGGTTGACTTCGCGGTCCTTGATTTCACCATCAAAGGCGACCTGAATCCGTGCAAGGACATGGAAGGAATGAAGGCCCAGGTGCAATACGCTGAAAGCTCCGACAAGACAGTCGACGGCCAGGTAATTGCCGTTGTACTCAGAAAATAGGTTGCGGAGATGCGCCGGCTGCTCCATCTGTCGCGTTTTTTTGGCCGAGAGTGGGAGTTGGGCTCGCCTTCGCCGGCACGGCCCTCCCCGCCAATCGTGAATGCCAAGTGAAATCATCGTCTTTTTCCCTCCTGCGCTCGTCAACAAAACCGGCGGCACTCTTCCCGCCAATGCCCCAATCGGATAAAATGAAGGGTTCGTTGGAGGAACTATGAAATCGTTTCCTATTCTGCGCTCATCATCCTTTTCCAGGATTTGCCGCCTCGCCATCTTCATGGCCGTGGCGATTACCTGCTCCGCCCTCGCCTTCGCCGGCCCCATTCACGATGCCGCGCGAAAAGGCGACCTCAAGAAGGTGCAGTCCCTCATCCAGGCCGACCCCACGCTCATCAAGAGCCTTGACAGCCATGGCGATACTCCACTGCATTTGGCATCGCTTCATGGCGATGTTGCCGTCGCGAAGGTGCTTGTCGACGCTGGTGCCGACGTCAATGCCAAGGACAACGCAGGCGCCTTCACACCCGGCGATATGTGGGGATTTATCTCATCCAGCAACCATTTGGATCCGGTGGGCCTGCTGACCGTACCTGGCATCATTACCCAGCAGGCGGGCCACGGCTATACGCCCGTGGATATGGCCATGTTCTCGATCCACCATAAGGAAATGCTGGAGTATCTCGTCTCCAAGGGAGGCGACGTAAATGCCCAGGCCGCCAGCGGCGCAACGCCCTTGTTCTGGGCGGTTATGCGCGACCAGAAAGACGACGCGGAGTTCCTGCTCGCCCATGGAGCCAACGTGAATGCCGCCACAGCTTATGGTGACACGATCCTCGACATGGCGCTGCACATGCAGTTTGGAAGCATGATCCAGCTCATCGTCGACAAGGGCGCCGATGTCAATGCCATTGACCAGAGCCAGCATAGGCCCCTGACATATGCCCTTTCGATGGACGACCACAGGTGGGCACAGTTGCTGCAGAAGCACGGCGCACACGAATAATCGAATCCCGCGTCTATTTCAGGATTGAATACGGAATGCGCCTGCGCGCGGCCTGAGCCATTGCGCAAAAAAGATCGGCGGCGAAGCTCTCCATACGCTTCGCCGCCGATTGTTTTCATACGACATCGGTCGAGAACTCCAATGCCTTGACTCGTGACGGCCGCCGCTACTCGGCTGCCATCTCTTCAGCTTCACCCTCTTGGCGCATCAGTTCCAGCTCACGCTCGGCAGCTTCGATTTCCGCTGTCACTTCACGCTGCACGCGCGCCGCTGCCTCCTCAAGCTCCGGCGAAAGTTGAACGTTGCGGTAGTACTCCAATCCCGTTCCCGCCGGAATCAGCCGTCCCACAATCACGTTCTCCTTCAACCCGCGCAAGTTATCGATGGCCCCGTT
>CAYWMR010000307.1:0-6215 GCA_964458965.1 uncultured Occallatibacter sp. | reverse complement strand
GCCGAGCCAACACGTCAGATTGTGATGAAAGACAATCTAACGGCCGTCGTGATGGACGATGTATATGCAACCGTCAAAGTTGCCGGGCTCCTTCAGTCGACCGGTAAGGAGTACACGGTAAGAGGCGAGGGTGCAACAAGCCTTCAAGATCTGCGAAACGGTCCGACGGTCTTTATCGGAGCCTTCGATAATGCATGGACATTGCGGCTGACCAACCCCTTGCGTTTTCACTTTGCGAACAATGCCGACATGTCCCAGCACTCGATTGTCGATAGTATGGCCCCAGCTCAGGCACACTGGGTCGTAGATTACCCCGCTCAGCTCGCCACCAATAACTATCGGGACTACGCTATTGTTGCGCGCTTCACCGATATCAACACGGGAAATCTATCTGTCATTGTCGCGGGAATCGGCCGCGGAGGCACAATCGCCGCTGGAGAGTTTCTAACCGACCCTGGTGATCTGGCCCAGATAAAGCGCGCAGCACAAGAAGCTGGCGACAAGAAAAATATGGAGATTGTGTTGAGCACACAGATAATCGATGGACAGCCCGGCTCTCCGAAGATTGAGGCTGCATACTTTTGGTAGCACCGGCGCCAACAATGACAAGCCTTTCAACAATGAGTCCTAAGAGTCGGTTGTACAATTCGATGAACCTCCTCATGCCGGTTAGCGGACCAACTGTGAAGAAAATCTCGCTATGCGCTCTTACGTTTTGCCTCTGCCCGGCGGTATTCGCCGCATCGGTCATCACCACGCGCCCCGACGATCCGGGAGCTGTGTATCTCGACCCGCCCGCCGCGAACAATGACGGCACTGACAGTTCCGCTCCACTGCAGACCGCCATTGACAAGGCCGGTAGCTCGGCGCGTGAGGGCATCGTCTTTATCCCTGCGGGCCGCTACACACTCACCCGCACCATCTACCTCTGGCCCGGCGTGCGCCTCATCGGCTACGGGTCCTCGCGCCCCGTCTTCATCCTTCCGCCCAACACCCCCGGCTATCAAAGGGGAATGGGCGTCATGGTCATGTTCACCGGCCTCGGACCGCGCGAAGGCCCGCGTACCGGCGGACCCATCGCCTTCCCGCCGCCCGGCACAGTGCCGCCTAACCTCAACGTGGCCGACGCCAATCCGAACACGTTCTACTCGGCGATGACCAACATCGACTTCGAAATTGGCGATGGCAATCCCGCCGCCGTAGCCGTCCGCTTCCACGTGGCGCAGCACGCCTTCCTCACCCACATGGACTTCCACATCGGCTCCGGCCTCGCCGCGCTTTACCAGATCGGCAACGAGGCCGAAGACCTGCACTTCTACGGCGGCCGCTACGCGATCCTCACCGAAAAAACCTCGCCCGCGTGGCAGTTCACCCTGCTCGACTCGACTTTCGATGGCCAGCGGGAATCCGCCATCCGCGAGCACGAAGCTGGACTGACATTGATCCGCGATTCCTTCCGCGATGTGCCCCATGCAATTGACATCGATGCCGGCTATCCAGACCAGCTCTGGGTGAAGGACTGCCGCTTCGAACAGATCTCGGACGCAGTTGTCACCATCAGCAAGGAAGACAGCCCGCTGACCGAGGTCGGTTTTGAGAATGCCATCCTGCACAACGCACCCATCTTCTCGAAGCTGCGTGAAAGTGGCAAGACCATTGCCGGCAAAGGCGAAATCTATCAAGTCAGGAACTTCAACTACGGCCTCATCGTTCCCGGCGAAGGCCGGATGGGTGCAATGGGCATGCAGTTCGAAGCGGCTCCGCTCAGTGCAATGCCCGCTCCGAAACCACCTGCGATCCGCGCGCTGCCGCCTTCAAGCGAATGGGTGAATGTACACACCCTCGGCGTAAAGGGAGACGGCGCAACCGACGATACCGCCGCCATTCAGCTGGCCATTGATACTCATCCCGCGCTCTACTTTCCCAGCGGCCATTACGTGGTGCGCGACATGCTCACCCTCAAGCCCGCCACGGTTCTCATCGGCCTTCATCCCACCATGACGCAAATCGACCTGCTCGACGAGACCCCGGCCTATCAAGGCGTCGGCGAACCCAGGCCCGTGATCCTGGCCCCGCCGGAGGGCGACAACATTCTCTGCGGCATCGGCCTGTTTACAGGAGGCATCAATCCACGCGCCGTAGCTGTGCTCTGGAAATCCGGCCGACAGTCGCTCATCGATGACGTGCGTTTCTTAGGCGGCCACGGCAGCGGCACCAACCCCTACAACAACAACCACACCGCAGATTCCGACCCCCGCAAGCGTTGGGACGGCCAATATCCCAGCCTCTGGATCGCCGACGGCGGAGGCGGAACATTCGCCGACATCTGGACTCCCAACACCTTTGCGCAAGCGGGATTTGTGGTCACCAACACCCATACGCCCGGCCATGTGTACGAGCTTTCCACCGAGCACCATGTCCGCAACGAAATCAAGTTCGATCACGTTGAGAACTGGGACATCAACGCCCCGCAAACCGAAGAAGAAGCCGGCGAGAGTCCTGAGTCGCTCTCGCTCGAAATCGACGACTCGCACAACATCACCATCGCCAACTACCACGCCTACCGCGTCACCCGTTCGCGCGCGCCGTTTCCCACCGCTGTCCGCATCTACAACTCATCCGACATTCATTTCCGAAACGTCCACGTCAACGCCGAAAGCGGCTACGGCATCTGCGACACCAACGGCTGCGCAACCTTCCTGCGCCTCAGCAAATTCCCGTATGAAAATGCCATCGAAGACGTAACCCATCACTTAGAAGTCCGCGAGCGCGAATTCGCCTTCCTGGACATCCCGGAAAATCCGACTCAGCCCGCGGCCTCTGACCCAACATCCGTCCTCGCTCCCGGCTCGAAGGTCGAAAAACTCGAAGACGGCTTCTTCTCCATCTCCGGCGCGGCTGTCGATGAACTTGGCAGAATCTTTTTTGTCGATCATCACCAACAGCGCATTTACTCCTGGTCGAAGAAGTTCGGCCTCAACATCGAGCGCGACAATCCCCTAGACCCCGTCAACCTCGCCTTCGACAAATCCGGCAACCTGCTCGTGCTCTCTTCGGCTGGGCCCGAAGGCACCGTGTATTCATTCCATCCCGGCCAAAACGTTGAATTCCTGAGAGTGTTGAAGCCGCAGCCGCTGCATCCATCAAACGAAGCCTCCGTCATTCTCCCCGTCAACTGGTGGAACAATGGAGAATTCAAAGACCAGCTCGATTTGAATACGATGCAATTCACGACGCTCGCGCAGATGTTCAGGGCTGATGCATCCACGCCGCAGTCCCGCGCCTACGTCTCCACGGATCGCAGCGTAATTCTCCCGGCGTTCCGCGTCTTTCAGCAAGGTCCCGCGACGGACACCTCAGGCTGGCGCTTCAGCGACAACCTCGACACCTACGGATTTATCACCGCTATGCCCGGTGAGCGCATTTATGTCAGCAGCGAGTCGGAAGACATAACCTACAGCGCGCGAGTGAACCCCGACGGCTCGCTCGCCGACCTGAAGCCCTTCACGCAGCGCGGCGGCGAAAGCGTAGCCGTCGACACCAACGGCAATGTGTATGTTGCCAATGGCCAGATATTTGTCTACTCGCCACTCGGAAAGCAGCTTGCGGAAATTGACGTGCCAGAGCGTCCGCTGCAACTCGCCTTCGGTGGTTCAGACCGCAAAACCCTCTTCATCCTCGCGCACCACGCACTCTTCGCGGCGCAACTGCGCTGAGCGTTGCAAGGAACATTGACGACTCGTGATGAATAGGCGCTCCGGCGCACTCTCACTTGCACGTAGATCTGATTACTCCATCCACAGCGCGCTTGTGATGATGCGCGGATAGTAGCGGCTGGCCTTGCCCTCCCCTGAAACGATCTGGTCACAGCAGGCCCAGTACGAACTGCCTTCGGTCTGCCACTTGACGTGAGCAGCATCAGCCAGGCGAAAGACCTCGGCGACCTGAGGATCGGCGTCCAGATGGAACACCCTGCGCGTAACATGCATGAAGATGGAGATCTTGCTCATCCACGAGTTATTGCTGGTGGAGGAGAGCTTGATGCCGCCATCCGCAAAAAGATTGCGCCGTTCAGGATCGAGCAACAAGTTACGCGTGTGCTCCCTGAGGACTTCGAACATACGCCTTTCAGAAGGAGTCGCGTAGATCTGTTCCAGAGAGCATCCGGCAAAACCGGTGTTGACGAAGTAGAGCGGATAGACGCAGCCTTCGACCGCGGGGAGAATGCGTGAAGAGTAGCCGGGATTGGATTTCTCGAAGATAGCCGGCAGCACACCGTCCTGGGCCTGGTCGCTGACTACCGCGGCCACCTTGGCGGCGAGTTCCCTTGAGCGATCCTGGCCCGCTCGGTCGCCGAGTTCGCGGAACAGCAGCTCAAGCGCCCAGTAACTGGCCCAGCTTTTCACGGCGATATAGACGTTGTTGCGGGTCTGCGCCAGCGAGTGATCCAATGAGTCGTAAGTCGTGATCTCCTGTCCGCCCGCGCAGCGCGTCGAGTCGAATTGCGCAAATCCAACATCGCCGCTGCGGTTGATCATGCTGGCCAAACACGCCTCGACCACCGCCTTGTTTTTCTTGAGCCACTCCACGTCGCGAGTCTTGGCCACGTAGCAGCCCGCGGTGAGAATCCAGTTGCAGAGCTGCTCCTGAGTCATGTAACTGAAGCAACCCGTGAGATTGGCAAGTTCGTAACTGCTGCGGCCCTGCGGCGAGAAGTTGTTGTGCGCGCCCATATCGTGGCAGAAGCTCAAGCCCCCGGGCTTCGTATCATAAGGCCGGTTGAGCTGCGCTTCGTCCGGTGGCGGCGGGGCTTGCGAAGGATCTACCTGCAAAGTGTCGACCGATGGAGCGAACTCCGATTTGTAGACCTTCACTTCGTCGGTATAGCTGTAGCGCCGGACAAAAGTATCGAGCAGGTTACGCACCAGCCAGGGATTATGCTCCAGTTCCCAGAACACGTGATCGACGGCCAAATCCAGTGTGTTCATCATGCAATACTCGCCCTCATTCACCACCCACAGTGGCTGGCCTTCCACTTCAAGCAACTGCGTGCTCCCGTAGTAGCTGTGCGTGGCATGAGAAATCAGGAATTGCTGATCGACGGAAACGGCGGCATTCTGCAGCTTGCTATCGAGCAACTGCGCTGTCGCAATAATCTTGCCGGAGTTGTCGAGGGCCGTCTTCAGTACATCCGAAAGGCCTTTGAAGTAGCGCGCATACAGATAACGGCCATCCAGTCCGTTGGTCTGGAAGCCCTCAAGATATGATCCGAGCGCGATGGTGATTCCATACTTCTTGCCGGCCGGAATCTCGAATCCGAATCCGGGGCAGGAACCCAGCAGGTGAACCGGATTGTGGCGTTCCCGCACGCCGTCGCTGGCCGACCAGCGCATGAAGATAAACGGCCCGCCGTCAATCTTTACTCCCTCTTCCGAGGATGTGAAATCGAGCAACTCCGCCGCGCCCCCAGCCTCACGGCGGAAGGCAAAGGCCACTCTGCCGCTGCCCAGATCGTCTGGAAGTGTCCGGCTGCCGGGCCGCGCATGGTTGAGCGCAAACATGGCGGTTCGGGTGGTGGTGCCGTTGGTGTTATCGAATTCGAGGCGGGCAATGACGGCAGGCAACAACCCCTCGCGCATCCGCTGGTCGCTGTCCACCGCGGGATCGGGGATCGCTCCAAATGGGGAGTAGACAGAAAAAGTGAGCCCTTCGGCCTCCCATTGGTCGCTGGCCCAGCCGTACGAGCGCGAGAACTCCGTATCCTTGAACGGCACGGCGTCCGGCTTCACGTTTTGTTCCGAGGGGCCGGCCTGCTCCACCAGAAAGGCGTCGGCGGACCGGTTGACTGCGGCGGTATAGAAAGGCAGGCACTTCAAAGTCGCATCGGAATAGCGATCGCCGTCCTTGAAGCCAATGAAAACCTCCTGGTCGCCCGGCTGCCCGATTTGCAGGCCAATGCCGCCGCGGGTTCCGAAATTCCCGCAGGTAAAGCTCATAAAGGCGCCCATTGGCGAATGCTGAGCATTGAAGCTCAAGTGGTACGGGAGAGATGCAGACTTGGTCACAGTAAGTTCCTCGCAGCGAATTATAACCGCACGGCGCACCATCCGTTTGAGCGGAACCCCTGCCCGCGCCAACCCTGTGCGCCCAATTGCCCCCGGCCATTTTATTGTCGCCAAAGCCAATAGTAAAGCGATATAGTTGTGTGACTCGAA
>CAYWMR010000306.1:0-6223 GCA_964458965.1 uncultured Occallatibacter sp. | reverse complement strand
ACGGTAGACGCCCTGGAACAGATGCGCTATACCGGGCCCGCGCCGGTCACCCTCGACGAGTTCGCTCACCAGGTGAACCTGCAGAGGATTACCAACGAGCGCGTGACCTTCGAACGCTTGCGGAAGACCCTGGGCGAACTGGTCTTTGAGGACAGCATCGTGGAAAGTGTCGGCCCGGCGCTGAACTCGGGCCGGGCCATGCTTCTCTACGGTCCGCCGGGCAATGGCAAGACCTCGGTTGCGCTCTGCTTTGCCAGCGTATTTACCGACGTGATCTATGTGCCTTATGCGGTATACATTGAGGGCCAGATCATGCGCATGTTCGACCCCAGCGTTCATACGGTGCTGAAGGGCCCTGAAGCTGAATCGGTCCGCGATGAGAGCCTCTCCTTTATCAGGCGAGAGGAATATGACGCGCGCTGGATCCCTTGCCGCCGTCCATTTGTGGTTACGGGTGGCGAGCTCACGCTGGAAATGCTGGATCTGAGATTCGACCCAAGCGCGAATTTCTATGAGGCGCCCCTGCATGTGAAGGCTTTGGGCGGCTGCTTCGTAATCGACGATTTCGGACGCCAACTTGTCAGTCCAAGGAATCTCCTCAATCGCTGGATCGTGCCGCTGGAAAGCCGCGTCGACTATCTCAAGCTGCACACCGGGAAGAGCTTCACCATACCCTTCGAGGAGTTAGTTATCTTCTCTACCAACCTTGAACCTGAGGATCTCATGGATCCAGCTTTTCTGCGCCGCCTTCCCTATAAGATCGAAGTGGCAGGCCCAACTGTCGACCTTTATAAGCGCATCTTCGAAAAGGAGTGCGTAAGGCAAAAAATGACGCTTCCAGACGATGCCTTCGATGCCATTGTGCAGAGGCTTATTGAAGAAAAGAAACTTGAGCTTGCCAACTATCAACCAAGGTTCATTGTCGATCAGGTTGTTGCAACCTGCCGGTTCATGGGTGAGCAATCCCATTTCGAGCCGCGCTTCATCGAATACGCGGTGGACAATCTGCGCGTAAAGCGGCATGGCCAGCCAAAGCCCGCCGGGCAAACCACCAGCGCCAGCGTGGATGGGTAGAGCGTTCCAAAAACATGATTTGTATAAGGGCGCGATTTTAATCGTGCCGAAAAGCGCCAGAATGACGCGGGGTTTTAACCCCTGTGCGATGACCCTTGAGCTGCCGCGTCCGTTTTTGAAACCCGCTCTCGTTAGCGTCGCTTCGGAGCGCAACAATTCGACTGCCTGGCCGCAACTCCGCAACCTGGCCCTCAGAACCGAATGATAGTGCCATGCTCCCCGATTACCGTAAACACCCCCAGAAGATGCGTAACTCCGAGCATCTCGCGAATCCGCTTGCCAATGTGGTAGAGCTCCAGGCTGCACCCCGCAGACTTGGCTGAAACATACAAGCGCACCAGCGTGCCCAGTCCCAGGCTGTCCATGTAATTCACATCCGCCAGGTCGAGCACGATTCGTTTCGAGCTCGGAATCTCTTTGCTCACCTTGGTATAGAGAAGGTTGCCGACAGTGGAATTCAATTTGCCGTGGCATCGCACATAAACCACGCCGCCCTCATGTTCAATTTCAAATGTGAACGGACTCGCGACTGGTTGATCGGACATGGGGTACCTCCTTGTTGGGACCTATGGAATGGTAGCAAGCCGTATCGGGAAATTCTCTCACAACCCAACTGAAAATGGCGGCACATGGGGGAACATCGGGCAATTGCATGAGCGAATTCTAACTCCGAGAATCATTCATTTTCAGCTTCCAGCAGGCCAACCGATGCTTTTCCGCCTGTAGGGCGGGAACGAGAATAGCCCCGGATGAGCCGCAGCGCAATCCGGGGATTGTGTCCCGCCCAAAGATCGGTCACCCCGAAGGGGCGGAACGAACGGCCATCCGATATCAATCGATGCTCATTCAATGACCCTTGGGTGACAATGGAAATTCAAACGCAAAAAAAGACTTGACAATCCATAACCGTTTAGTTATGGTTTCGACATGCAACCTGTAGCCGACAATCTTTTCAAGGCCCTCGCCGACCCAACCCGTCGAGCCATCTTCGAGCACCTGTCCCGAGACGGGGAGCTGACAGTTCACGCCTTGACCGATCGCGCCGGCGTATCGCAGCCCGCGGTGTCCAAGCACCTCGGCGTCCTCAAGCACGCCAAACTGGTGCGCAAGCGGTGCCAGGGCCGCGAGACGCACTACAGTGCACTTCCGCAAGCCCTGGCGCCATTGGCCGACTGGATGGATGTCTACGGAGCCTTCTGGCGCGACCGGTTTGACCGGCTTGAATCCCTTTTGGAAAGGATGGAACCATGAGCAAGCCAGCGGAGGGCACCCTGGTGGTCGAGAGAGTATTTCCCCACTCGCGTGAGAAGCTGTGGCGCGCCCTTACCGAGAGCTCGCTCCTGGCGCAATGGATGATGAACAACGATTTCCAGCCGCAGGCCGGGCAGAGGTTCCAATTTCGGGCCGACCCAGCACCAAACTGGAATGGAATCGTCGACTGCGAGGTGCTGATTGTCGATCCGCTTCAACGCCTGTCCTATAACTGGGGTGTCGGTGGAAGCGAAAGCGGCCTGCAATGGGTAGTGCTCTGGACGTTGACTCCAGTTGACGGTGGCACCCATCTTCGCATGGAGCAGTCCGGCTTCGGTCCCGATCAGCAGGCAGCTTATCACGGCGCGAAGTATGGCTGGAACAAGTTCTTTGGCAACCTCGAGCGTCTCACTAAGGAGCTGGACTAACATGAAAGCAAAACCCATTGTTTATTGGACAATGACCATCCTCGTAGCGTTCTTTATGAGCGGCGGCGTCACTCAGATTTGGCAATATCGGACCAACCCCCATGGCATCGTGCCCGAGCTAGGCTACCCCATGTACTTCTTCGCCATCATCGGAGTTTGGAAGGTGCTTGGGGCCATTACCCTCGTCGTGCCGGGCTTTCCGCGGCTAAAGGAATGGGCGTATGCCGGCATCTTCTTTGACCTGACGGGCGCAGCCGCATCCTGCGCCGCGGTTGGCGGTTACGGCGCTTACGGCTTTCACGTCCTTGCCCCGCTCATCATTGCTGGTTTTCTTATGACATCGTGGGCGCTGCGGCCTCCAAGTCGTACCATTGGCGTCCTCTTTCCGGCCAAAGACGGCAAGCCGGCATAAACACGAAAGGACCGAACCATGCCTGAAATCGATGCGGCTGAAAGGACGACGTCCAGGACCGCGATCCATAATGTTGATGACTTCATCGCCAACGCGAAAAAGTGGCGGGAAGAGTTGAACAGGTTGAGAGCGATCCTCCTCGACTCTGAGCTCACCGAAGAATTCAAGTGGTATCAACCTTGCTACACGTTCCAGGGGAAAAACGTAGTAATTCTTCATGGATTAAAGGAGTCCTGCGCGCTTGGGTTTTTCAAGGGCGCCTTGATAAAGGATGTTCATGGAGTTCTCACCGCGCCTGGTCCGAATACCCAGGCGGGACGCTGGATCAAGTTCACCTCTGTGCGTGAAATTGCGGAGATGAAATCTGTCTTGAAGGCCTATGTCCGCGAAGCCATTGAGGTAGAAAAAAAAGGCCTGAAATTGAAGATGAGAAAGACTTCGGACCTGAAGATTCCCGAGGAGTTTCAAATCATGTTGGACGAATTCCCTGAATTGAACTCGGCTTTCGATCGATTGACGCCGGGACGGCAACGAGCCTACATCTTTCATTTTTCCGCCCCCAAACAATCCAAAACCCGGGAGTTGCGGATTCAGAAAAATATGCCGCATATTCTCAGGGGAAAGGGCCTTCTCGATGAGTAGTTGCGATGAGCCGATCCCGCCCTCACTGGCAGACGCCTGGCCGGCATCCGCACAGCAGAAGCGGGCGTTGGTTCAATGGGAAACAGACGAATGCATGGAACAAACAACTGTACGCGGAAAAAATCGACACTTCACACCCCAGGAGGAAAACACAATGAAAATCAAACTCACCAGCGTCTTTGTGGACGATCACGACAAGGCCCTGAAGTTTTACACCGAAGTTCTCGGCTTCGCCAAGAAACATGATTTCTCGAATGGGCCATACAGATGGCTCACTGTGGTCTCTCCAGAAGAACCAGACGGCACACAGTTGCAGTTAGCTCTGAACGACAATCCGGCCGCCAAGGCGTACCAGCAGGCTATTTTCGCGCAAAGCACGCCCGCGGCTAATTTCTTCGTCGCCGACACAAAAGCGGAATACGCCAGGATGAAGGCCCTCGGCGCGAAGTTCACCATGGAGCCGACAAAAACCGCGGGATCGACCATCGCGGTGCTTGACGATACCTGCGGAAATCTCATCCAGATAACTCACCTGTCGTGGTAACGCGGCCCATGGCTTTGGGGAGGTCCTGCTCCCCAAAGCCGTTCCCTCTGTGAGAGGAAATCTTAGGCATGAGCAAGAGCGAACAAGCAACCGGGGAAGCTGCTTCCCGGCTCATCGACTGGCGAATCCGAGACCTGGGGGACTGGCGCGGTGAGACCCTGGCCCGCATGCGGGCTCTGATTCTGGAAGCCGACCCCGAGATGATCGAGGAGTGGAAATGGATGGGCACTCCGGTCTGGTCGCACCACGGGATTGTCTGCACCGGGGAGACGTACAAGAGCGCCGTAAAGCTGACGTTCGCCCGCGGGGCCAGCATCCCGGATCCATCGCGCATCTTCAATTCCAGCCTTGAAGGCAACACGCGAAGGGCCATCGACATTCACCAGGGGGAGAAGGTCGACACGCGCGCATTTAAGGCGCTGGTAAAGGCCGCGGTGGCCCGAAATGGCCCGCCGCCGAAAAAACGGTAGACCGTGAGGCGCAGCCGGCCGGTATGAACGGTCCCTGCAAATCATAGCCTGATTGTTGATGAGTTACTGAAGGCTTGGCTACAAACACTACAGCGCGTTTCAAAAACATGCTTTGTGTCAGGGCACGGCTTCAGTCGTGCCGAAAAGCGCCAGAATAGCGAGGGGTTTTAACCCCTGGGGGACGACCCATCTCACCGCCGCGCCCACTTTTTTGAAATACGCTCTACACATCGGCCCTGGCGCCAGGGTGGCGCTCAGTCGTGCAGAACAATGTTAACCAGTGACTTATTTATACGCATCCCACTGCAGTCGTAGTCAATATAGCCGAGATCGCGAAACCTGTTAAGGAAGAAACTAACGCGAGATCTGGTCGTGCCAATCATCTCCGCAAGCGTCTCCTGACGGATCTTTACGATGACCGGAATAGGCTTCGATTCCTGCCCGAAGTTAGCCATCATCATCAACAAGCGCGCCAGCCGCTTTTCGCTGGAATTGAACAAGTGATCCACCAGATCGGCTTGCATGCGGATGTTGCGGGCGAGCAGGTGCTGGCAGAAATGTTGGGCAAACTCCTGCTCGGTATGCATCAGACCTTGCATGGCCGACTTTTCAATGCGAACTATGGTGGCGGACTGAAGAGCGCTCGCAGAGGCCATCCGATGCGGTTCCCCCGCCAGAGATGCTTCACCGAAAAAACTACCCTCTGGAAGGTGCGCAATTACCGCTTCCTTGCCGTTCATCGATACCACCGTGAGATTCACCTTGCCACTCTGGATGTAGAAGATCGCATTGGCCGGGTCGCCCTGCGAGAAGATGTACTCACCGGCCAGGTATTCGCGCCTGGTTTTTCCGGGAGAGAACCTGCTGAGGAAATCCACAACATCGAATGCGGGCGCCGAGCGCCGCGAGGTGTCATTCCGCTTCGGTACGATGGTTAAGTTGTGATGCGAAACCGGAGACAGTGGGAAATCACGGCCCAACGAAGCCCGGGTCGCAGTACTCGTCATTGTGGCGAAAGCAGTAGCCATGATTGATACCTTTCATTCTTACTGAGTGTTTGCAAGGTTATGACTTGAAGTCAGCCTTTGCGACTTCGATATATCCAACATACCGAGTAAGAAAAGGAGTGAATATCAGCGAAGACTGTTGTTACTGTAGGCATTGGCAAATCGGTTGTGTAGGACTTTCCTTACACCGGAAACACGCTTGAAACCATTACCTTTGAGTTAGCCGGCGAGATGTGAAAGCAAAAGTTCTTCTCATAATTGACCTGTCATTCTGAGCATTTTGACTTTCGTCGGCAGGTTACGCCTCCAATGAACTCGCTGTCCGATCCACAAATGCACCGTGCCCCGTCCATCGCTTTTTTCTAGCGATGGGCGGGAAACCACAAACCTCAACC
>CAYWMR010000305.1:0-6226 GCA_964458965.1 uncultured Occallatibacter sp. | reverse complement strand
CTCACCACCCCCAAACTGAAAAACGTTTGGGGCCCCGTTCGCTCAGAATGACAGCCTCTATTTTGAAATGAACTTTAGAGACCAGGCGCTAGACATGCGGTTTGCCCAACAGGTTGGCTTGCATGGGTTGGTTTTGCGGATGGATTCGGAAATCTCCGTAGAGTAGTTCTCTGAGGATAGGAGTTGGACGCCCATACCAACTGGCCCACGACAGGGGCGTATCGCCGTTGGCATCCTTTGCATCGATGATGGCGCCAGCATCCTTGAGCAGACGTATGGTTTCCACTTCGCCAAAGGCTGCGGCGCGGTGCAGGGGTGTTTCGCCTTTGGTTCGGCAGTCGCGCATGAAGGCCCCTGTTTCGACGCCCGGTTTGGTGGCGACGTTTGGGTTGGCGCCATGCAAGAGAAGTACCGTGAGAACTCGGTCGTATACGAGGCGGTCTGTCTTGGCGAGGGCTGCGTGGAGCGGAGTTTCGCCGGTTTCGGGGTCGGGGTGGTTGGGGTTCGCACCCTTTTCCAGCAGAAACTTGCACAGCCGCCAATGGCCGTGGAAAGCAGCGGTGCTAAGGCCGAAGTTGTCGCCGAGTGAGCGAAGGGATTCGCCCTGCGCGAGCAGAAAGCGGATGGCGCTGACGTCTCCGTAGTAGGCGCAATGCTGAATAAGGGAGACGCCGTTATCGTCCTTGTGGGTGGCGAGAAGGCCGCGGGGAAGAAGGTCGAAGATTAACTCGGTGCGGCCGTCGGCTAGTTGGGTCAGCATTTCTTCGAAGGGGGAGTTAGTCATAGGGATCTCCTAGCATGTTGCGGAAGGACTCGATTGTTCTGGTGAAATTTTCCGAAAGCATACCACAGGGGCTGAAGCCCACGCTGATTTGATTGGTTTTATGCCGGGGATAAATCCCCGGCCTACCGCCCGGATGAGTTTTTCCGCAGGCTGCTCGGGCTCTTTCCGCAGGCTGCTAGGGCTCTTTCCGCAGGCTGCTCGGGCTCTATGTTAGCCCAGAAACATACCCGCAATTGATGCTGAAATCAAGTTAGCCATGGTGCCGGCTAGCATGGCTCTTACGCCTAACTTGGCTAAGTCGTTTCTGCGCTCGGGGACTAATGCTCCTATGCCGCCTATCTGCATACCGATGGAGCCTAAGTTAGCAAAGCCGCACAACGCAAAGGTGGCGATGGTGAAGGAGCGCGGGGAGAGCGTGGCCTTTTGCGCGCCGAGGGCGATGTAGGCGATGACTTCGTTGAGGGCCATGCGGGTGCCTAGCAGGTTGCCGATGGCCAGGCAATCGTGCCAGGGTACGCCGATGAGCCACGCTACAGGCGCGAAGACGTAGCCGAGGATCTGGCCGAGGGAGCCGGGAACAAAGGGAATGCCGCCGTGGATCCATGTGAGCAGCATGTCGAGCAGGGCAACGAGGGCGAGGAAACTGATGAGCATGATGGCCACATTCATGGCGAGCTTGCCGCCGTCGATGGTGCCGCGGGCGATTGCGCCGATTAGATTCTCTTCTTTGTGCAACTCGTCTTTGGGGATGATGACACGGCCTTCGGTGGCGGGCTTTCCGGTTTCAGGGACGAGCATTTTGGCGACGAGGATGGTGCCGGGCGAGGTCATGATGACGGCGGAGAGCAGGTGGCGGGCCTCGACGCCTTGCGAAATGTACATGGCCATGATGCCGCCGGAGACGTGGGCCATGCCGCTGGTCATGATGACCATTAGCTCGGAGCGCGTGGCTCCTTTGAGGAATGGGCGGATGGTTAGTGGCGCCTCAGTCTGGCCCATGAAGATGCTGGCGGCCACGTTCATGCTCTCAGCGCCGGAGATGCGCATGGTCTTGAGCATGATCCAGGCCATGCCGCGAATGATGATTTGCATGAGGCCGATGTGATAGAGCACCGCGAAGAATGCGGAGATGAAGATGATAGTGGGCAGCACCTGGAAGGCGAAGATGGAGGCTGACGCGGGCGCAATCGCTTTGCCGAATGCGCCTCCGTTGGGCATGCCGAGCTGTCCAAAGAGGACCTGCGTTCCGGCAAAGGTGGCGGAGAGCATGCTGTTGACCACGCCGCCGGCCCAGGTCATGGCGCGCTGGCCGTAGTCGAAGCGCAGAACGAGGAAGGCGAAGGTGACTTGGAGGCCGAGTCCCCAGGCTACGGTGCGCCAGCGGATGCGCTTGCGGTCTGTGGAGCCGAGCCAGGCCGCAGTGAGGACGGCGAGAATGCCTAGTATGCCGGTGAATCGATCCATTGGTCTCCTGGAGACAGTGGTTAGTGAACAGTGAACAGTTGTCAGTTGTCAGTTGTCAGCGACGGAAGACGGGTGGCAAAAGACCCGTGGTCGCGGCAACTTACAACTTGCAACTGAGAACTTTTTCGTATCCGATTACCTTACAGCATTCTGCAAGTATTCTTCAGCATTTTGATGGGTAAAAATACGGCTGACAAGGGGCGGGGAGGCAGATAAGGCGCTGGAGATGTGGATTGCCTCCTGCAACAGCGCGATGGGTTCGGGCAGCAGATCGGGACTGGTGGAGTAAAGGGTGGCGATGGGTTGGCCTTCTTCTACGCGTGCGCCGCGGCGGACGTGGAAGAGGATGCCGGCATGGGGATCGACGGGTGCGCCTGCGATCTCGCGGCCTGCGCCGGTGCGCTGGACGGCCCAGCCGATTTTGGTTGTGTCCATGGACTCAATGTAGCCGGACTCCCAGGCGTTGAGGACATGGGTTGCGCCGGGCTTGTGGAAGGCGGCGGTGTCCGCGAAGACGCTGGTGTCGCCGCCCTGGGCTTCTATCATCTTTAAGAAAATGGCCAAGGCGGAGCCGTCTTCGAGCGCGGCTTCGGCTAGCTGACGGCCGGCTTCCGGCGTGGCAGATTTGCCGCCGAGGTGGATCATCCAGCCGGCGAGGATGAGGGATAGTTCGCGGAGGTCTTCGCTTTGGGGCGGGCGCTTGCCTCGGAGCAATTCGACGGACTCGACGAGCTCGATCCAGTTGCCTGCGGCGCTGCCCAGGGGCTGATCCATGTTGGTGAGCAGGGCTACGGTGCGGGTTCCGGCGGCTTCGGCGGTCGCCACCATGAGGGCGGCAAGATACTCGGAGTCTTTTTGCTGACGCAAAAATGCGCCGGAGCCGGTTTTTACATCGAGGACGAGGGCGTGGAGGCCGGCGGCCAGTTTTTTGCTGAGGATGGAGGCGCAGATGAGGCTGGCGTTTTCGACGGTGGCGGTGCGGTCGCGGAGGGCGTAGAGGACGCGGTCGGCGGGGACCAGTTCAGGGGTCTGGCTGACGATGGACGCGCCGCAGTGGAGGAGAACTGTCTCAAATTCGGACAGTGATAAAGCGGTGCGATAGCCGGGGATGGATTCCAATTTGTCGAGCGTCCCGCCGGTGTGGCCGAGGGCGCGCCCGCTGATCATGGGGACGGCGAGGCCGCAGGCGGCGGCGATGGGGGCGACGAGGAAGCTGGTTTTGTCTCCGACGCCGCCGGTGGAGTGTTTGTCGACGGCAACCTTGCCGAGGCGGGAGGGGGAGAATTTCTCGCCGGAGTCGCGCATGGCGAGGGTGAGGGCGCGGGTTTCGTCGAGGGAAAGGCCGTTCAGCCAGGCGGCCATCAGCCAGGCGGAGAGCTGTTCCAGAGGTATGGAGCCGGCGGCGCCAGGTATGGAGACGGCGGCCGCGCCGGAGACGAGGTGGGCGATTTCCTCTGGCGAGAGGGCTTGGCCGTCGCGTTTTTTGCGGATCAGGTCGATGGTGTGGAGGGGGGCGGACATGGCGAGCGGGCCTCGGGTTTGGTGACTGATGAGATTATCGCAAGCGCGGGCGGGGTCTGCGGGTGATCGCTTTGTTGTAAATTTTAAGGAGTATGGCGCGCGATCCGATCCATCCGGGAAGGTTTCTGGCCGATGAACTTGAGGCTCTGGACATGAGCGTTCCGGAGGTTGCGGAAGTTCTGCATGTTCCGGCGAACAGGATTTATCAACTCCTGAAAGAGCAGCGAGCATTGACAGCGGACACGGCGTTGCGCTTGAGCCAGTGGCTGGGCACCTCGGCCGAGATGTGGCTGAATCTGCAGAAGCTCTATGAGTTGCGGCTTGCTGAGCAGCACGCTGGAGAGAAGATCAGGAAGACGATTGTTCGGCGTGAGGCGGACCAGGCAGCGTAGTCGACTCACTCAGGAGTTGGAGCGATGAGCAAGAAGCATATGCGATCGAGCATCGACGATTTTCTCAAGGAGGAGGGGATCTTTGAGGAAGCGCAGGCGCAGGCGATCACGGAGATTGAGAACTGGCAACGCGCTGAAGTTCTGAAGAAGCGAAAGAGCGCTCGCTTTGGAGACTTGTGATGTCCACGACAGAATGAATGCGAAGGTGCGAGGCCCATGAATCGAGCTTGGAAGTTCATACCCCTTGCGCCACTTTTGCTTGTTGTATTTCTGATCCTCTGGCCAATTCTTCGAGGTCGACAACTGGCTAATTCCTTCTACAAAGTTAAAGAGAACGACACGAAAAATATGGTTCTTCGGCAGATGGGCAAACCTTGGAAAGACGAGGCCTGTGGTGAGTATCTTGGGGGTAAGTCGGCTGACTGTTCTGAGGAATTCATATATGCAAATCCTTATGCGCCATATCTTCCTGAATATTGGATCGTATACTTCAACGCAAATCAGCGGGTGACCGGAACCTATTACACGACCTCTCCCTGAAATGGGCTGCATTGGGGGAATTAGCTGCCGATCGATGGGACACGCGGCTAACACTCCAACGTGGCTTTACGCATAGCTCGGACTATTTGAGTTTCATATCGAACGCGAGGGGCAGGATTTCTGCGAAGGGCATGGTGCGCATGCCGTCGGCTGCGGGGAAGATTACCGGTGCCTCGGGCAGGATGAACTCGGCGAGGACTTGGCGGCATGCGCCGCAGGGCGGGCTGGCGGAGTTGTTCAAGTTGACGACAGCGACAGCCTCGATGCGGATTCCTGGGCCGAACCGGGAGACGGCGCTAACGAGTGCGGACCGCTCGGCGCAGATGGTCAGGCCGTAGCTCACATTTTCTACATTGGTTCCGGTGACGATTTCGCCGCTGGTGAGCAGCAGGGCCGCACCGACACGGAAGCCGGAGTAAGGCGAATAGGAGTTGAGGGCGGCGTGGCGCGCGGATTCGAGCAGGTTTTCGAGCGCTGGCTGGGGCGGGTTCGTCATGGTTATCGGGCTTTCTGGGTGCAAATCGTGTGACCTTTGAGGCTAAAGCATTTGCGGTTGCTGTGTACACTTCGATTGCGATGGATGGATGCATGGCGAGTTGGCGGTGTTTCTCGAAGATGGTTGGGATTGCGGCGTCCGCGTCGATTTATCTTGGCGCGGCTGCCCTATATGGACAGGCGGCGGCAGGCCAATCTCCGGCAACGCCGCAGGCCGGGAGCGCTCACGAGAGTGCGCCGGGGTTCGATGTGGCGGCCATTTACCAGAACATCGACGACCGTTCCGGTCACAACCACATCTACAGCTCGCCGTTTGACGGACACTTCAGGGCGGTGAACGTGAGCGCGAAGATGCTGGTTCGGTGGGCGTTTGAGATGCCGGAGACGCGGATTGTAGGCGGACCGGCGTGGTTCAACACGACCATGTTCGATATCGAGGCCAAGGCGGATGGTTCGGTTGATGCTGCGATGCATGGGCTCAGTTCCGACGCGGGTCGAGCGCAGAAAGAGCGGATGGTAAGGGCGCTGCTGGGGGAACGCTTTAAACTAGCGACTCATATCGAAACGCGGGAGCTTCCCATTTATGCACTGGTCGTGGCCAAAGGCGGTCCTAAACTGGGCGCGATTCAAACTAGCGGTACCACGATCAATACGGGAAGAGGACACATGGAGGTTCAGGGATCGAATAGCGTTGGGCTGCTTGCCGAGGAACTGGCGAAGGTTGTGGGCCGCGTGGTTGTGGACAAGACCGGCATCGAAGGGCGGTACGACCTGAAACTTAGCTGGACGCCCGACGACGGAGCGGGCCCGACACCCGGAGGGGGCAGTTCTGCCGCGGCCGATTCCGGACCGTCGATTTTCACGGCGCTTGCCGAGCAGTTGGGGTTGAAGCTTGAGTCCGAAAAGGGTCCGGTCGAGGTTCTGGTGATCGACCATGTGGAGATGCCGTCGGAGAACTGAGCATTTTTCCTATTGGTGTAGAGTGCGGCGTGGACCGGGAGGTCCACGCGACAGCCGGCCGGGAGGCCGG
>CAYWMR010000304.1:0-6240 GCA_964458965.1 uncultured Occallatibacter sp. | reverse complement strand
GATTGAGCAACCGCAACGCAAATGCAATCGGCTCGTGTGCTGGAGCGAGACCGGAATTGCTATGTCCTGCTTTGAAAGGGCACGGCTTCAGCCGTGCCGCCGACAGTAGCCAAGAATGTGGGCTTTAGCCCCCGAGGGATGATCTTCATTTGTTCTGCTGTAACGGAATGGCGGCGACTGCGCTTTCCCAGGCCCCGCCATTGAACCCAGATTCTACAAGCAAAGAGACAGTGACGAGATGAAGGGAAGTGTGGCAGTATGGATGGTTTGGTAAACGCTTTCAGAATAGGTAGGGAAATCGCGATGGAAATGAGAATGAGATTGGCCCAAGGAGTTTCGGTGAATGCGATGTCGACGGCTTGCGGCAAGGTTTCGAGGATTGCTGTGCTGGCGACCGCGGGCAGCTTGATCGCTTGCGCGTGCGTGGGACAATCGCCGGCGGCAAGCCCGCAGGCGGCCAGCCTCACCATTCAGTTGGATCGGCCGCTTCATGCCGTCAGTCCGACCCTTTACGGATTGATGACCGAGGAGATCAACTACTCCTACGACGGCGGCTTGTATGCCGAGTTGGTGCGCAACCGCACGTTTCAGGATCATAGCTGGGATGGCGTTGCCAGGTGGAACATTGAGGAGCTCGGGAACGCCGTTGCAACCATGGCGGTAGACATGACCGATGGGCCCAGCGCCGCACTCGAACATAGCCTCGCGATCACGGTGAAGCAGGCCGACGCCGCCAACCAGGCCGGGGTCCGCAACGAAGGCTATTGGGGCATGGCTGTGCGCCCCAACACCACCTACAAGGGATCGCTGTATGCAAAGTCGGACTCGGCTGATCTTGGACCGCTGAATATATCGCTGGTCAATAATGTCACTGGCAAGGCATCGGCATCGGCGGCGGTGCAGGGAGTCTCAACCGAGTGGAAGCGCTATGAGTTTTCGCTGACTACCGGAAACATCGAACCATCCTCGGGAAATCACCTGCTGATTACTTTGGGACATGCGGGGAAGCTGTGGATCGACCTTGTCTCCGTGTTTCCCCCAACATATAAGAATCGCGAGAATGGAAATCGTTCCGACCTGATGGAGATGCTGGCAGGGATGCATCCGCAGTTTCTGCGGCTGCCCGGAGGCAACTATCTTGAAGGCGACAAGATCTCCGAACGGTTCAACTGGAAGAGCACCATCGGCCCGTTGGTAGACCGGCCCACGCACCGCAGCCCCTGGAGTTATCAGTCCTCGGATGGACTCGGGTTGCTCGAGTTTCTTGAGTGGAGCGAGGACCTGCACATGCAAACCGTGCTTGCTGTGTATGCGGGCTATTCGTTGCAGGGGGATCACATTCGTCCCGGTCCGGAGCTGACTCCGTTCGTCCAGGATGCGCTGGACGAGATAGAGTTTGCAATCGGCGATACAACCACCAAATGGGGTGCGGTGCGCGCCAAACTAGGGCATCCTGCGCCGTTCTCAATCCAGTATGTAGAGATCGGCAACGAAGATAACTTCGATCGCTCAGGAAGTTATGAAGGAAGATATGCGCAGTTTTACAAAGCTATCAAGGCAAGTTATCCGCAGTTACAACTCATTGCTACCATGCCGCTGAAACGGACGAAGCCCGATGTGGTGGACGACCACTACTACAAGCGCGCGGATGAGTTCTTCGAAGATGTGAAGCACTATGACACGGTCGATCGCAACGGGCCGAAGATATTTGTGGGCGAATGGGCGACCCGCGAGGGAGCTCCGACGACCAACATGGGCGCGGCGCTCGGCGATGCCGCGTGGATGACCGGGATGGAGCGCAACAGCGACCTGATTGTCATGGCTTCCTATGCTCCGCTGTTCGTGAATGTAAACCCCGGTGGAATGCAATGGGAGTCAAACTTGATTGGGTACGACGCGATCGCCAGCTATGGATCGCCAAGTTATTATGCCCAGTCCATGTTTGGCACCTACCTGGGGACAGAGGTGCCGGCATCTTCCATTACCGGCGGCAGTGATCGGTTGTTCTATTCCGTAACGCGTGACCCCTCGAAGGGCGAGGTCTATCTAAAGCTGGTGAATGCATCTTCGTCGGCGCAGCCGATAGAGATCGCCCTGACTGGGGTCAGCAACATTGCACCCACCGGGACACTGGTGTCGCTCACGGGCTCAAATCGGGCGGAGACGAATACGCTGGCTGATCCAACTCGCGTTGTTCCAGTCAAGTCCGCGCTGCAAGGGGCCGCGGCAAAGTTCACTCATACCGTGCCCCCGTACTCGATTGAAGTAATCGAATTACGCGCGAAGTAATTGAATTGAGTCGTAGAGAAAGACATTCGAAAGGGAAAAAGGTAGAGCGTGTTTTAAAAACATGCTTTGTATCAGGGCACGACTTCAGTCGTGCCGAAAAGCGCTGAAATAATGAGGGGTTTTAACCCCTGCGGGATGACCTCTCCGATTTCCGCAGCCATTTTTGAAACACGCTGTAGTATCGCGAACGAAACCTGTCGTCATGCCTCCTCGACGCAACTCCTGTAGAGTTGGAACCAGCGGCCATCCTATTGGCGCGCATACTTCTTTTGACGACTCATTCCAATTCGGAAACGCTGACCGGCTTGCTCCGGTCGGTCTTCGGGTTTGCCGGTTTTCGCGCGAATCAACTGGCGGTTTGCGAAGCTGCCCTGGCCGGACGCGATCTGCTGCTGGTGATGCCGACCGGGGCGGGCAAGTCGCTGTGTTACCAGTTGCCGGCCATCGCGCGCGGGGGCACGGCGCTGGTCATTTCGCCGCTCATTGCCCTCATGGACGACCAGGCTGCCAAGTTAACTTCTCTCGGCCTGAAAGTGGCGCGGATCCACTCCGGACTCGACCGCAGCGTGGCGCGCCAGGCATGCGTGGATTACCTGCAAGGAAGCTTGCAGTTCCTGTTTATTGCGCCCGAACGGCTGCGTGTCCCGGGGTTCCCTGACATGCTGGCCAAGAGGCAACTGGCGCTGATTGCCATTGATGAGGCGCATTGCATATCCCAATGGGGACACGACTTCAGGCCCGACTATCGGATGCTGGGGCAGTATCTGCCGGGGCTGCGAGAGGGCAAGGAACAGGCATCAGGAAAAAGCGATCAAGCAACGGCCCCAGAGCGTGTTCCGGTTCTGGCGCTGACAGCTACAGCAACGCCAACGGTGCAGGCGGATATCGTGGCGCAGCTTGGCATGGTGAATCCGGTCAAGTTCATCCACGGCTTCAGACGCGAGAATCTGAGGCTGGAAGTGGTGGAAGTTTCGGTGCCCGATCGGGCCCGGGCTATTTGCGGATTGCTGGCTGACCCGGCACGAAGGCCGGCAATTGTGTATGCAACTTCAAGGAAACTCGCCGAGCAATTGGCGGAAGAGTTGTCGCTGACAACTTCGAACCGGGCCAGGAATCCGGAAAGCTCAGTACATGCGGCCTTTGCCGGGCGCATTCCGGCTGCGGCATACCACGCGGGGCTCGATGCTGCAACGCGGGAAAATGTCCAGACGGCCTTCCAGGCGGGCAAGCTGGAGGTGGTGGTCGCGACCATCGCATTTGGAATGGGAATCGACAAGGCGGATATTCGCACTGTGATCCACGCCGGGCTGCCGGGTACCCTTGAAGGCTATTACCAGGAGATTGGGCGAGCCGCGCGCGACGGCGCCTTGAGCAGCACTTACCTGATGCACAGCTACGCAGACCAGCGCACACACGACTTCTTCCTCAGCCGCGACTATCCTCCCACCGACCACTTGCAGGAGGTGTTTCGTGTGCTCACCGAAGAGCCGCAGCCAGTGGAGGAGCTGCGAGCCAAGTCCCGGCTGGACGAGGAGGAGTTCGACAAGGCCCTGGAGAAACTGGAGATCCACGGCGGAGCCCGGATGGACTTTGGCGGGAGCGTGAGGGCAGGCGGTCCCGGCTGGAAGAAAACCTATTCGATCCAGGCTCAGCACCGCGCGGAACAGTTCGAAAAGGTGCTGCGATTTACCACCCAGAACGAATGCCGGATGTCGGCGCTGGTGCGCCACTTCGGGGACTTGGAAGACGCCAGCAGGCCATGCGGCGTGTGCGATGTGTGCGATCCGGCGGGCGCTGTGCTACGGCTGTTCCGGCGGGCTACGGCCCCCGAGCGCCAGTTGGCGCAGGCCATTGCCGACGATTTGCGAGCGGTGGATTACAAGGCCGCGGGAACGCTGCAACGAGGCCTCGAACTAGTGGGGCGAATGAGCCGCGTCGAGTACGATGCGTTGCTCGGAGCGATGGCGCAGGCCGGCTTGATCGAGATGGAAGATGCCGAGTATGAGAAAGACGGCGAGGTGCGGCGCTTCCGCAAGGTAAGGCTCACAGACGCGGGGCGGAAGCTGCGCCCAAACACAGCGGTGGAGTTGCTAATAAGCGATGGCCTGGTGGAGGAGTTCGGCGGCCGCAGTGCCGCTCCGGCGCGAGTCAGGAAGCCCAAGGCGGTAAAGACGGAAGCGCCGAAGACGGGCATGCTGAAGGCGGCCGAGTCCAGTGCAGCGGCTCGAGCACCAATGACATCAGAGGATGAAGCTGTGGCCGCGCGGCTCAAGTCCTGGCGAAGCGCGGAGGCTAAGCGCCTTGGCGTTCCGGCATATGTTGTTATGCACGACCGCACATTGAACGCCCTGGCGCAGTCCCGGCCGCGAAACCCCAATCAGTTGCTGGCCGTGGATGGCATGGGCCCAGCAAAGGTGGAGAAGTTCGGTGGCGCGATACTTGAAATCTGCGCGCGCGAAGCTGGTTAGCTACTCTCGGCGCGGACCTCAGCCTTGAATTGCGCGGGCTCTCCAGCCATCTATTTCGTATCGCGCACGCACCGGAACCCAACTCCTCCAGAGCGGTCATAGCCAGGAGCCATCAGCAACAACTTGCTGTGCTCGCCGTTGCGATAGGCCTGCGGGAAATACCAGATCGAACCCTGCGGCTGATAATGATCTCCGCCGCGCAGAATGGCCGCTCGCGTGTGCTCATCCGTGAACTCGTCCGTCCACTGCCACACGTTGCCCACCAGGTCCATCACACCATAGGGACTAGCCCCCTGAGGATGAGCGTCCACCGCGTCCGGCCCAGGCATTGTCCGCCCCATCGCCGGAATAGGAACGTTAGCCGCTTGCCATGCATCGCCCCATGGAAAGGCGCGGCCATCGGTCCCTTGCGCGGCCAATTGCCACTCCCACTCGTGAGGCAGGCGCTTGCCCGCCCACTTTGCGTAGGCCCGCGCGTCTTCCAGCGAGACCCACGTTACAGGCCGGTTCTCCCAACCCTGGGGATATACCCCGTTGGTCCAGTCGCGGAGAAAGTTGATCTTGTCCTCAGGCACGTAATGGGCAGCGTCGAGGAACTGCTTGAATTGCGCGTTGGTCACCGGATACTTGTCGATAAAGAACGGCGCAACCTGCATCAATTTCTCATGGAAACGCCGCGGCGTGTCCTCCCACGGATATTGCACATCGACGCCCGCGTCTCCCCCTCCTTCGATCTCAGTGCCGCCGACCTTGAACACGAATTCGCCGCCGGGAATGCGCACCATACCCTCCGGCGCCTCGCTTGCCGTAACGGTTGCCGGAATCTCGACGAGAGTCTGCGGCAGTATTTCCGGCGCGTGCGAGAAGCTGGCCAGCGGCTCTTTAGTCATTGCGGCCATCCTCTGCATCAGCCCCTTGATGGCAGAACTCGGTTCCCCGGCCGTAGCCAGAATCGCCCCATAACCATGCGCCTCCAGACCAAAGCTCAACACGGCATATGGGCTGCCGGAACCCAAATCAGCCTCAGGTTTCAGCTCGGTCCCATGGTACAGATCGAAGTACCTCATTCCGGGTGTAGCAACCACGTCCATCTGTCGCCCATCAATGTCGTATCCGGTCCGGTTTACGATGGTCCAAACGGTCTCCGCGGCCAGCGGCCAGCGGCTCGCGAACACTCCATAGCTGTGCATGGGATAAAGTGGCTCCCAGTCAGCGCTCACCAGGAAGGGCGCAACGGCGCGCTCAATGGTTGCAACGCGCCGCGTGGCCTCTGCGTCG
Source organism: uncultured Occallatibacter sp. (assembly GCA_964458965.1). Classification (GTDB taxonomy): domain Bacteria; phylum Acidobacteriota; class Terriglobia; order Terriglobales; family Acidobacteriaceae; genus Telmatobacter. The sequence continues at coordinate 205 of CAYWMR010000304.1, read as the reverse complement.
CGCGGGGTAATCCCGATCCAGATGCCCCACACATTCTCCCAGCTCTCCCAGCCCACGCCGTTGAAAAACGCGAATTGCAGATCGTCGGTCTTGTCGCGGTTCCAGCGGTCGCTTATGTTCGCCATGTGCCGCGTCTCCAGCCACTTGTAGCGGTCCACCATGGGGATGAAGGGAAAGCTGTACTGGCCCCAGGTCATCACGTTCC
>CAYWMR010000303.1:0-6265 GCA_964458965.1 uncultured Occallatibacter sp. | reverse complement strand
TGAAGGGCTGGGGACAGGGGCCGTCGTTGCATAAGAGATCCTGCACCTGCAACGCCTTCAGCCCGCTCACCACCGGCGGCGTGGTATCCACCTCGAAGCGCTCGCTCTCCCTTGCGCCGGTGAGCGCATCGCCCGCCGTGTGCGACGGCGCGTCAGACGCCACCACCTTGATCTGGTAGCCGCCGTCGGGAATCAGCGTGGCGTCGAAGCTATAAAACTTTTCGGTGATTCCATCCTTCAGCAGCCGCCACACTGTCTCTCCGTCCCCGCGCAGGTAGAGAGCGAACGTCAGGTCGTCGCCGTCGTCGTCGTGGGCTGACCAGCGCACGGTAACGGCGGTCCGGTCTTTGAAGGCCTGCAACGTAGCTCCCGCATCGAATGTCATTGCGCCGCCGGTGTTTGAGGATTGAAACGTAATGTTGACCGGCGGAGGCTGTGGGCCATTCTGGGCCTGCGCATTCACGCGCGCGCCAGGCGCCACCACCACTTCGTCCACCACAGGCGCGGCATTTACGGGCAAGTAATTCACGCCCACGCTGCCCAGCGTTCCACCTGCGCTCAGGACGGCCTTCCATTGCAGGTAGCGGCCTGCCGGAGAAGCCACCGCCCCGTCTTTCAACGGCTGCCAGTCAGACCATCCCCAGTCATTTCGCCCGCGCGCCGGCTGCTCCACGTTCCCAGTGCGGGTCAGCAGCTCATATCCGCTTGAGCCGGGCTGCACCTCGATGCGGCCAAACCGGGCCAGAGCACCGGCATCCAGAACATCGCTGGCGTACTCATGTTTCTCAGCCGTCGACCCAAAGCGAAAAAGCTTGCCCGTGTTCCCCGTCCCAATAAGCAGGCTGGCTGGTTCATGCTGGCCTCCGGGCTCCTGCTGGCCGCCGGCAACCGCAAGGCTCAAGCCCTGTTGCGCATCCAGGTGCGCCACGTCGGCATAGGCGCCATCGCCGGCAATTCTGAACACACGTCCGCGGTTCCCGGTCAGCGCGATCAGGCCGTCCTTCCGCGCCGCCAGTGCGTAAACAACTTCGTCTTTGCCGGCCCACAGCTTGCGCGGCGCCTGCGGCCGTGTTTCAAGGTCGGGGGCCAATGCATAGATCTCCGACCCCTCCGGCGCGGACGCGCTCGAGTTGGCTGCCTGCAGCGATCCCGGCTGCACCACGGTGATGGTAATCGAGCCCCCTCCACCACTCTGCACCGGCAGAGGAGGCAGCGGAATGCGGCTCTTGTCGCCAACGCTTGCCGCGTAAATGGTCCCGTTTGCACTCACCGCGATGGCAGTAATCTCCCGCCTGGGAGCCTCAAACAAGACGTAGCCCTTGCCTTGCGCGTTGATGCGGTATACCAGCCCGCTGCCGTCAGTGCCTGCAATCAGGTTGCCCTGGAAGTCCCACGCCAACGTGCGGATGTGCTGTTCGTCGCAGTGGAAAAACTGCTCCGGCTTCGCGCCCGTTTTGCCCCCAGCCACGCTTGTGTCCACGCGATACACCGCCGCCGGGCCGCCCGTGGCGATGTACAGCCGGCCGGTCGAGTCGAAGGCCAGATCCCAGATGTAGTGGGTAGCTCCATCGCTCTTTTCGGCGGTCGATTTCTCCTCCGCTGGTTTTCCGTCGGCGGGCTTTCCCGCGCCCAGCTTGCCGGCGTCGAAGACCACTGTGGCGCTGGTCTCATCCTGCTTTGTTGCCGCAGCGGGATTGAGGCGGTAGACCTTGCCGCTGGGCAGCGTGGCCGCGTAAAGCGCTCCGTCCGGCGCGATCCGCACGACCTGGACGCTCAGGTCCCTGGTCTCAAAGAGCGTAAACGGCTTGCCATCCTTGCCCACGCGCAGCACCGTGGCCGGCGAGGCGGTTCCCAGGTAGGCTGTGCCGGTCGCGTCCACCGCAACCGACCAGACAAATGTCGATGGCGTTGTAAGCGCCTCGTTTGAGGCCGGTCCCTCGTTGATATGGCCGTCGCTCGTCAGCGCGACTCCCTGCGGCGTGCCCTTTTCAAACTCCTCGATTCGCGACTGGGTCCAAACGTGAGTGCCCTGCGCAAGCCCCGGCCGCATTGCGGCAATGGCCAGCAGGGCAGTGAACGTGAGCAGGCTCCATGCGGAGCGAATACGAAATGGGTCGGGGATGAAAACAAACATGCTGCCGTTGAGTCTACTAAAGTTGGGGGCATTCGGGCACGATGCTTGCCTCCTATACTTTCTTTCAAGGTTCGGCTCAATGAAACGGTTCGCCACAATAGCGCTGCTGTTCACCTCCGCGGCATTTGCGCAGGCCCAGGCAACGCCCACTGCGCAACTCCGGACTCAAACAACCGTGGTGCTGGTTCCCACGCTGGTGCGCGACGCCGAAGGTGAGCCGGTGTTTACCTTGAAGGCCGATGACTTCACGCTCACCGACGACGGAGTTCCGCAAACCCTCGCGCTTGAGCAGGAGTCAGACGGCGAACCACTGGCGCTGGTCGTGGTGATCGAAGTCGGCGGCGCCGGCGCGCGCCAGTTCAGCCAGTACAACTCCATCGCTCCTCCGCTGGCGCCCATGCTCGAATCGATTGTCGGCAACGTTCCTCACCGGGTTGCTGTGGTCACGTTTGACAGCCAGCCAACGCTGCTGCAGAATTTCACTTCGGATATCGACACGGCGGCAGCGGCGATTAGCGGTCTGCAGCCGGGCTGCACGCGGCAACACCACATGGAGAACTGTGCCGCGAAACACTCGGCGCACGACATCCCCCTGGGAGACAACGGCGCGGCAATCCTCGACGCGCTGGGATACTCCGTGGGTTTGCTGCGCGGCCAACCCCAGAGGTACCGGCGCGCCATTTTGATGATCAGCGAAACGCTCGACCGCGGCAGCCATCTCACGCTCGATCGCGCTCTCCGCGCTGTCACCGACACCAACACCATCATCTATTCCATCGCCTTCTCCACCGGAACGTCGGAGGCAGCGCATTACGCGGCCAGGGAACTGCCGACCCAGCCGGTCGGCCTCGGGCTGGAGAATCCCCACCCCAACCCGCCTCATGGATGCATGGGCAAGGACCCCAACCCAGATCCCGACGCCACCACCAACAAGGCTATCCAGTTCTATGACTGCCTCACCCAGCTACTGCCACCGCTGGCGCTGGCCAAAATGGCTGCCATCCAGGCCACCGACGGCCTGAAGCAAAATATTCCGGAGACTGTTGCCCGTCTCACCGGGGGCGAATACTACAAGCTCACCGACGCCAGGAGCCTGGAACGCGACCTGGCCACAATCTCAAACCACGTGCCCAATCGGTACATGCTGAGCTTTCACCCGCAGTCGCCTCACGTGGGGTTTCATTCGATTCAACTGCGGCTCAAGGATTATCCGGACCTTAGCGTTACCGCGAGAAGCAGCTACTGGGCTGTGAGCGAAGACTCGCCTTCCGCTCAACATTGAGCGAATCCGCGTCCCATATCCACCTGCAGCGCGCGGCGGCGAGTTTTTGAACTAGAATGGCGGGTAGTTCTCCTCTTCACAGGTGCAGCGGTTACAGGATCGGTGAGATCCTGAGGCCGTGGGCGGCCTCAGGACCGACCGATGTGAGGAGGTGAGGGCGGAAATGCCCAGAAAAGAGCCTTCACGGCTCCAGGTGGTCATCAGGATCGTGCTCGATTGGCGATCCCTGGCGGCCTTGGCAGTTCTGATCCGAGTGTTGCTGAACAGGTAACGCTCACTACCCCGGAGGTTGCACGACCTCCGGGCTTTACCTATCTGTTTCCAGTTTGCCCCAACACGAAATGTTTGTCAAAAACAAACCTGACGAGCCTGACGAGGATGCCATGGGTTTCCGATCTTCGCAACCCTCACCGCTCGCCGCGAAACTGAATAATCCGCCGCCGGTCGCGCTTTGACGGGCGACGCTCCGGAAGCGGCGCGAACTCCTGCATCGCATTGCGCTCCGCCGCCAGCTTGAGTCGCGCCCCAATGCTCGCCTCGGTCTCGCGGTAGAGCGTCTGCGCCACCGCGGCCGGTCCGCGCATCTCGCTGAGCACCAGCACCTCGACAACAAACTCGCCGCCTTCGTTCCTCACCGTCAGCATGTCGCCCACGCGGACCTCGCGCGCCGGCTTGGCCTGGATGCCATTCGAGTGAATGCGGCCCAGATCGCAGGCCTTTGAGGCAAGCGAACGCGTTTTGAAGAAGCGCGCGGCCCAAAGCCACTTATCGATGCGGACAGAGGTCATGATCGATTGTCGTATGCGAGTCTGAGTTTCAGCGGGGGAAACTGAGGGAATGTTGGCTCAGAAGCATCCCGATCAGCCTGCGTGATCAACCTTCCACACATACAGGAATTCGGCGTCGCTGGACGTGGCCACCTCAAGTCCCCTGAAATTCGTGGCGCGGTTCAGCGCGGAACGGATGTTCTCTTTCGTGTCGGGCAAATCGGCTAGCGGTATCTTCAGCGCCGAGCCGACCGCCAACTGATCGATGTCGCTAAGCAACTGAGTCACAATCTGCTTGTGCTTTCCATCCCGGCCCTTCGGGACATCCACCTGAGAGATGGACTGAAATTTCATTGGCGCCGCATTGGACTCTGAACTGCTCCCCATGTCCGTCCCCCCTTTCAGGTCGGCATTCAATCAAAGGAAGCGTGCGCTTAACGTATTGCTAAACTGCCGCAAAACTATCCTTCAATTAACAGAATACTGGTGGGATTCACAATTAGCAAGGCGCGAACGAGAATTCTCCCATTGCTGCGCATGAACTCCCAACCCTCTGATTGTCCCTATAAACCACTGAATGTAAAGAGTTAGCGCGCACGAGAAAGAAGTGACACCTAACCAAAAAACCCTGCTAGGTTTGACTAGTAAGGTTACTTCCACGCAGCGATTCCGGCTTGGCTTTCCATTTTTGGTTCTGCCCGCCGCACGTTTTGCCGAAGGTTTAAGACGGCCTTGGATCGCAGGAAGTTGGGCTCAGAATGGAAAAGCAAATGCCAGTAATGTGTTTTCAAATCAAGGATTCAAAAATACCCGTTTGCGGCGTTCACCAGGTGCCATTGGTTCAGGATCAGATTTTGATCGATCCAAATGCACCGGTGCTTGGGCGTGTGACTTGTCTTGTATGCCCGGTTGGCAAGATTGTAGTTGGATAAACGAAGGGAACATATGGAAAGAAATCCGAATGGAACGTTGCCCATCTCTCAACCCAGCCGGTCAACGAGTTTTCCAACTGTGCCGATTGCCGAAGTGCCGCGGCCTGGGGCGCCGGACGACAGAGAAGCCACTCGCCCGGTTGTACTGGTGGTGGACGACGAAAGCGCCATTGCCGACTCGCTGGTAAAGATCCTGAACCGGTGCGGCTATGCCGCCATCGCGGCCTACGATGCGGAAACCGCATTTGAAACCGCGCTCCTGGTACCGCCGGAGATGCTTATAACCGATGTGGTGCTGCCGGGAATGAGCGGGATCGAACTGGCAATTGCGATAGGCGAGAAGATTCCGGATTGCAGGATTCTGCTGTTCTCAGGCAAGGCTGCCACAGCCGGGCTGCTGGCCCGGGCCAACAGCGCTGGACATACCTTTGAATTGCTCGACAAGCCGGTTCACCCGAGCGACCTGCTGGCCCACGTCTCCACCAGCCTCAAGGCATCCACCGAGAAATCGTTGGGCGCAAAAGGGAATTGAGCGTTGAATGAAAAGGTGGGTGCCCCAGGTCTCGATTCTGAGACCTGGGAGAGCACCATTCAAACGGTCGCTGTTCTAATTCGCCAGCACGGCCCGGTAGCGCACCTTGTTCTTTTTCACTTTGTCGATGGCGTCGTTCGCCTTGGCCATGGGGAACAATTCAACCTGAGCCTTCACGCCGTGACGCGCGGCTACGTCGAGCATCTCTTTCAACTGCCAGGGGCTGCCCGTGTTGCGCCCGGTAATGGTCTTGTGGCCAGAGATGAGCGGAAAGGCGTGAACCGAGACCGGCGACGGAGGAACGCCCACAAAGCACAGCGTCCCGGTAGGCCGCAGCGCTTGAATATAGATTCCCCAATCCTGATCGGCATTGACGGTGGTCAAAACCAGGTCCAGGGTGCCGGCCACTTCCTTCAACGCTTTCGATTCGCGGCTGTTGACAAAGTGGTGCGCGCCCAATGCCCGCGCCTCTTCCTCTTTGTTTGCCGAAGTGGAGAAGGCCGTCACTTCAGCGCCGAAGACTCGCGCAAACTGAATCGCGATATGCCCCAGGCCGCCGATTCCCACAATGCCAACCCGCGATGACGGATTGATGCCGTGGGCGCGCAGCGGGTTATA
>CAYWMR010000302.1:0-6278 GCA_964458965.1 uncultured Occallatibacter sp. | reverse complement strand
TTGATGGTGGGCGGAAGCTGCTGGTTGACGAGCGCCAGCACGGTGATGCCGGCTTCGAGTCCGCCCGCGCCGCCTAGCAGATGGCCGGTCATGGATTTGGTGCCGCTTATCTTGAGCTTGTGGCTGAGGGCGTGTTCGCCGAACACGACTTCGATAGCCCGCGACTCGTTGCCGTCGCCGGCTGGAGTGGACGTGGCGTGGGCGTTTACGTAGCCCACCTCTTCCGGTTGAATTCCGGCATCTTTGAGAGCCGCTCTCATGGCGCGCTGCGCGCCCTGGCCCTCCGGCGCAATTCCCGTCATGTGGTAGGCATCGGCGCTCATGCCGTAGCCGATAATCTCTCCCAGGATGTTTGCGCCGCGGGCTTTGGCGAACTCCAACTCTTCAAGGATTAGAATGCCCGCGCCTTCTCCGATGACAAAGCCGTCGCGGTCTTTGTCGAACGGGCGGCTGGCTTTGGTGGGTTCGTCGTTGCGCGTGGAAAGGGCGCGCATGGCGGCAAAACCACCCACGGAGAGCGCTGTAACGGAGGCTTCCGCGCCGCCGGCAATCATTACATCCGCGTCGCCGTGCATAATCATTCGCACCGAATCGCCGATGGAGTTGGCGCTGGTGGCGCAGGCTGTGGCGGTGGCCGAAATGGGCCCCTTGGCGCCGTAACGGATGCTGATTTGCCCGGCCGCCATGTTAACGATGACCGCGGGAATGAAGAACGGCGAGATTTTGCGCGGTCCGCCTGCAAGCAGGTTGGAGTGTTCGCGTTCGATAATCTCGAAGCCGCCGATGCCCGACCCGATGAAGACTCCCACGCGATCGGCTATCTCCGGAGTAATCTGGAGACCCGATTGAGCGATCGCTTCCTGGACAGCGGCGAAGGCGAAGTGAATGAATCGCCCCATTTTGCGCGACTCTTTTTTATCCACAAAGTTTAGGGGGTCAAAGTTCTTGACCTCGGCGGCGAATGTAACCGGGAACCCGGTGGTGTCGAATCCGTGAATGGGCGCCATGCCGCTGGCGCCGGCGAGTAGCTGCCGCCAAACTTCAGGAGCGGTGTTGCCCACGCCACACACCAGGCCGAGTCCGGTGACAACGACTCTGCGGGACAGGTTGGACAAGGGCTACTTGCCGCCTTTCGCATTCTTTTCTATGTAGTCGATGGCGTCCTTTACGGTCTTGATCTTCTCGGCGTCTTCGTCTGGAATCTCAAGATCGAAAGCCTCTTCGAACTGCATGACCAGTTCGACGACATCGAGGGAATCCGCGCCCAGATCTTCCTGGAAGCTGGCGCCGGGGGTAACCTCGGCTTCGTCCACCTGCAACTGCTCGACGATAATCTGTTTCACTTTCTCTTCAACTGCCATGCCATCTTCTCCTCGGTATTTCTTTTCAATTCAAGTGTTGAACGGGGGTTACAGTTCAATCAAGTGCCGCCAGCCTACGATAACGGCACGAGGCAGGGGAACACAACCATGTGCGCCAAAAAAAAGCGCGCAGCCCCGAATATCAAGTTTATCGGTCGGGTGGGGGTGTGTAAAGGACGAGGGAATAGGGAACAGGGATTAGGGAACAGGGAATAGGGATGAGGGATTAGAAGTGCGCGGGGAAATGGTGGGAAATGCACAGGTGGAAGGCGTACATTAGGCGAAGTGGGAAGAGGATGGGAAGATGCAGGGTGTAATTGCTGGAATTGTTGCTGCATTCGTGGGAATACTTGTTGGTTTCTGGCTGCGGCACTCGATTGCCAAGTGGGAAAGACAGCGATTGGAGCGGCGAGTTGAGGAACAGGCGATTGAGATAACTTCGGTTCGGGGAGAACTGACGCAGGCGCAGGGTGAGTCGGCCGGCAGGGCAGGGTTTGCTTCACTGGCTGGCGAGCGGGCAAAGACGATTGTGCAATTGACTTCTGAAAAGGACGGGCTGCGGGAGGAGTTGCAGAAGAAGGGTGAATCAGAGAGCCGGTTAACGGCCCGCATCAGCGAACTGGAAGCCGAGCTCAGAAACGAGCGGCAGAATCTGGCGGAGAAACTGGCTTTGCTGGAGTCGGCAAAGCAGACGCTGGCCAATCAATTCGAGGCGCTGGCTGGTGAGATTCTGGAGAAGAAGTCGAAGACATTTTCAGAGGGCAGCCAGAAAGAGCTTGGGAACCTGCTGACGCCGCTGAAGACGCAGATCGAGGAGTTTCGCAAAAAGGTTGAGGAAGCGCAGACCGACTCAACGAAGGGCGTTACCAAGCTGGAGACGCTGGTAGGCACGCTGGGCAACCTGAATCAGCAACTGACGGAAGAAGCGCGCAATTTGACCACGGCGCTGCGGGGATCGTCGAAGGCTCAGGGCGATTGGGGCGAGCTGATTGTGCGCAACCTGCTGGAGAAGGCTGGGCTGCGTGAAGGCGAACAGTTCCGCGTGCAGGAGACGTTTGACGCGGCTGGAAACGGGGACGAGCGGCAAAGGAAGTCGCGCCCGGACGTGATTGTGAACTTGCCGGGCAGCAGGCACCTGGTCATCGATTCCAAGGTGTCGTTGAATGCATACGCCGATTCGGTGAATGCGGCGACTGAAGAAGACCGCAAGGCCGCGGTCAAACGGCATTTGGCCAGTATGCGCGGGCACATTGAGGAGCTTGCGGGGCGGCGATATCACAAGCTGGGCGGCCTTGATACGCCGGATTTTGTGGTGATGTTTGTGCCTATCGAACCGGCATTCCTGGTGGCGCTGCATGAGGATGAGGGTCTGTGGCGCTACGCATACGAAAGGGAGGTCCTGCTGGTTGGGCCGACGACACTGTTGTTTGTGATTCGCATTGTGGATAACTTGTGGCAGCAGGAGTTACAGGCGCGCAGCGTGCAGGATGTTATGAATCGGGGGGCCGAGTTATATGAGAAGTTTGTAGGTTTTGTAGGCGATCTTGAGGCTGTGGGCAAGAGCCTGCGCTCCGCGGACCAGAGCTATGGGAACGCGATGAAGAAGCTTAGCGAAGGGCGCGGGAATCTGATTCGACAGGTGGAGATGCTGAAGGGGCTGGGTGTGCGGACGGGGAAGGCGCTGCCGCGGAATCTGCTGGATACGGCGGGCGTCGAGGAGCCAGGTCTGGCGCTGACGGCTGAGGTAAACGAGGGCGGCGATGCGGATTAATGGCGGAGCGATCAGGGGCGTTCAAGACACAGAATACAGCGGATCGATTGGAGGCGTTTAGCTCCGGGTCTTAATCGCTGATCTCAAAGAAAGGCCCGTGGCTAAAGCCAATTTCGTTGCAAGCCACCATCCAGGGGCCTGAAGGCCACTGCTCCCTCCGCAAGAATGAAAACGGACATCCGCCGAGGGGACGGGACCTAACTCCGCTCATCCGCAAACGCTTCGCGCATACGCTTCCAGGTGGTTTCCAGGTCTTCCGGAAGTACACGGGTTTCGCCTAAGGTGGTCATGAAGTTGGTGTCGCCGGCCCAGCGGGGCAGGGCGTGGAGGTGAATATGGCCAGCGACGCCGGCTCCGCCTGCTTTGCCGATGTTCAGGCCAAAGTTGAAGCCGTGTGGGCGATAGAGGCTTTGAAGAACCCGCTCCGTCCGCTGTGCCAGGTCCATCAGTTCGTGGGCCGCATCGACGGGCAAGGCGGCCAAACGGTCGATGTGGGCATAGGGCATGGCCAGTACATGGCCGCTGTTGTAGGGGTAGGCGTTGAGGCAGATGAAGCAATGTTTCGCGCGCAGGACCAGACCACCGGCGGCTTCGGCCTGATCTGGACTCATGCCGTTGGCGATGGCGAAGTCGATGGAAGCAATGAGGTTGCAGAAAACGCATCGCATGTCGCCAGGCCAAGCGGCCAATTTGGACGGAACGCCGGGGCGCGCATCGGTATCCGCCGAGGTGACGTAGGTATAGCGCCAGGGTGTAAAGAGAAAATCCATGCGGGTCGTGCCGTTAAAGACAGTATAGGCTTCCGGCCGACGGCAAAATGCGCAGGCGATTTCCCACCTTGCGGGACAATGAGTCAGGCGGGCGCTGGAGGGCGGGAGCGGGACTAACTCCATTGGTTCGCAACGGCGAATGTGAATTTGCTATTGCAAACCGCGTCATGGCCAAGCTGTTGGATTGACGCGGGAAAGCAGAGGTTGCTACACTCGTGAGCGTAGCCTTCTGCGCGGATTCCAGCAGGGGCTGCGGTCGCCCTCCAGCGAACAGTTGCCTGCCGGGTGTTTCCCACGAAGACCAATCGCTTTCCATGCCAGCGTAAACGGCTGGGGGGACGGTACTCCGTGAAGACGCATTCGGGATGCACAGATTTCGATTGGAGGCCACGGCCCAAGGTTTCCCGGCATGCGGCAATCGCAGCATGGAAGCCACCCTCAGCGGCAGGCGCGCGCCGGCCGCGAGTGCAAGGAATTGCGGAGCCGCAGTGATGCCAAACGTCCTTAATCCCGAACCAGAGAGCATAACCCTGAACACCCACTTGGAAGCCACAGTATTAGAGCCTGCGACGGAGCTTGAGCAGCCGTTGTATGAATCCACGTCCAACACCGAAAACGCTGAAGTTGCCGAAGTTAACGCGCTGGACGCCGATGCCCCAACCGAGCCTGTAGCCGAGGCCGCGCCTGTGGAGACAGCCACGATTGTGGAACCCGCAGTTGAGGCCGCGCTCGCGCCCGTAGTTGTAACGGAAGAGTCCGCGCAACCCGAACTTGCGGTTGAAGCTGCGCCGGAGGTGGAGTTGACCGCTGCCGAAGCCGCGGTAGAGGATGCGCCAGTGGCTCCGGTGGCCGCGGAGCAAGTTGAAGTTCCGGCAGTAGCTAGTTCACCGGCCGCGCCCGTTTCCGCAGCCGCGCAGGCGCATGAGCCGCACGGCGCTGAGACCATGGATGACTTTTCAGCAGCTCTGGCCGCGTTTGAGCGGGAGCAGGCAGCCGAGGCAGCCGCCGTTGAAGCGTACGGTGACAAGGTTGTATCCGGCACTGTGATCAAGCAGACGGAAAAGCACCTGGTCATCGATGTCGGGCTGAAGTCAGAAGGCCTTGTGCCCCTGGAGCAGGTGCTGGATCACACCGGTGCGGTTCGCTTCCAGCCGGGCGACGTAATCGACGTAGTGATTGAGCGCGAAGAGCCCGAAGGCGGGTATCTTGTCAACTTCGAGCGCGCGCAGCGTTTGCGTGTTTGGGACGTGATAGAAAAGGCTGCGGCCGACAAGACGCCAGTGACAGGCACGGTGGTGAGCCGGGTGAAGGGTGGCTTGACAGTCGATATCGGGCTGAAGGCATTTTTGCCCGGATCGCAGTTGGAGATTCGCCCAGTTCGCAACCTGGATGGTTATCTGGGCCAGAAGATCGAAGTCCGCGTAATCAAGCTGAACAAGAAGCGCGGCAACGTTGTTGTGAGCCGCAAGGAGATTCTGGAAGAAGAGCAGAACGCCAAGCGGTCCGGCACGCTGGAGCAGTTGGGCGAGGGCGCCATCCTGACCGGCACGGTGAAGAACCTGACCGACTACGGCGCATTTGTGGACCTCGGCGGAATCGACGGCCTGCTGCACATTACCGATATGAGCTGGGGCCGCCTGACGCACCCGCACGATCTGGTAAACGTGGGCGACGAGATCCAGGTGAAGGTGCTGAAGTTCGACAAGGATAAGCAGAGGGTTTCGCTTGGCTTCAAGCAGTTGACGCCCGACCCGTGGCTCGATGCAACGGAGCGCTACCCGGTGGGCGCGCACGTGAAGGGGCGCGTGCTTTCGGTTACGGATTACGGCGCGTTTGTTGAGCTTGAGCAGGGCATTGAGGGCCTGGTTCATCTCTCTGAGATGACCTGGTCGAAGCGGCTGAAGCATCCATCGAAGCTGGTGAAGCCGGCCGACGAAGTGGAGACTGTTGTACTCAGCGTGAATCCGGCGGATCGCCGCATTTCACTGGGCATGAAGCAGTTGCTCGACAACCCGTGGGAGAACCTGACCGAGCGGTATCCGGCCGGGACGGTAGTTGAGGGCCGGGTGCGCAACCTGACTGACTTTGGCGCCTTCATTGAGATTGAAGATGGGATCGACGGCCTGGTTCATGTGTCGAATTTGAGCTGGACCAAGCGCATCAAGCATCCATCAGAAGTGGTGAAGAAGGGTGAAAAGGTGAAGGCAGTCGTTCTGGGCGTGGAGCCGCAGAACCGCCGTCTTAGCCTAGGCATCAAACAGTTGCAGCCCGACGTTTGGGAGAGCTTCTTCGCGGCGCACCGGGTGGGCGACGTGGTTCATGGCAAGGTGCTGCGGACGGCGCAGTTCGGCGCGTTTGTCGAGATCGCGGAGGGCG
>CAYWMR010000301.1:0-6280 GCA_964458965.1 uncultured Occallatibacter sp. | reverse complement strand
ATGTCGGAAAGGCGCTGGCGAAAACTCGAATCGCTGCTGGCTACCAGGGCGGTGCGCTGACGGGGGCGGCTTGAACTTGCAAGTGCGGTAACTGGAATGGGCTGCATGGGAGATCTCCTTACCAATGAAAGTGGATGAAAATGAGTGCGTTTAAGAGACCGCGCCGATTGCCGCGGGCCTAGCCGATGCGACTGGCTGGATGGAAGCCGGCGAAAGCGCCAGGTCGGCTTCAGAGGGCACCGTGTAGCCATGTCCGCGCACCGTCCTGATCAGTTGGCCGGGGGCGGGATCCTTGAGCTTGCGGCGCAGATAATTCACGTAAACATCCACAATGTTGGTGGTTTGGGTCGGCTCAAGGTTCCACACCGAATCCAGCAGTTCGACCCGTGAAACACACTGGCCACGATTGAGCATCAGGTGTTCGAGCAATGCAAACTCCTTGTTGGTGAGCACGATTCCCTGCGATCCGCGGCGGGCCGTGTGATCCATCCGGTCGAGTTCGAGATCCCCGGCCCGCAACTGCAGCCTCGCCTCCCTCTTGCGGCGAAGCAGCGCCCGGCAGCGCGCCCGCAGTTCGTGCAGGCTGAAGGGCTTGATCATCATGTCGTCGGCCCCCAGGTCGAGACAACGGACCCGCATGTCAACCTCCTGCCGTGCCGTCAGGACCAGAACCGGGAGGTCCGCTTCCAGAGCCCGCAGCTCCTGCAGCACCTGCTCGCCGTCCTTGACGGGCATGTTCAGATCCAGGATGGTCAGATCCGGCAGCTCCTGGCGGAATGCCTCGATGGCCGCCCCCCCATCGTGAACCAGATGAACGCGGTGTCCATCGGCCTCCAGCCCCCGGCTCACAAACATCCCCAGCGCCTTGTCGTCTTCAGCGATCAATAGCCTCATGGCACCCTTTCTTTCTGGCGGCGTCATTGCCTTGTACCGCCTGCCTGCCCAACCAAATCTCGTTCAAACTTGTCTTCCAGCCCCCAGCCTTAGCGTGTGCTAACAACTGGTACCCCTCCACCTTCTCGCGAGATGGGGAAGAACTCAAGATTGGAAATGGGAAAGAAGGGGAGGGGGTTCCGGGAGTGGGTTTGAGGGGAAAGAGTGTCCTGAAAAAAGCCAATGAACATCGGTGTGTGATGGATGGCACAGAAAATCAAGCAGTCGTGGCTGAACGCGGTTCTGGGACCGCCAGGATGCCAACTCTGCTTCGCGCTTTTTAGCGCAGAAAGCCCTTATCCACCGATGGCTCTCGACGCCTTCCTGCGAGCGCGGGATTCCGCCTTGTCCCGGTACATTGCAGCGTCGGCACGAGCCAGGACTCCCTTGATTGATTCGCCACTTCGGTGTTCAGCGAAGCCAATCGAGGCGTCCACCCGAAGCTTGCAGGGGCCGGATCGTCCCTGAAGCGTGTAACTTCCGCAAATCCAATTCCTCAGGCGATCGATCTGTGCGCTCGCCTCCGAACTCCCGCAATCCAGCAGAATGATGAATTCGTCCCCGCCCCAGCGTCCGATTACGTCTTTGGAACGGCATGCCGACTGCAACTCGGTGGCAAACTGCTTCAGCAACTCATCGCCCACCAAGTGTCCATGATCGTCGTTCACCTTCTTGAATCCGTCGATGTCGACAATGGCCACCGACAGCGGAACATTGGCTGCAATCCGGCGCTCAAGCTGGTTTTCCACGAAAAGACGGCTGCGCAACCCGCTCAGAGCATCGCGAGAAGCAACCTCTTCGGCCTCCTCCAGCTTGACTTGATAGGTCGAGACCTGTGCCTGAAGCTGCTCAACAAGAGCCTTGCCCTCGGTCGCCATGCGATCGATTGAGGTCTTCAACTCCACCGCGCTGGCCTTGATGGAGGAGCGAATCTCCGTCAAGTCTTCCAACGTCGCGATTCGCTGAAGCCTGGCTGTAACATCGTTCATCTGCCCGGAACAACGCGCGTCTCGTGCCCCCACCGACTCGGCTGTGCGGGCCATTACAATCAGCAATTCCCGCACTTCTTCGGTCTTTCGGCGATAATGACCGGCTGTGCGCTGGCCCCAATCCTGCAAGTTCTGGCGGACGCTTCTCTCCGTCGACTCCAACGCCTCTCGGCTTGAATCCCGCGAAAGCCTGGCTTCGATTTTGTCCAGGCTGGCCTTCAGTTCCTTCCCAACGGGTTGGCAGGCGCACAAACTGCAATTGCCCATCTCGACAAGGGATGCGCGATACGCCGCCACGGCAACAGAAAGAAGATCTTCCTGAGCCGGCTCGGCGTCGGTGGTGGTGTCAATCTGAGGGGAATCGAGATACTTCTTTAACGAGATCATTTGCCCCTGGATGAGCCCTGCTCGCACTAACCCGATGCGCGGCCAATCCAAGTAGCCTATCGGCAAAGTGCTGCTTTCTCTCTAGCCACTTTCTAAAAAACCTTTAACCCCAAAACGAATTCAAGACGATTCCTCCGATTGCCGAACCAACTTCCCCTCACCATCGGAGACCTTTGTGAGTTACTCTACGGGTTGAACTCATGCCAAATCCAAAGTCAGCGAAGAAACCGGCCGCCACCAAACAGCCGAAGGCCAAGCCCCGCAAGTCCATGCGCCGGGGAGATCTCGCGCCCGACCGGATAGCCGCAATTCTGAAGGCCCTCGACGAAGCCTATCCCAACGTCAAATGCGCGCTCACCCATCGCTCGCCGTGGGAGTTGCTGGTCGCAACCATCCTTTCCGCGCAATGCACCGACGTTCGCGTAAACATCGTCACGCCCGAGTTGTTCCGCCGCTACCCCGACCCGCCTGCCATGGCCATGGCGACCCTGCCGGAACTCGAAGCCCTGATCCGCACAACCGGCTTCTTCCACAACAAGGCAAAGTCGATTCAGGGAGCCGCGCGCAAGGTGGTTGCGGACTTCGCCGGTCAAGTTCCTCAAACCCTGGCCGAGCTCATTACCATTCCCGGCGCCGCCCGCAAGACCGCCAACGTCGTCCTTGGAGTCTGCTTCGGCAAGGCCGAAGGAGTTGTGGTGGACACGCATGTCTTCCGCATCGCGCGCCGCCTCGGCCTGGCAAAAGCGGACACACCCGAGAAGGTGGAGCAAGATCTGATGCGCGTGATTCCTCAGAATCGCTGGATCGACTTCTCGCACCAGATCATTCATCTTGGCCGCCAGGTCTGCGAAGCACGAAAGCCCAAATGCGACCGCTGCAACCTGGAACAGCTCTGCCATTCCAAGGACAAAACGTGGCAGTCGTAAGAAGCAGTGAAGAAGCGAAAGGGTGGCGGCTTAGCTCTGGAACAAATGCACTACCGCGGCAATCAGCCCCGGAATATCCGAAGGATTCGCCTCAATAGCAGGCTCCCACCCCAATTCCCGCAAAGTCCCGCTCGTAATCGGCCCAATCGAAACCGCAGGAACCCCAGCAAACGGCCACCCAACCCCCGCCACACCAGCCGCCTCCGCCAGGTGAGTCACGCTCGAGGAACTGGTGAACGTCGCCGCATCAATTCCCTTCTCCAGTGCCGCGCGTAGCTGCTCCGGCGCAGCCTCCGGCAGAATGTTCCGGTAGGCATCCACCACATCCACTTGAGCGCCCGCTTCCCGCAGAGCATCCGGGATCACATCCCGTGCAATCGCAGCCCTCACCAGCAGAACTCGCAGCCCAACCGCCTTTGGTCCCACGCCTTCCAGCAAACCTGCCACCAGATCCTCAGCCACGTAGTCTTCCGGGACAAACGCCACCCTCAGTCCTGCTCGATGGGCAGCCGCTGCGGTTGCCTGACCCACTGCGGCAATCTCAAGCGAGTGCGGCTGCGGAAAATTAATCTCCAAAACGGATGCCCGCTCGCTGATTGCCTTGACCGCATTTGCGCTCGTCAGAATCAACCAATCGTATCGCTCAAGCCGCTCAAGCGCCGCATCCAGAGCCGCATACGACTCCGGCGGCCGTATCTCAAGCACCGGAACTTCCACCGGCTCAGCTCCCAGCGCACGTAACCCTTCGCTCAGCTTCCCGGCCTGATGCTGCGCGCGAGTGACCAGCACCCGGCGTCCACCCAGCGCAGGCGATTTCATTCGGAAACCTCGCCCGCGGCCTCAAGCAGCGGCCCCGCGCCAGCCTCGATAAGCATGGTGGCCGCCACGCGTCCAAGTTCAGCGGGATTGGAATCTCCGTGCCGGGTGCGATGGAATATGCGCACCGCCTCGCCCGTAGCCGGGTCGGCCACAACAGCAAATACCTCGTCGTATGATTCGCCGCTTCCATCCCGCCCACCCCGGCAATGAATCCCGATAGGAACCTGGCATCCGCCGCCCAGCGCAGCCAAAGCCGCCCGTTCCACACTCACGGCAAACCGGGTTGCAGCATCGTCAAGGAACGCAACCGCCGCTATGGTTGCCACATCGTCTTTGCGCGTCTCAATCCCCAGCGAACCCTGCCCGGCAGCCGGACAAAAGTCCTTCGGATCGAGCCGCTCCCGCACCCATTCGGTCTTCTCCAACCGATCAAGCCCAGCCGCCGCCAGCAGAATTGCGTCGACCTGACCCTCCGCCAGCTTGCGCAGGCGCGTATCCACATTGCCGCGAAACTCAACTGCCTCAATGTCCGGCCGCAGCGCCTTCAACTGGGCGCGCCGTCGCTGGCTGCTTGTTCCCACGCGGGCGCCGGGAGGCAATGAGGCAACATTCGGATAATGAACCGAAACAAACACATCCCTCGGATCGACGCGAACAGGCGTAGCGGCCAGAACAAAGGGAGCCGGCAGTTCCGTGGGCAGGTCCTTTAGCGAGTGCACCGCCAGATCGACCCGTCCCGCGGCAAGCGCCTCCTCGATCTCCTTGGTAAACATGCCCTTTGAGCCCACCTGCGCGAACGTAACCTCCTGCAGGCGGTCCCCGGTGGTCTTGATGATTTCGATTTCAACCGAATGGCCCTCAGCGCGCAGAAGGCCTGCGATGTGGTGGGCCTGCCACAGCGCCAGTTGCGACCCGCGGCTTCCAATGCGCAGGTTCATCGGCGGACCTCCTCACCGGCTTCTTGAGCCGATGCGGCAGCAGGCTGGTCCGCATCGGCGGCGGGTTCAATTTGCCACGCTTCGCACAGTGCGTCGAGGCGGGCCGTGTTGCCTTCCCGTGCGGCCTGCTTCAGCGCCTGCATCGGCGGATGGAGAAACTTGTTCATCAGTCCACGCGTAAGCGCCTCCACAGCAGCGGTTTGTTCGCTGGTCAGCGGGCCCAGCCGCGCCTGCACCCGCCGTAACTCCGCCTGCCGTATTTGCTCTCCATGCCGCTGCAACGCCACAATCGCGGGTCCGGCCGTAGTCACCGTGCGTTGCCGTTGCTGGAACCGCTCCACCTCGCCGGCGATCAGCGGTTCGGCGTTGCTGGCCTCCCGGCTCCGCTCCACCAGGGGAGCTGCAGCCACTTGCTGAAGATCGTCGATGTCGTAGACAAAGATGCCTTCCAGCTTCCCCATGGCCGGCTCAACATCTCGCGGGACGGCAATGTCGATAAAGAACATAGGCCGGTTCCGGCGCAATTGCATGAACTTCTGCCCATGCTCGCGCCGGAAAATAGGGTGCGGCGCGCCGGTCGAACTGATCACGATGTCGGCGCTCGAAGCTGTCTCGTACAGCTTTTCAAAGGGAACCACCTGCGGAACCACGGAGCCATGAAACTCCTCTGCCAGCCGGCGGGCTCGCTCGTAGGTGCGGTTGGTTACCAGAATGGTTCCCGCCCCCTGCTGCACCAGGTGCCGCGCGGCAAGTTCGCTCATTTTACCCGCGCCTACCAGGAAGACGGTCCGCCCTTGCAGCGATCCGAATATCTTGCGCGCCAGATCCACCGCCACCGAGGCAATGGAGACGGAATTCGAACCAATCTCAGTCTCCGTTCTTACCTTTTTGGCCGCGGCAAATGTGCTTTGCAGCAGATGGTCGAGCAGCCCGCCCACAGTGCCGGACTCCCGCGCTACTGCAAACGCCTCCTTCACCTGACCAAGAATCTGCGGCTCGCCCACAACCATGGAGTCAAGGCTCGCGGCCACGCGGAACAGATGCCTTACCGCCTCGCGGTCGCGGTGCTGGTAGATGTGGGGCGCAAGCAGGGCCGGGTCGAGCCCGAAATGCTGATGGAGAAAGCCAGTCAAATCAACGTCAGATTCGGTCGCGGCCAGCAACTCCACACGGTTGCAGGTGGAGACAATCATGCATTCGCTTACGCCCGGCACTGACGCCAGAGCGCGCGTGGTCTCGGGCAAATCGTCACGCGAGATCGCGATTCGCTCGCGCAGCTCGATGGGCG